>NZ_JBSXNM010000026.1:0-70090 GCF_056857655.1 Paracoccus sp. L-17
GCGATCCATGCTGCCCCTCGCCATCGAAGACCAGCCGCACCGCGCGTTCACGCACTTCAGGGGAAAACTTGTTCGTCGTCTTGCTCATGATGCTCCATCCTACTCAGAAGTTGGAGCCTCCGGCAAACCCGGCACGGTTCAGAATGCATATACGGTGGTCGGTCCCACGAATTTGAAGCCAAGCTTTCGTAGGTCTTTGGAAAGGATCTCGGACGCTGTAGATTTGGACCGCATTTGTGGCAGTGCGTCGTCCTTGGCAGGTTCATATAGCCAAATGAATGCGGCGAAGGAGCCTTCCTCTTGGACGACCTCGAAAGTACGGCGAGCGTTGTTGATCACGGCTTCGATCTTGCCTCGATAGCGAACAATTCCTTCATCGGCAAGTAGGCGCTCAATGTCGTTGTCGTCAAAGTTCGCAACTCCCCGAAAGTCGAACCCGGCGAAGGCAGCACGAAAGTTCTCGCGCTTGGCCAGAATGGTGCGCCAGCTCAGCCCTGACTGGAAACTCCGGCGTGACGGCAGCCCATCGGCACCGTGGGCGTCCATCCGTTCCAATTACGGTTGCAGCATCAGGCCGCTGCCGCATAAACTTGAACAGATACCGAAGCAGATCCTCCGTTACGATACAGTCTCAGCTCTCCGAAAAACCCTGACGACGGACAATCGGCGACCGCACTGCTAAAGGCTAACATTACCGCTTGGCAGGTCTGAACCTGCTGGCGGCGATCTGGATACCGCGCGCGCCTACGGGAAACGGTTGGCCGAGGTCGCGAGCCGCTGGAACAGCTGATCCAGCTGTCTGAATAATCGGCCCGGCCGCCCGGATCGGATGTGCTGCGGCCGGGTTGCGCTCAGTCCGCGACCCCCGCCCGCCCGATCAGCGCCATGAGCGTTCCGGTCATCGTTGCCACGAGCTTTTCATCCTGGCCCTTCACGGCATAGGCACGCGCCTCGCAAATGGTCAGCGTCCTGCCTGGTTTCACCACGTTTGCGACGAAACGAAACCGTTCGCCATCCGCCGGGTTGAGCAGGTTGATCTTGAATTCGACTGTCAAAACGGCCGCTTCCGCGGGCATCAGCGAAAAGGCTGCGTATCCGCAGGCGCTGTCCAGCGCGGTCGACACGATTCCGGCATGCAAAAACCCATGTTGCTGGGTCAGGGCATCCTCATGTGCCATCTCCAGAACAATGCGGCCGGGCGATAGCTCGGCAATGCTGATCCCCAACGTGTTCATCACCTTCTGGCGATCGAAACTGTCGCGCACGCGTGCGTCATAGTCGGGGTTTTTCGGTTTGAATTGCGTCATGGCGGGTCTTCCTCTTCGATTTCATTCGTCGATGACCAATCTTAGGCGGTCTTTGAGGCGCGTATCTTGTAGCGAAAGGTCAAAACGACGCGGAACGGACTGAGCGCGCAACGCGCCGGGCGGTTTGCCGGCGAAGATCCGGCAAGCGACGGACATATGGGATTGATCGCAATATCCGGCGTCCAGCGCCAGATCGCTCAGCGGCAGGCTCTGTGACGCGAGCTGCCCAAGAGCCTGGCGAAAGCGCCGCGAGGCGGCAAGCCGCCGCCGCGACACGCCGGTATCCGCCCGCACCTTTCGACGTTCGGTCCGGTCGCTGTACGCTCCGGGCGGTGCGGCAAAGCGCAGGTCTCTCGCAAGGCCGTCAAGCACCGCGATGAGCGTAGGCAGGTCATCGTCACCGGTCTGAACACGGGCCAGTTCTGAGGCCAACGTGTCCAGCACTTCGGATTCGGGTAAGTGCTTCGGTCGTGACGACAGCCTCAGCCCGGCCACGACACCATGGAATGGCCTTGGGCGGGGAGTGAAGCCCGAGCGCGGTGGCGCCAGCGATACACGCGCCCCGCTGCTGTCGTCGCGCGTTACCGAAAGGGTAAAGAGGTCGGTTGCGAACCGCCCGCGTCCACCACCGCTCAGCACACCGGTATCGCGGAACACGAACAGATGGTCGATCTGTTTGGCCGCTTCCTCGGGCGGCGCCAGTTCGAGATAAAGCGGCGCCGCCATCAGGTTACTTGACGAAAGCATCCCGGTTCTCGGCGACGAAATCGGCAAATCGGCGCGCCGGGCGTCCCATCACATCGCTGACCGTGGTCTCGATGCCGGCAAGGTAGCCCTTGGGCGCGATGGAAGCCAATTCGACCATGGCTCTAGCGACCTCGTCCTGCATTCCGCCAGCCACCATGCCCGCCTTGGCATTTTCGGCCGACAGGGGCACGCAGGTGACAGTGCGCCCGGTCACCCCGGACAGGAGGGCCGCGATATCTTCTCCGGTAAGAGCTTCGGGCCCGGTCAGGCCAAGAGCCTTGCCTTCGTAACCCGGAGCGGTCAGCGCCTCGGCGGCGACATCCGCGATGTCGCGGGCGTCGATCCAGGCCACTGGGCCGCCCAGATCGTCATAGTACACGGCGTCCTTTGCAATGTTGCCGGCCTGCCACAGCAGGTTCTGCATGAAATAGGTCGGCTGGACAAAGGTCCAGTCAAGGCCGCTTTGCTTCAGCAGCTCCTGGGTTTCGGAATGCCACTTTCCAAAGGTCAGCCCCGCCTTGGGCGACGCGCCAAGCCCCGTGGCCAAAACGATATGGCGCACGCCCGCGGCCTTGGCCGCCTCGATCACGTTCGCCTTCCACTGGCGCATGTTCAGATGTGCAGGCGTGACCAGGTATATCTTTTCTGCCCCGTCACAGGCCCGCGCCAGCGCGGCAGGGTCCGTGAAATCCGCTGCGACCGCCTCGCATCCTTTGGCCCTTAGCGCATCTAACTTGGAGGGGGCGCTGGTGACAGCGCGCACGGACGCGCCTTTTGCCAGAAGCGTATCGACGAGGGGCGCGCCAGTCGTGCCCGTGGCTCCGAAAACAGTGATCATGACTTTTCCTTTTGCAGGTCTGCGATGGGCTGAATGGTTTCCGGGTTGCTGATCGACGACAGATCGCCCGGATCTTCACCGAGAAAGGCGGCACGCACGACACGGCGCATGGTTTTCATGCTGCGGGTCTTGGGCAGCGCTTCGACAAAGTGGATCTCGCGCGGGCGGAAGGGCTTCGAGACGATCTCTCCGACACGATCCTTGAGCCGGTTCACGAGCTCCGCGTCCGGCGACACATTTGGGGCCGCCACGCAGACGCAGACGACGGCCACGCCCTTGATGTCATCAGGTGCCGCGATGGCAGCGGCGTCCACCACCTCTCCGGTTTCGGTCAGGGCCGCCTCGATCTCGGGCGGGCCGATGCGTTTGCCGGCGATGTTCAGCGTGTCGTCCGACCGGCCCAGGATATACCATGTCCCGTCCGGATCGCAGCGCACCCAGTCGCCGTGCCGCCAGAGGCCGGGGAAGGTGGACCAGTAGGTTTCAAGGTAGCGATCGCGGTCCCCCCAGATGGCCGGGGTCAGACCCAGAGGCGGCTGGGTCACGACCAGTTCGCCGACCTCGCCCGGTGCGGCTTCGCTGCCGTCCTGGCGCAGAACCTTGGCCCCGACACCCAGGGCCTGGGCCGAAAATCCGCCGGGCTTGAGCTCGTGCAGCACGGTCGAGGTCAGGATCGCGCCAAAAAGCTCGGTCCCGCCCGAGATGTTCAGCGGCACGGCGCGGCGGCGACAGATATGATCGAGCTGCCAGAGCCAGGCATCCTCGGTCCAGGGCTCGCCGGTCGAGGCGACGATGCGCAGGGACGACAAGTCGTAGCCCGACAAAGATTCAGTATCCTGCGTCATGAACTGCCGTACCAGGGTCGGGGCCACGCCGAGATGCGTGACCTCCATCTCGGACGCAAGACGCAGCAGCCTGAAGGGATCGCCGGGCATTGATGGTGCGCCCTCGGCCAGCACCAGAGTCGAACCGGACAAGAGCACCGACAAAAGGGTAAGCGGTCCCATGACCCACCCCATGTCGGTCATCCAGAGGTGCCGGTCATCCCGTTTCATGTCGAGGCAAAGCAGGAAATCGGCCGTGGCCTTGGCCTGCACGCCCAGATGGGTATGCACGACACCCTTGGGCCGCCCGGTGGTGCCCGATGTATAGGCGATGAGAAAGGTGTCATCGGGACTGACGGGAACGGCGGCAAACTCCGGACTGGCGCGGCCCACTGTTTCGCTCCAGTCCAGATCGCGGGCGGGATCGGTCATCGCACTGCCGAACCGTCGCAGGCTGATGACGGTATGAACCGATGGCACGTCGGTCAAAGCCTGGGCAAGGGTCGCTTCCATCCAGACCGGCTTGCCTCGCCGGGGTGTGGCATCCGCCGTCAACACCGCCACGGCATCCGCGTCGTTCAGGCGCGATACGATGGCATGAGGCGCAAAACCGGAAAACAGCGGCACCGCAACCGCGCCCAGCCGGGCAATACCCAGAAGCGCGGCCTCGATTTCGGGGATCATCGGCATATAGATGCCCACCGCCTGACCGGGCCTTACACCGCGCGCGGCAAGGGCCGAGGCGACGCGGGAGGCTTCGGCGGCAAGGTCGGAATAGGTCCAGCGGCGGCGGCTACCGTCTTCGCCGACCCAGTCGATTGCGACCTTGTCGCCCAAGCCATCGGCAATTCGGGCGTCAAGACAGGTTTCCGTCAGATTCAAAGCACTCCCGACGGCCCACCGGATCGATTCGGGCCCTTCGGAGATATCTCGCAACCGGCTGAAGGGCCGCGCGAACCGTATCCCGGCATGGTCAATGATCCGGCCCCAGAACCAGTCTGGGTCTTCATTCGAACGGTGGACGAGTTCCTCGTAACTGTCAATGCCGCAGCCCTTCAGAAATGAGGTCAGCGTGCTTGTCCGCTGGATGTCAGAGCCTGGCTGAAACATTCGCAACCTTTCTAGAATGAAAAAGGGCCGCACATAAGGCGCGGCCAGTCGGGGAGGTAACTCTTTTGGCACGGTTTGGCAGCAACGCCTGGTGTCCGGCGCTGCTGTCATGGCTTCAACCGTGCATGGACAAGCCGCCCGAAACCGAAATCACCTGGCCGGTAATGAACCCTGCGTCGTCCGACGACAGGAAGCAGATGATGCCAGGGTAATCCGTCGGCTGCGCAAGACGCTTCATCGGAATCGCCCGCTTGAGACCTTCGGCGATCTTTTGACCGGCCTCGCCCTCGGCAACCTGAGCGAACAGCGGCGTATCGGTCGGGCCGGGGGCGACCGCATTCAATTGAATACCTTTACGCGCCAGTTCGCGCGCTACGGTTTTGGTGAACGAGATGATGCCACCCTTGCAGGCCGAATACACGGCTTCGCCGGATGATCCGACGCGTCCGGCGTCGGACGCGATGTTGACCACACGGCCGCCGCCGTTCTTGACCATGCCCGGAAGCACCGCGTGATGCATATTCAGCGGACCGTAAAGATTTATGTCGATGACCTTTTTCCAAAGGTCGGGATCGGTGTCGAGGAACGGTTTGATCACGTCCCAGCCCGCGTTGTTCACCAGCACATCAATCGGTCCGCCGGATTCGAACTCGGCGACGGCCTTGTCGACCTGTGCGCGATCGGTGATATCCGCCTGAAATGCAGTCGCTTTTCCGCCGGATTCAGTGATTAGTTTGGCGGTTTCATCCGCTCCGGCTTTGTTCAGATCGAAAACGGCGACTTCGGCACCCTCCGCGCCGAACCGTTCGCAAACCGCTCGGCCAATGCCGCTCCCACCGCCGGTCACAACGACCCGTTTTCCACTCAACCCTCGCATGTGGAGGTCCTCCTCTTCCGTTGCACCTTGAAAACAGCTTGATTCGACACTCTCTCCGATGTAATCTAACAGTTGTTAGATTAATTGCAATGGACAGCCTCATCTACGACAAGTATCGACACTGGATGGCACGACAGATTGAAGATACCAGGATAGTGAATGACGATCTAAGCAAGTCGGAGAGGACCCGCGAAGCCATACTCGCTGCGGCCGCGCGACTTTTTCGGTATGAAGGCTATCACGCAACGACTATGCGCGACATCGCGCAGGAAGCTGGCATTGAGGCCGGCAGCATTTATTATCATTTTCAATCCAAGGACCAGATTCTGAGCGAAGTTCTCGATCTTGGCGTCCGTCAACTATATCAGGCGGTCAGTGAAATCGTTCGGTCGGCACCGACAAGTTCGGAGGATTTTCGCAAGACTTTCGGACTGCTGATTGAAACACATCTGAGCTATCTCTTGACCGACAGCGACTTCACGTCAGCCAATATTCGGAACTATCCGATGTTGTCGGACGAAACACGCGCCCCGCATCGCGAATTGCGTGCATCATATGCAGGGGCCTGGGGCAAATTCCTGAATGACGCCAAACGCGCCGGCCACCTTCGAAGCGACATATCCACTGCTGTGATCCGCCAGTTCATCCTGAGTGCCATGAACTGGACCGTAGAATGGTACGATGTCGACAAGTATCCGGCGCGCATCCTCGCGGAACGAATGAGTAAGCTGATACTTGACGGAATGTGTCCACATCGCAAGGCGGATACCGAAGGCTTGAAGCTGTGCCCCGCCACTCCCGCCAAGATCCCGGATCCCGACAGCAAGGCGGCTAAGACCCGTGCAGAAATTCTAAAGGCCGCAGCGCGCGTTCTGAGGGACAATGGCTACAAGGCGACCACGCTGAGAAAGATCGCGGAAGAAGCGGACATGAAAGCGGGCAGCGTCTATTACCATTTCAACTCCAAAGAAGCGATCGTTGACGAAGTTCTAAACGCCGGACTGAGGGACTTGCTATCAGGTGTCGAAGCCGCCGTTCGGAAATTCGATGCCCCGTACGATCATCACGCCAAGATAGCGACTGCAATCTGGGCGCACCTGGATTTCCTCTTCAAGGCAAGCGAATTCACCTCGGCGAATATCAGAAGCTATGGAGTGCTCCCCAATCATTTCAGGGAGAGGCACAGGGGTATTCGCCATGAGTATGGAAAACTCTGGGATCGGATACTCCGTGAAGCTCAGGACGACGGTGCCATACGGTCGGATATCAAGATCGTCCCCTTGCGCCAGGTGATGTTGGGCGCTTTGAACTGGACGGTGGAATGGTTCGACCCGAACAAGGCAGGAGTGGAAGGATATCTATCACTGCCTGAATTCTCCAGCATGCTCATCAATCTGTTACTGGAAGGAATTTGTCACCGGGAGGCGGCCCCGTCCACAGGACAAGGTAGCCCAGAAAGCGGTTGCCCCGGTCAGACCAGAAGGAAGTGATACAGCCCTTCGGCAACCGCCTTTTCCCGATCCGTCTGCCAGCTGAGCACGCTGACGCTTGCCATCCGCTTGCCTTTGCGCGTGACATTGGCGCGCGCAAAAAGCGGTCCCTTCACACCGGGTCTGAGGTAATCGACGGTCAGATTGATCGGCTTGGCCGGAACGTCGGCGAAATCGGGCTGTACCGCGATGGCGGCTGTGGCCTCCATAAAACTCGCGATTATGCCGCCATGGTAGTACTCCATGATCGGGTTACCGATATGGCGGTCATCAAAGGTCATTTCCGCCTCAGCATGGAGACTGTCTAGACTTCTGACCTCAAAGTTGAGAAATCGGAAGAACGGCACCCGGGAAACATTGGCATTGACAGTTTGCACGTCCATCACGAGGTTTTCCCTTTTGTCATTGCGTCAAACAGGCTGGTTTCGCCGCGCGTCAATGCAAACGAGGCGGTTCCCCTGGCTATTTCAGCATCCTCATGGCCCGCGAACCAGACGCTGCCGGAATTGAAGGCGATGTGGCGGGTCTTGCGAAAACAATGCGCTTGAACGATGACATCCGCGCGCGAACGGGCCGGGCGCAGGTAATCAACTCTGAGGTCAAGAGTGGCCATGGTACTGACGCCTTCGATGGCAACAAAGTTCGCCAGTCCAAAGACACTGTCCAGAAGTGCCGTCAGGATACCACCGTGGAGCAGCGATTGTTCCGCATCGACGCAAAAGTCCGGATTGAACGGCATCCGAACCCGAACACCTTCCGTCGAGACCTCTTCGATCTCAAGCGCCATATGCGTTATCAGACCCTTGCCGCGCGCATTCCACATCTGCGCGATTTGCTCCATTTTCTTTTTGGAGATATCAGACATGCAATTCTTCCATTAGCGCCCTGTGAAGTTGGGTTTTCGTTTCTCGATGAACGCAGCAACCGCCTCGTGATGGTCTTCGGTCTGATGCATGAGCGCCTGATAGGCCGCCGCAGAATTCAGGAAATCCGGCAGGTCCATCCGTTCGGCATTGCGCATCAGACGCTTGGCGACGCGCACCGCACGCGGTGGTTTCGCTGCGATGACGGCGGCCCGTTCGCGGGCCCGTTCCATCAATTTTTCATGAGGCACAAGTTCAAGCACCATACCAAGCTCCAGCGCTTCCTTGGCCTCGACCATGCGCCCTGAGAAGGTCAGATCGGCGGCCTTCTGGTGGCCCAGACGACGCAACAGGAACCAGCTGCCCGCATCGCCCGGAATGATTCCGAGATTCAGAAACACTTCGCCGAACCTTGCTTTTTCCGACGCGATGCGCATGTCGCACATCATGGTCAGGTCGCACCCCGCGCCCACCGCCGGGCCGTTGACTGCGGCGATGGTCGGAATATCCATGTTGTAGAGCGCAAGCGGCAGCCGCTGCACCCCATCAACATAGCTCTGCGCCGCCGCCAGCGGCTCCTTGCGGAACACGCTGTCGGGATCGTTCATCTCCTTGATGTCGCCGCCGGCACAAAAGGCCGGGTCGGCCCCGGTCAGGATCATCACGCTGACCTGAGGATCGGCCTGCACCTTGGCGAAGGTCTCCAGAAGGGCAGCGATCATGTCGTTTCCGGTGACCGGGTTGCGCCGCTCCGGGTCGTTCAGCGTAACCGTGGCGATCCTGTCGGAAATCTCCAGAAGGACTGGGTGTTTACTCATTCTTGCCATCTCCCCGTTCGCGTTTCTCGAACATCGCGGGGTTGATCATGTCCCGCGCGTCATGACCCATGTGCAGGGTCTCACCGCCGTCTACATAAATGTCTTCTCCGGTGATGAAACCGCCAAGTTTCGAGGCCAGGAAAATGATCGTGCCAGCGATGTCCTCGGCCGCCCCCATCCGGTTCAGGACCGAGCGGTTCAGCTTTTTCCACTGTTCCGGCGGAATCGGATAGCGGCCAAGCGCATCGGTCTTGATCGTGCCCGGTGCGACGCAGTTCAGCCGGATGCCGTACTCGCCCCATTCGGCGGCCAGCGTTTTCATCATGCCCGTTACACCGGCGCGTGCGGCGACGGTGTGTGTAAAGCCGGTAAGCGCGGTGCGCGCCGAGATGGCGGTAACAAATACAACCGATCCACCGTTGTCGTACATGAAGTGATCCGCCGCTGCCCGGGTCATCTGCCAAGACCCGATCAGGTTGTTGCGGATCACGGCTTCGAAGCCCTTGTTGGTGATATCGCGGGCGGGTGCGATATACTGGCCGCCAGCATTGTTCACCAAAACATCCAACTGCCCATAGTGGTCCTTGATCCGCCCCATCGCAGCTTCGATACTGTCTTCGTCGCGGGTGTCTCCGGGCACGACAAAGGCCTCGCCCCCCGCCGCCCGGATCATTTCGGCGGTCTCTTCCAGCGGCTCTTCGCGGCGCGCGAACAGCGCAAGCCTGGCCCCGCAAGAGGCCATTTCGATCGCCGTCGCCCGGCCCATTCCAGATCCGGACCCCGTGACCAGGGCAACCTGGCCCGCCATGAGATCGGACGCGTAACGCCTTGATTTCGCTTCGCTCATGTTCCGCCCCTAGTTCTTCAGCAATTCGCCAGAGATGATGAGTTTGCGAACCTCCTGGGTGCCTGCGCCGACCTCAAGCACGCGACCGGTCCGGTACAGCCGGTTCACTTCTGTATCACGCATGTAACCCGAGCCGCCGTGAATCTGGACAGCTTTGTCCAGCACGAAGGATGTCGCCTCAGCGGCCTTGTAGATCGCCGCAGCGGTGAGCTTGTGGATTTCGCCGCGCCCGCCTTCGCCCTCTTCGAGGCCCTCACACATGGCCGCGGTGCGCAAGGACAGGCTGCGCGCCGCCTCGATCTGGGTATACATGTCGGCCAGCATCGCCTGAACCATCTGAAAACTGGCGATCGGTTTGCCGAATTGCTGGCGTGTCTTGGCGTAGTCGATGGAAATATCCAGCGCCCGCTGCGCAATGCCCAGAGCGTTGAAACAGACGATGGCACGTTCCAGATCAAGCCCGGACATGGTAACGGCAACGCCGCCATCCAGCTTGCCGACCATGTTTCTGGCCGGAACGCGGCAATCTTCGAACACCAGTTCGCCCGTCGGCGAGCCGCGGAATCCCATCTTGTTGAGCTTCTGCGCCACCTTGAAACCGGGCGTGTCGGTTTCCACGATGAAAGCGGAAATACCCTTGGCCCCCTTTTCCGGCGAAGTCTTGGCATAGACCAGGACCAGATCGGCAATCGGTCCGTTGGTGATGTAGATTTTGGCGCCGTTCAGGATGTAGTCGTCGCCATCCTTTTTGGCCGTGGTCCGCATCGAGCCAAGCGCATCAGACCCCGCGCCGGGTTCGGTCAGACCCAGGGCTCCCACCAGCGTGCCGTCGCACAGACCTGGCAGGTATTTTCGGCGCAACTCGTCATTGGCGTTGCGATAGATATTATTGACGCAGAGGTTGTCGTGCGCCACATGGGTCAGTCCGATGGCCGCAGAGGATCGCGACAGCTGTTCGGTGATGATACAGGCCGAGGTAAAATCCAAACCAGCGCCGCCGAATTCCGGCGGCACGTTCAGTCCCAGGTAGCCCATTTCGCCCAGCTTGGGGAAAACCGAAGACGGCAGGTCATCAGTATCGTCCATTTCCGCATTCAGATGGTGGAATTCGGACATGAAGAACTTGCCGGCCTGATCGGCCAGGGCCTGCTGTTCGTCCGTCATGAAATGTGTTGGCAGAGCGGTGTCGTTGCGCAGTTGCTTGTTCATTGTCTCGTCCCCCTCAGGCGCGCAAAAGTTCTTCGGCAATGATGATCTTGCGGACTTCGCTTGTTCCCGCGCCGATCTCCAACAATTTGTTGGCGCGGAACAGCCGGTTGATCTCGGTGTCCTGCATGTAGCCAGAGCCACCATGAATATGGCAGGCTTCGGTCACCGCCTTGTTGAATGCCTCGCCTGCGTAAAGACAGGCCGCCGCAGTCAGCTTGTGGATTTCGCCGCGGCCACCGGCCCCTTTCGGCAACCCGGTACAGGCGGCCAGCGCCCGATAGCTGAAGGCACGCGCGGTTTCGACCTCGGTGTAGATCTCGGCCAGTTTCGACTGCATCATCTGGAAACTTGCAATCGGTTTGCCGAATTGTTCGCGAATCTTGGCGTATTCCAGCCCTAGTTCCAGGGCGCGTTCGGCCATGCCAACGCAGACTGAGGCAACCATGGCACGCTCCAGATCCAACCCGCTCATTACCACCGAAACGCCGGTGTTTTCCGGTCCAACCATGGCGGATGCGGGTACGCGGCAATCCTCAAACACCAGTTCTCCGGTTGGCGAGCCGCGAAAGCCCATCTTGTCAAGCTTTTGCGCCACCTTGAAACCGGGATTGTCCGTCTCGATGATGAAAGCAGAAATGCCCTTGGCGCCCTTCGACTTGTCGGTTTTGGCATAAAGCAGGATCACATCGGCAATGGGGCCGTTGGTGATGTAAATCTTCGAGCCGTTGATGACATAATCATCACCGTCGCGGCGGGCAGTTGTGGCCATGGATCCGAGCGCATCGGATCCCGCACCCGGTTCGGTCAGGCCCAAAGCACCAACCAGCTCGCCCGAGCAAAGGCCCGGCACGTATTTCTTCACATGCTCTTCGGATCCGTTGCGCAGCAGGTTGTTCAGGCACAGGTTGTCATGCGCCCCGTGCGAGAGGCCCACAGCCGGATTCCACTTCGAAATCACCTCGGACACCAGCGCCTGGGTGAACTCGTTCTGCCCCGATCCGCCAAGCTCTTCGGGCGCGGTAATCCCCAGCAGGCCCAGCTCGCCCATCTGCTTGAACAGATCATCGGGCCACCATTCCTCGTCATCCATGCGCGCCTGCAGCGGGTGCAGGACCTCGCGCGCTACCCGATCCACGTGATCGACAATCTGACGTTGCTCATCGGTCAAAGAATAGTTCGCCCTGATGGCTTCCAGATCAGCCGAGATGGCCTCACTTTGAGTGGTCATATCATCCTCCCGAAAAATGTCGTCCGCAGTGTTGACCAAAATCAAACACATGTTAGAAAATAGATCAAGCCAAGCTTTTGACGACCTGACGTAAGAAAGCGCGGTGTCCTGAATGCAGGGGGGAGCTTCGGAAATGACTGAGAGCGTTGTTCAATCGCAGGCGCTCGGCAAAGAAGTGCGTATCACGATTCGACGTCCTGATAATCGAAATGCCCTCAACCGTGAGGTCGCGGACGGGATCGTGGCCGCCATATATGCGGCCGAGAGGGACAGCGATTGCCGCGTGATCGTTCTGACCGGCGAGGGCGAGCGCGCCTTCTGTGCCGGGGGCGACATCAAGGCGGGGGCGGATGGCGGCCCGTTTGTTCAGGATCCGGCGGACCCGGATCATTTTGCCGGAAGGTTGTTCGAGACGATACAGGCGTGCCGAAAGCCAACGATCGCGCGCATCAATGGCGTCGCGATGGGGGCGGGGGCGGGCATCATCTGTGCCTGCGATCTGGCTGTGATGGCGGATCATGCCCGCATCGGAACGCCGGAAGTGAAGGTGGGTCTGTTTCCCATGACGATCGTGCCACCCATGATGCGCGTGCTGCCCCGGCGGAGGCTGATGGAGATGTTCATCACCGGCGTTCCTCTGACGGCCGAGGAGGCCCTGCAGTTCAATCTGGTCAACTATGTGACAGATGCCGCGGGGTTGGACGACAAGGTTGCAGAACTGGTTGCCCAGATTGCTGCGCAGTCGCCGAGCGCGATCCGGCTGGGAAAATACGCTTGTCACGCGATGGAGGACATGACCTATCCGCAGCAGATGCGGTTTGCAGAAACACTGTTACCGCGAGTAGCGCAGACCGAAGACGCGCGCGAAGGCTTCGATGCCTTCATTGCGAAGCGCAAACCTGAATGGACGGGCCGCTGATCAAGCGGGGAGGGAGAGGCATATGTCGGAACGAAAACTGCGCATCGGATGTGCATCGGGCTTCTGGGGCGATACGCCGGAAGCGATCGGTCAACTGGTCTCAAAGGGCGAGATCGACTATCTGGTGTTTGACTATCTGGCAGAGGTGACAATGTCGCTGATGGCGCGGGCCCGCGCCAAAGCGCCCGAGTCGGGCTATGCGCCGGATTTCGTCAAGGCGCTGGCACCCTGGTTACCGGATATCAAGGCAAAAGGGATCAAGGTCGTTGCCAATGCCGGGGGCGTGAACCCGCGTGGTTGCAGCGATGCGCTTGCCAAAGCCGCCGCCGAGGCCGGGGTCGATCTGTCCATCGGAGTCGTGCTGGGCGATGACCTGTTGCCCAGGGCCGATGAAATTCGCAAAAGCGGTCAGACGGAAATGTTCTCGGGTGTCGCATTTCCAGATGATATCTGGAGCATGAATGCCTATCTGGGTGCCCGCCCCATCGCTGCCGCGCTGGATGCCGGGGCCGACATCGTGATCACCGGACGCTGCGCCGACAGCGCGGTCGCGCTTGGTCCCCTGATGCATGAATACGGCTGGGGCGACAATGACTGGGACAAGCTCAGCCAGGGATCGCTGGCCGGCCACCTGATCGAATGCGGCCCCCAGGGAACCGGCGGCAACTTCACCGACTGGCAGGACGTGCCGGGTTGGGACAATATGGGCATGCCCATCGTCGAGGTGTCCGAAGACGGCAGTTTCATCATGACCAAGACGCCTGACACCGGCGGGCTGGTCGTGCCCGGGTCAGTCGGAGAGCAGATGCTCTATGAAATCGGGGACCCGCGCGCCTACCTGTTGCCCGACGTGATCTGCGACTGGTCCGGGGTCACCCTGGAACAGGTCGGACCCGACCGGGTGCTGGTCAAGGGCGGCAGGGGGCTTGGGCGCACCGACAGCTACAAGGTGTCGGCGACCCATGCCGATGGCTGGCGCGCGGTCTCTACCCTGACACTGGCCGCGATTGACGCACCCGCCAAGGCCGAACGTGTGGCCGAGGCGATCCTGACCCGCTGTCGCCGGATTTTCCGCGACCGCAACATGGGCGATTTCCGGCAGGTCAGCGTCGAGGTGCTGGGGGCCGAGGCGGCCTATGGCGCAAATGCGCGCGCCCGGACCCGCGAGGTGGTGCTCAAGATCGGCGCGGTCCATGACGATCGCGCCGCGCTGAACATCTTTGCCGGCGAAATCGCACCGATGGCGATTTCGACCGCGCAGGGTCTGACCGGGTTCTTCGCCGGACGGCCAAAGGTGCAGCCGGTGGTCCGTCTATTTTCCTTCCTTCAGAGCAAGGCCGAAACCCCCGTCGCGGTCGAGGTCGACGGCAAGGATGTGCCCGTGAGCGTGGCCACTACGCCAGTCCACCTTGATCCGCCTGCCGCACCGCCCGCAGATAGCCGCGAGCCCGGTCCGGACGTTGTCAAGGTCCGCCTCGTCGATTTGGCCTGGGGCCGCTCGGGCGACAAGGGGGACATCGCCAATATCGGCATCCTCGCGCGCAAGCCGGACTACCTGCCATATATCCGCTCGGCTCTCAGCGAAGAGGTGGTGAAGGACTATTTCGCCCATGTCTGCGACGGCAGGGTAGAACGGTTCGACTTGCCTGGAAGCCATTCGCTGAATTTCCTGTTGCATGAATCGCTTGGCGGTGGCGGCATCGCCTCGGTCCGCATAGACCCGCAGGGCAAAGGGTTCGCGCAGATGCTGCTTGATATCGAAATTCCCGTGCCAGCCGATCTGGCCGCACGTGACGGACTGAATGCCGCGGCCCGGAACTAAGAGGACGACACCATGACCATTTCGAAACTCCTGGTCGCCAATCGGGGCGAGATCGCGGCGCGCGTGTTGCGCACCGCTAAGGCCCGCGGGCTTGCGACTGCCGTGTTGCGTCATGTCGCCGAGCAAGAGGGGCCGGCGCATCTGATCGCAGATGAGGTCGTGATGATCGACGGCCCGACGCCCGTGGCCGCCTATCTCGATATTCCTCAGATCGTCGAAGCCGCCAAAGGGATCGGCGCGGACGCGGTTCATCCCGGCTATGGCTTTCTGTCAGAGAATGCCGGTTTTGTCGCGGCGCTGGAAAAAGCCGGAGTGACCTTTGTCGGCCCGACGTCCGAGGTCATCGACCTGATGGGGGACAAGGTCCGCGCCCGCGCCTTCGTCGAGGAACGCGGGTTTCCCGTCGCCCCCTCGGCCATCGAGGATGATGATCCGGCGAGCTTTGTCGAACGCGCCCGCGCCGTTGGCTATCCGCTGCTCATCAAGCCCTCGGCCGGCGGTGGCGGCAAGGGCATGCGCGTCGTACGCGAGGACAGCACGCTGGAGACCGAAATCGAAACCGCGCGCCGCGAAGGCGAACGATATTTCGGCGACGGGCGGCTTTTCGTCGAACGCTATATCGAACGCCCGCGCCATATCGAGGTGCAGGTGATGGGCGACGGACAGGGCAACGTGGTCCATTTCTGGGAACGTGAATGTTCGATCCAGCGCCGGTTCCAGAAGATTATCGAGGAAACGCCGTCACCGGCGCTGACCCCCGAGCAACGGGATGAGATCTGCGAGACCGCTGCCGGAATTGCCCGCGCCGTCAAATACCGCGGGGCGGGGACCGTCGAATTCATCTATGCACAGGACGGGGCCTTTTATTTCCTGGAGATGAACACCCGCCTTCAGGTCGAACATCCGGTGACCGAAATGGTGACCGGCTTCGATCTGGTCGCCGAACAGCTGCGTATCGCGGCGGGCGAGGGGCTAAGCACCGCGCAGGCGGATATTCCACAGAACGGACACTCTATCGAACTGCGCATCTGTGCCGAGGACGCGACGGCCGATTTTCGCCCCGCGATCGGGGATATCCTGCTGCTGGACGAACCCTCTGGCCCCGGCGTGCGCGTGGACAGCGGCATTCTGAGCGGCGGCAAGGTGACGACCGACTTTGATCCGATGCTGTCCAAGCTGATCGTACATGGGGCCGACCGTCCCGAGGCCATCGCACGCGCGCGACAGGCCGTGAGGAACTACGTCATCCTCGGGGTGACGACGAACACCGGTTACCTGGATGCGATCCTTGCCCATCCTGACTTTGCCGCAGGCAACTTTTCGACCAGCTTCCTGGGCGAGCAGGCCCAGACGCTGACCGCTCCGGGCGAGGATGTGTCCCACCTGTTGATTGCGGCCGCGGCACTGTCGGACGAAAGACTGGTGGCAGAAGTGATGCAGATCCCCGAGATGCACCGCAAGATGGGCGAGTGGAGAAACTGATGCGCAGGATATTCCAGATCGACGGTGCTGAGATCGAATGCTGGTTGGGCCACGATGGCAGCCGGTTCGTGCTGCACACACCCGAGGGCGCGCTTCCCTGCAGTCTGGAGCCGACGGGTGTGCCGGGGGGCTACGTCCTTCGGGCATGGGACGCGGTGCGCGGGCTCCGGCTTGCTGCCGGACCGGATGCGACCTTCGTGCATCTGAATGGCCGGGCCCATGAGATCGGGCGGATCGATCCGGCCCAGCGTTTGGCATCCAGCGACGGCGGTGCCGCCGACGACCGCATCCTCGCGCCGATGCCGGGGGTTGTGGTCTTGATCGCGGTGAAGCCGGGCGATGCGGTCAGGGAAGGACAGACGCTTCTTGTCATCGAAAGCATGAAGCTGGAGACCAGCCTGACCGCGCCGCGCGACGGGGTGGTCGCCGAAATGCCATTTGCCACAGGCGACAGTTTCGGGCTGAAGGCCGTTCTCGCCCAGCTGGCCCCGGAAGAGGAGTAACCATGCGCAGGATCGAAAGTCTGATCGACACCAATGCCGCCGACTACAAGGCAAACTATGCTGCCATGTCCGAACGGCTGAAGGAATTTCACGCCCGCCAGTACGCGGCGCGCTTCGAACGTCCGCAACGCGACTTCGACCGCCTTGAGCGGCAGAACAAACTGGGCGTGCGCGAACGGCTAAAACTGTTGCTGGACCCCGGCACGCCGTTCCTGGAGTTTTCGACCCTCGCGGCCTGTCGTGAATATGACGGGGCGGTGCCCGGCGCCGCCGTGGTAACTGGAATCGGCATCGTGCAGGGCCGCGAGGTCGCCATTCATGCCAATGACGCCAGCGTAAAGGGCGGTGCCTGGTATCCGCATACCGTGAAAAAGATCGTGCGTCTTCTGGACGTCGCCCTCGAAAACCGACTGCCGGTCATTCATATCTGCGACAGCGCGGGCGGTTTCCTGCCGCTGCAGCACGGGGTGTTTCCCGACCGGTATCTGGGCGGGCGGGTGTTCCGCAACCAGGTCAAGCTGAGCCAGGCCAATATCCCGCAGATTGCTGTGGTCGGCGGACACTGCACGGCTGGCGGCGCCTATGTGCCGACGCTGAGCGACTACAACATCATCATCGAAGGCACGGGGGCGATTTTCCTTGGCGGTCCGCCGCTGGTCAAGGCGGCCACCGGCGAGGAGGTCGGCGTTCAGGAACTGGGCGGGGCGGTCATGCACACCTCGGTTTCGGGCACCGGCGACTATCGCGCCGCGACCGAACAACACGCCTTTTCACTGGCCCGCGAGATTGTCGGCCAGTGGAAGCGCACGCCGAAAACGATCATCGAAACCGCGGCCTATGAAGAGCCTTACTATGACCCCAAAGAACTCTACGGGATCATTCCAAAGGACCGGAAAACCCAGTTCGACATGCGCGAGGTTCTGGCCCGGATCGTGGACGGCTCACGCTTTCACGAATACCAGCCGGACTATGGCACCACGATGGTGTGCGGCTTTGCCCATATCTGGGGTTACAAGGTCGGCATCCTTGCCAACAACGGGGTGCTGTTCAACGACAGTTCGCTCAAGGCGGCGCATTTCATGCAGCTTTGCAATCAGAACCGTACGCCTCTGGTCTTCTTCCAGAACATCACCGGCTACATGGTCGGCCGCGAATACGAAGAACGCGGTATCGCCAAGGACGGCGCCAAGATGCTGATGGCGCAGGGCGGCTCGGTCGTGCCGAAGTTCACAGTGATCGCCAATGCGTCTTACGGGGCCGGCAACTACGGGATGTGCGGACGGGCCTGGGACGCGCGCACGCTGTTCATGTGGCCCCAGGCCGAGATCGGCGTGATGGGGGCGGATCAGGCCGCCAATACCATGGCGGACGTCAAGATCCGGCAGCTTCAGCGCGAAGGCAAAGAGCTGACCGAAGAAGAAATCGCCGCGATCCGCGAACCGGTGCTGGAAAGATACAAGCGCGATGTCGAGGCTTATACCTCGACCTCGGAATTGTGGGACGACGGCATCCTCGACCCGGCGGACACACGCAACGCGCTTGGCATGTCGATTTCTGCCTCGCTCAATGCACCGATCGACGATCCGCACTACGGGATCTTCCGTCTGTAAAGGCTTGAGGGACAGCACACCGGGTCGGGGAGTGCCGTTCCGCGTCAAGGCGCTTCCATCTGGCGCTTTCGGAATCTGAAGTAGTCCTGACCGGTCCGGTTCCCGGACAGGTCAGGACGATGTCCGCCGCGCCTCCTGAATGGAGACGACGTCAGAGGCCGCCATGCCGGGCCGGTTTGCCTCGACCGCCTTCAGCGGCTCGACCGGCGTCAATCCGGCCAGACAGTCGCGCGCAAGTTGCTGGTATTCCGCGGTGCCGCGCGTTTTCCACGCGATTTCTTTCTCGCTGACCTCGCGGATCACCTTTGCCGGCGATCCCACCACCATCGAACGCGGCGGAATCACGGTTTCGCCACGCACAAACGCCTGCGCGCCGACAATCGATTCCGCCCCAAGCTCTACACCATCCATAATGACGGAATTCATTCCGACCAGAGCGTTCCGGCCCACTGTGCAACCGTGCAGGATCGCGCCATGGCCGATGTGGCCGTCGCTTTCCACCACGGCGTCGCGGCCGGGAAAGGAATGGATGATGCAATTGTCCTGAACATTGGCTCCATCCCCGATCACGATCCTGCCGAAATCGCCCCGCAAGCTTGCTCCGGGGCCGATGTAGCATCCATGACCCAAGATGACATTTCCGATCAGAACGGCCTGGGGGTGGACATATGTATCCTCGGGCACGATGGGTATAAAACCCTTGAACTCATAACAGTATGCCATTCCGACCACCTTTCGTAAGCTGAGTGCTAAACGCTTGTCAGCGGTTGCGCCGGGACCAGAATCCCTCAATTGTGCCGCCGATCAGGGCGTGTGGCCCGAAAACAAACACAAGTTAGAAAATAGCGCAAGCTCCCTACGTCACAGCTTGGCGATATTGACACTTCCCAAGGTTGGGATTTAAAATCTAACAAATGGTAGAAAATAGGCTGGCGGACCGATTAGGGTGGCCTGACCGAACTTGGGAGAGAGAGAAATGACAGACAAAGCCTATGTTGCAGGCGTTGGGATGGTCCCGTTCCAGAAGCCGGGAAAATCCGAAAGCTACGATGTGATGGCGACCGCTGCGACCCGGTCCGCTCTGGCAGACGCGGGGTTGGATTATGATAAAGTCCAACAGGCCTATGTTGGCTATGTCTATGGCGACAGCACCTGCGGTCAGCGCGCCCTGTACCATGTCGGAATGACAGGCATCCCGGTTCTGAATGTGAACAACAACTGCTCGACCGGATCGTCCGCCCTGTTCCTGGCCCGGCAGGCAGTTGAAAGCGGCGCGGTTGAATGTGCTCTGGCACTTGGGTTCGAACAGATGCAGCCCGGCGCAATCGGTGCGATGTTCCATGATCGGGTCAGCCCGTTTGCGGCTTTCGATGCAGAAACCGACGATCTGGTTGGCAGCGCCGAGATTCCGCTGGCGCTGCGGTACTTCGGCGGTGCGGGCAAGGCGCACATGGACGAGTTCGGCACGCCTCTTGAGACCTTCGCCAAGATCCGCGCCAAGGCCAGCCGCCATGCGGCCAAGAATCCGGTGGCCCTGTTCCGGCAGGAGGTGACGGCGGAAGACGTCATGGCGGCCCAGGTCGTGTGGCCGGGCGTGATGACCAAACTCATGGCCTGTCCGCCAACCTGTGGCGCGGCGGCGGCGATCATCTGTTCCAAGGAATTCGCCGACAAGCACGGACTGGACAGTTCCGTTCGGATCGCGGCGCAGGCAATGACAACAGACGGCCCGGAAACTTTCGAAGCCCATGACATGCGCGAAGTGGTCGGCTTTTCGATGGCCAAGCGCGCCGCCGATCAGGTCTACGAGGCGGCGGGCATCGGGCCCGAAGATGTGGATGTGGTCGAACTGCACGACTGTTTCGCCCACAACGAGCTGATCACCTATGAGGCGCTTGGCCTTTGCGGTCGCGGCGAAGCGGCGAAATTCGTTGATGATGGCGACAACACCTACGGCGGAAAATACGTGACCAACCCGTCGGGCGGTCTTTTGTCCAAAGGCCATCCGCTTGGGGCGACCGGCCTAGCGCAATGTACCGAGCTCGTTCAGCAGCTTCGCGGTCAGGCAGATGCGCGCCAGGTCGATGGCGCGCGACTGGCGCTTCAGCACAATCTGGGCCTCGGCGGGGCCTGCGTCACCACGCTTTATGAAAAAGCCTGACAGCGCCTTTCGGGAGGAATCAACATGACTGGAAAACTCGACGGGCGCGTTGCCTTGGTCTCGGGCTCGGGCCGGGGCATTGGCCGCGAAATCGCACTCAAACTGGCCTCGGAAGGGGCACGGGTTGTGGTCAACGATCTGGACGCCGGTCCGGCCAATGAAACCGCCGAGGCGGTGCGCGCAATGGGAGCCGAGGCAGTGGTGTGTGCCGGCAGCGTGACCGCGGACGGATTCGCCGAGCGGTTCATCAAGACCGGCGTGGACAGCTTTGGCGGGCTGGACATCATCGTGAACAACGCAGGCTACACTTGGGATAGCGTCGTTCAGAAGATGTCCGACGAACAGTGGCAGGCGATCATCGACGTCCACCTGACGGCACCCTTCAGGATCCTGCGCGCTGCCCAGCCGATAATCAGCGCCAAGGCCAAGGAAGAGGCCGCCGCCGGACAGGAGGTGTTCCGCAAGGTGGTAAATATCTCGTCCATCGCGGGGACCGGCGGCAATGCCGGCCAGATCAACTATTCCGCCGCCAAGGCCGGTATCCTCGGGGTCACCCGGACGATGGCCAAGGAATGGGGCCGCTACAAGGTCAACGTCAACGCCGTCGCCTTCGGCCCGATCCGCACGCGCCTCACCGAAGGCAGCGCGGACGGCGACAGCACGATCAAGGTCGAGGAAAAAGAGATCAAGGTCGGCGTGAATCCCGATCTCTTGTCCCAGATGGAGCGCATGATCCCGCTGGGCCGGGTCGGCACTCCGGAAGAGGCTGCCGGTGCTGTCTATCTGTTCTGCTCGCCCGAATCGAACTTCATCTCGGGCCAGCACATCATCTGCGGCGGCGGTTTCGTGATCTAAGGCATTTGCCCGGACCCGATGACAAGGTCCGGGCAAGCACATTATAGTCTGGGCGGCCTCTTGGCGGTGGCCCATGCGGAATTTTCCGCAAACTCTAGTCTGGCACGATCACGAGATTGACTCACTGGCGTTATTCACCTAACAGGCGTTAGTTAGTCGTTGCGGCGAAACGAAGGTCCATGGCACAAAACACGGCGGGCAAAGTCAACGAGACATCGCGCAGCGCTGTCGGACGGGACGGGGTGCTTGACATTGCCGCGCGGCTTTTCCGCGAACAAGGCTACGGGTCCGTCTCGCTCCGAAAAATCGCCGAGGCCGCCGGGATCAAGGCGGGTAGCATATACTATCATTTCGGTTCCAAGGACGAGATCGTCGCGGCCGTTCTTGATGCAGGGATTCAAGTCGTTCACGAGAGCATGAGAGACGCCGTCACCGCCCTGCCGGCGGATGCCGACGGAGAAACGGTACTGCGCGCCGCGATCCGGGCGCATTTGCGCGCGCTTCTTGATGTGAGCGATTATACCTCGGCGAATGTGCGTATTTTCGGGCAGGTGCCGCAATCCGTCCGGGATGCCAACTTGCCCACGCGCAGGGCCTATGAGGCAGAGTGGGACAGTCTTCTGTCCCAGCTTAAGAAAGATGGCACGCTGAAGCAAGACGTCGATATCCGTCGCCTGCGCCTGATGCTGATCGGTACATTGAACGCCACGCTCGATTGGTTCGACCCGGACCGCGGTAGCGCCGATGCGTTGTCACGCACCTATGCCGATGTGTTCCTCAACGGGATACTCCAAAGACAGGATACCTGACTACATGGCACGTCTTGAAACAGCGGTGCTGGCCGCATCAGAGACCTACACCCGCAACCACGCCGCACAAAGCGAGCGCGTCGAAACGCTGCGTGCGCGGATCGCCGAAGCAACGGCTGGCGGCCGCCCCGACATGGTCGCGCGGCATCGCAAGCGCGGCAAGCTGCTGGTCCGCGAACGGATCGACCTGCTGGTGGATCCGGGCACTGCGTTTCTTGAGCTGTCGTCGCTTGCCGCCTACGGTCAATACGGGGGCGAGGTGCCCGGTGCGGGGATCGTGACCGGTATCGGGATCGTCCACGGGCTGCCCTGCGTTGTGATCGCCAACGATGCGACAGTGAAGGGTGGGTCCTTCTATCACGAAACCGTGCAGAAACACATCCGCGCCCAGGAAATCGCAGCCGAGAACCGGCTGCCCTGCCTCTATCTGGTGGATTGCGGCGGTGCCTATCTGCCAGAGCAGGACCGGGTTTTCCCCGATGCCCGCCATTTCGGCAATTCCTTTTATCGTCAAACCAACATGTCCGCGAGCGGCCTGCCGCAGATCTCGGCGGTCTTTGGAGGCTGCACGGCCGGTGGGGCCTATATCCCGGCCCTGTCGGACGAAGTCATCATGGTACGCGGCAACGCACGCATCCATCTGGGCGGCCCCTCGATCGTCAAGGTGGCGATCAACGAAGAGGTTGATGGAGAAACATTGGGGGGGGCCGAGATGCATTCGCGCGTCTCCGGTGTGTCTGACCATCTGGCCGAGGACGAGTATCATGCGCTTGCTCTGATGCGCGACATCGTATCCGAACTGGGCCTGTCGCGCCCGATGGGTCCCGATGCAACCTGCGCGCCGCCGGCGCGCAACCCAGAGGAACTGCTTGGCGTCATCAGCGCCGATCGCAAACAGCCCTATGACATGCGCGAGGTTCTGCTGCGCATGATCGACGCCGGCGAATTCCGCGAATTCAAGCCCGGATGGGGTGAGACGCTGGTCTGCGGCACCGCGCGGATTCACGGCTATCGAGTGGGCATTCTCGCAAATAATGGGGCGCTTGTGTCCGACAGTTCGCTCAAGGGCGCGCAATTCGTGTCGATGTGCGATCAACGCAACATCCCGCTTTTGTTCCTCCACAACATCTCGGGCTTCATGGTCGGCACCGAAGCCGAGCGCGGCGGCATTGCCAAAGACAGTGCCAAGCTGGTCTATGCCATGTCGGTTGCCAAGGTGCCGCGCCTGTCGGTCCTCTTGGGCGGCTCATACGGGGCAGGCAACTACGGCATGTGCGGACGTGGTTTCGCCCCGAATTTTCTCTTTGCCTGGCCCACGGCGGAACTGGCCACCATGTCTGCCGACATCGCCACAAATGTGATGCTGGAACTGCGACGCCAGAAAGGGGGCGACCCGGGCAAGATGGAGGCCGACATGAAGCTGATCGAGGAGCAGGTTCGGGCCCAGTACGGTGAACAGTCCGATCCCTATTATGCCACCTCGCGGCTTTGGGATGACGGGCTGATCGAACCCGCGCAAACCCGCGATATCCTTGGCCTGTGCCTGGCCATCGTGACATCGGTGCCCGAAGCCGGTCGCCATACGCCTGTATTCAGAATGTGAGGCTTCAAGTTGACCAATACCTACAACACGATCCTTGTCGAAACCGATGCGCGCGGCGTCGCCACGCTGACGCTCAACCGCCCCGACAAACACAATGCGCTGAATGGCGAATTGATCGCAGAGCTATACGATGCCGCCGAAAAGCTGGCTGCAGATGACGATGTGCGTATTGTGGTCCTGACCGGCGCGGGCAAGAGCTTCTGCGCGGGCGGCGACTTCAACTGGTTCGCCTCTAATGTCGAGAAAACCCGTAGTGAAAGGGTCGCACAAAGCGCCACGCTGGCGCGGCTGTTGCGCCGTCTTGACACGCTGCCCAAACCCTTGATCGGGAGGATCAACGGCCCGGCTTACGGTGGCGGTGTCGGCATGATTTCCGTCTGCGACTACACCATCGGCGCCGAAGGCGCGCGCTTCGGTCTGACCGAGGTCAAGCTGGGCCTTCTGCCCGCGAATATATCGCCTTACGTGGTGGCCCGCATCGGCAAGGTGCATTCGCGTGAGACCATGCTGTCGGGGGCGTTGTTCGACACCGCCCGCGCCGAGCGGATCGGTCTGTTGACCGAAGTTGTCGCGCCGGGCGACTTGGACGCCACGGTGAACCGGGTGGTGCATGATCACCTTCAGGCCGCGCCGGGTGCCGTGGCCGATACCAAGGCGCTGATCGCCTATGTCGCGTCCCACGATCTGGAGACCAACATGATCTACACCGCCGACCGGCTGGCCGATGCGTGGGAGACGGAGGAAGGTATCGAAGGCATCAACAGCTTCATCAACAAGGGCGTTCCGTCATGGCGGGTGAAATGAGCTTCACCCGCGTTCTGATCGCCAACCGGGGCGAGATTGCCCGGCGCATCCAGCGCGGGTGCCGCAAACTGGGGCTGGAAAGCGTAGCGGTGTTTTCGGACGCGGACCGCGACGCGCCCTTCGTGGCCGAGGCCGATCATGCCGTCTGCATCGGTGGGGCCGCCCCGTCAGACAGTTATTTGAACGTCGAGGCCATCCTTGAGGCCGCGCGGGCGACGGGCGCGGGTGCGGTGCACCCGGGATATGGTTTTCTGTCTGAGAATGCCGGTTTCGCGGCGGCGGTCGAGGCGGCGGGCCTTGTGTTCATCGGGCCGGAACCCGACGCTATCGCGCGGATGGGCTCCAAGATCGAGGCCAAGGCTGCCGCCGAAGCCGCAGGCGTGCCCGTCCTGCCCGGCTATCGCGGCGAGGATCAGTCCGACGCGCGCCTGCTACAAGAGGCCGAGGCGCTTGGCACCCCCTTTCTGGTCAAGGCCAGCGCCGGCGGCGGCGGACGCGGGATGCGGCTTGTCTCCGATCTGGGCGACGCACCCGAAGCGATTGCATCTGCCCGGGCCGAAGCGCAGAGCGCCTTCGGCGATCCGGCGGTGTTCCTCGAACGCTATGCGCCCCGTGCCCGCCACGTCGAAGTGCAGGTTCTGGGCGACACTCACGGCACCGTGCTGCATCTGGGCGACCGCGATTGTTCGCTGCAACGCAACCACCAAAAGCTGATCGAAGAAGCCCCCGCCGCCGATCTTCCCGAGGCTGTGCGCGACCGCATGCGTGCGGCAGCGGTGGGGTTGGCGCAGGCGATCGGCTATCGCTCCGCCGGGACGGTGGAATACCTCTATGACCCCGGGCGCGGTGAATACTACTTTCTGGAAATGAATACCCGGTTGCAGGTGGAACACCCCGTGACCGAGGCGATCACCGGCATCGATCTGGTCAAATGGCAGTTGCGCATCGCGCGGGGCGAGCGGCTGGCGCTGACGCAAGGCGATGTGCAGTTTGACGGGCACGCCATCGAAATCCGCGTCGCCGCCGAAAAACCGGCCGAGAATTTCCGCCCCGAAACGGGCGAGATCACCCTTTGGGCTCCGCCCGCCGGCGTGCGGCTCGATACCGGGGTCGAGGCAGGCTCGGTCGTCAGCCACCACTACGATTCCATGATTGCCAAGCTGATCGTCCACGCGCCGGATCGGACCGGGGCGATCCGCCGGGCGATCACCGCGATCGATGCTTTTGCCGTCGGCGGCGTCGGCCTGAACCTGGCCTATCAACGCGCGTTACTGG
Source organism: Paracoccus sp. L-17 (assembly GCF_056857655.1). Lineage (NCBI taxonomy): Bacteria > Pseudomonadati > Pseudomonadota > Alphaproteobacteria > Rhodobacterales > Paracoccaceae > Paracoccus > Paracoccus sp. L-17. The sequence continues at coordinate 26,002 of NZ_JBSXNM010000026.1, forward strand.
CACACCCGGATTTTGCGGCGTTCCGTCACCATACCTCGGGCCTGCCCGAGATGTTTCCAGGCGGCTGGACTGAACCGTCCGCTGATCCCCGGGACATGGCCTTTGCCGCGATGGCGCTGCATCTGCGTCTCATGCCGGCGGGCGCGTCGCCCTGGGAAAGCCTAGGGTCCTGGCGACTCACAGCCCCTGCGGGACAGTCCGGCGCGGCCTTCTATTGGGACACAACCAAAGACGACCCGATCCGCGTGAGCGGCTCCGGGCCGGTGTTGACTGCCATACAGCCGGACGGCCAGACCATCACGGTCGAGAGTGCCGTTCTGACCGGGGGACGCCTGAGCGGACGCATCGACGGGGTTCCGTTTTCGCGCATCGCTTACGTCGTGCGCGCGCCGAGTCACTGGCGAGTGCACCTGCAAACCCCTGCTGGAATGACCGCGACAGACCTGCGTACGCTGGAAGACCAGCATCTGCAACGTGCCACCAGCGGGTCTGGCGTCGCTGACCTGTTGTCCGCACCCATGCCCGGCGCCGTGGCCGAGGTGCGCGTCGCACTCGGCGACCGCGTCAAAGCCGGTGACACGCTGGTGGTGCTTGAGGCCATGAAGCTGTTGCAAAGCCTGCCCGCGCCGGCCGCGGGCGTGGTGACGGAAATCTATTGTGCACCGGGCGACACGGTTGCCGGGCACGCCCCACTTATCAAACTCGATCCAGAGGAAAACACATGACCAGACAAGACAACATCACCGCGGCCTCCGGCCTGTTCAACGAAGATCTCAACATGATCCGCGACCAGCTTCGCCGTTTCATCGAAACCGAGGTGACCGCCAAGGCCGAGCCCTGGGAAGAGGAGGGCATGGTGCCCCGCGACGTGCTGCGCCGGATGGGTGATCTCGGCGTGCTGGGGATGCGCTATGACGAACAGTATGGCGGCGCGGGGCTGGACGTGATGTCCAGCGTGGTTCTGGCCGAAGAGGTCGGGCGATCCACCTTCGGCGGGTTCTCGGCCACGGTTCTGGTCCACACCGACATGGCGTCGCCGCATCTGGAAAACGCCGGCACGCCCGAACAGAAGGCGCGCTGGATGCCGTCGATCACCTCGGGCGAAATGATCACCGCCGTCGCCGTGACCGAGCCGGGCGCGGGCTCGGACGTGGCCGGCATGCGCACCCGCGCAGTGCGGGACGGGTCGGATTGGGTGCTGAACGGCACCAAGATGTTCATCACCAACGGCGTGCATGGCGATCTCTACTTTGTCGGTGCCAAGACCGATCCCGATGCCAAGGGGTCGCGCGGGATCACCATATTTGCGGTCGAAAAAGGCACGCCGGGCTTTTCGGTCGGACGGGCGTTGAACAAGACCGGCTGGCTGTGCTCGGACACTGCCGAACTGATCTTCGAAGATGTCCGTATCCCGGCCGAAAACGTCTTGGGCGAGGTCAACCGCGGTTTCTATTCGGTAATGAAGAACTTCCAGAACGAACGCATTGTGCTGGGTGCGATGGCCTGTGCCGAAGCGCAAACCGCGCTGGACATGACCGTGGATTATGTCAAGCAGCGCAAGGCCTTTGGCGGCGTTCTGTGGGACAAGCAGGCCGTGCGCCAACGGCTGGCCGACTGTCAGACGCGGATCGCTGCGGGACGTCAGCTGGTCTATCACGCCGCCGGTCTGGATGCCGCGGGCGGTGACTGCGTGAAAGAGGTCTCGATGGTCAAAGCCTATTGCGGCGAACTGGTGAACAGCGTGCTTTATGACTGCGTCCAGTTTCACGGCGGTATGGGTTATATGCGCGAAACACCGGTGGAACGCATGTCACGCGATGCCCGTGTGCAGGCCATCGGCGGCGGGGCGAGCGAAGTCATGTTGGAAGAAGTCGCCAAGCGCATGTGAGCTTACTATCCAAAAAATTAACAATCTACAGAAACAAGGACGAAAAAGATGAATCTGGAAACCACTCAAAGCCAATCAGTCGCAAGACTGACCCGAGAAATCTCGATAATACTCGTCGGCACAATTCTTCTGACACTATCCGCCAAAATCGTGGTGCCGTTCTACCCGGTTCCCATGTCTACACAAACCCTGGTTGTCTTGGGTCTGGGCCTTTTCCTGGGGCCGGTGCGCAGTAGTCTTGTTGTCGTGGCATACCTTTTCGAAGGTCTGCTTGGCCTGCCGGTGTTCGCAGGCACACCTCCGGCGCCGGCCGGACTGGCGTATATTGCGGGTCCCACAGGCGGATACCTGGTAGGCTTCGCACTTGCAGCGGCCGCTGCCGGTTGGGTTGTTCAAGCACTGGAAGGACTTCGGCCTGCGTTCAGAGCATCTGTCGCGGTCTTTTTGGGCTCGATAGTCATGTATTGCGCAGGGCTGTTCTGGTTGGGTGGCTTTGTCGGTTATGGCGAGAAATTGCTGAACGCCGGGCTTTACCCGTTCCTGATCGGGGATTTGACGAAGGCGACAATTGCTGTAGTTCTGTATACAGCTTACCACAATCGCCGCGCTGTGTGACTGCCAGACCAAGACTGATTCAGTCTGATACAGTCTTGGTCCTGTATACGTTGAAATGGTCCGATGCCGGATTTGACAGGCACCGGACGCCAGCCTGAGGTTTCCGGATCCATGCAAGAGCAATGCGCAAAACTGTACGAACAGGATTGTTCGCAATCAATACCTGGACCTGGTCGCACACAATGAAAAGAAGCGGCATGTTTTTTTCAGAGCCGGAGCCTTGCCGCGCGCAGGGAGTCGAGGTGGCCCCCGGAATTCTGAGGATCGTCGCGAACAATCCCGGAAAGATGACCTATCATGGAACAAATAGCTACATCATTGATACGCCTGATGGTCGGTTCATAATCGACCCCGGCCCAGCAGAAGACAGTGCACATTTCGAGGCAGTCGTCGAAAGTTTGGGGGCCAAACCATCCGGGATTTTGCTCACACACCACCATTCTGATCATTTTGGAGTCGTCCCAGCCCTGCGAGCACGGACAGACGCACCTGTTTATGCCTCACGGGCATTCCCTGACGATGCATTTCGACCTGACCGGTTTCTGGAGGACGGACAGGTCATTGCCGGTCTTACCGTCCTGCACACACCTGGTCACGCGAGCGACCACCTTTGTTTCGCGAGACCTGACGGAGTGCTCTTCACAGGCGACCACGTGATGAGTTGGAACAGTTCGATCGTCAGCCCCCCTGACGGAAACATGCACGACTACTGCGCCCAGCTACAGCGGCTGATTGAGCGCGACGATAGGATCTACTTTCCGGGGCACGGACCTGTCCTCCGGGATCCGCAACCTTACGTCGAACGGTTGCTTTCCAACCGCATGCGTCGCGAGGCGGAGATCCTCGTCCACCTCTCACACACCCCGGATTCGGTCCAGAATATCGCCGCTTCCGTCTACCAGAAAACCGACCCACATATCGCAATGGCCGCAGAACGAAACGTTGCGGCGCATCTGGAGAAGCTGTTGTCTGAGTCGCGGGTGGTACAAGATGGCGGGGTCTGGAAATTAACATAAGAACGATTATGCGAATAAGTGCAACTCATTGATATCATTGATTTCGCCCTCTACCACCTCCCTGTGGGCGAAACCTTGGCGGCATCGGCTCCGTCGGTGCCGCCTCTTTCACTGGAATGGGATTGAGTTTGCCCTGAGCGGCCAAACAAGCGCGGCGGCCCACCTGACAGACAAACTGTACAAAGTGAAGGCGATCAAGAACCAGTGAGTATTGACAAGGAAGAAGCGGCTCCGATCGCTCGACTCATCCGCAGCCCCGAAGGTCAAACGTATTCCTCCGGTGGAGGCCGTCTGACGGGATTTCGGCGTTGGTGCTAAGTCCGACCTTATGGCCGACCATAAGTTCAGACCCGAGATTGAAGTTCTCTCTGCCGCGGACGTGCCGCGTCGGCGATACTGGGATGATGCGGACAAGATCCGGATCGTAGAGGAGAGCTTTCTGGGGCATCGCCAGGTCTCGGCGACGGCGCGGCGGCATGGTGTGTCGCGCTCGTTGCTGACGACATGGCGGCGGCAGTATCGCGACGGTGAGCTTGGGAACGAGACGCCGCCTTCATTCATCCCGCTGGCGGTTTCAACCAAGGCGCCTGCGGGAGTGTCCGTGACGGCACAGGAGGCGCCGCGCGACACCCCAGACGTTCAGCTCGAGATCGTGCTGAGGAATGGGCGGCGGCTTCTGGTCCCTTCGTCGGTGGACCCGGAGGTGTTGGCGCGGCTGCTTCCGGCCCTGGAAGGCCGATGATCGCCTTCCCGGCGGGGGTGCGCGTGTGGATCGCGGGCGGGGTCACCGACATGCGGCGCGGCATGAACACCCTGGCGCTGACGGTGCAGCAGGGGCTCGGGCGCGATCCGCATGCCGGCGAGATCTTCTGCTTTCGCGGGCGCAAGGGCGACCTGGTCAAACTGCTCTGGCACGACGGGGTCGGCATGTCGCTCTACACCAAGCGGCTGGAGGCCGGGAAGTTCATCTGGCCGACCAGCGGAAGTGGTGAAGCGGTGCAGATATCCGCGGCCCAGCTCGGCTATCTCCTGGAGGGGATAGACTGGCGCAATCCGCGCTGGACGCAACGCCCTGCAAAGGCGGGATAAATCAGCCTCACTGGCCTTATTTGCATGGGCTTTCCGATGGCCGCGTGGTAGCTTTTGCCCATGTCAGATGCCGCTTCCGAGATCGCCAGATTGCGTGCCGCGCTCGCGGCGTCGGAGGCCCGTGCCGAGGCCGCCGAGAGCGAGCTGGCGCAGACCCGGGCGGTGGTCTCGACCTCCGAGGCGATGATCAAGCATCTTCGGCTCGAGATCGCCAAGCTCCGGCGCGAGCAATACGGCCACAGCTCGGAACGTCGCGCCCGCCTGATCGACCAGATGGAATTGCAGCTCGAGGAACTCGAGGCCGCGGCCACCGAAGACGAGATCTCCGCCGAGAAGGTGGCGAAGACCACGACCGTCGCAGGGCTCAAACGTCGCCGTCCGGCGCGGAAGCCGTTTCCGGAGCATCTGCCGCGCGAGCGCGTGGTGATCGCGGCGCCCACGGCCTGTTCCTGCTGCGGCTCGGATCGCATAGTGAAGATGGGCGAGGACGTCACCGAGACGCTTGAGGTCATTCCCCGGCAGTGGAAGGTGATCCAGACGGTCCGTGAGAAGTTCACCTGCCGGGCTTGCGAGAAGATCAGCCAGCCGCCGGCGCCGTTCCATCCCACGCCCCGTGGCTGGGCCGGCCCGAACCTGCTGGCGATGGTGCTCTTCGAGAAGTTCGGCCAGCACCAACCGTTGAACCGTCAGGCCGAGCGCTACGCGAAGGAAGGTGTCGAGATCAGCCTCTCGACGCTCGCCGACCAGGTCGGGGCCTGCGCTGCTGCGCTCGCGCCGATCCATGCGCTGATCAGGACCCATGTTCTCGGGGCCGAGCGGCTGCATGGCGATGACACGACGGTGCCGCTTCTGGCGAAGGGCGGGACGCGCACGGCGCGGCTCTGGACCTATGTCCGCGATGATCGCCCGTTCGCGGGTGGCGCGCCTCCGGCCGCGCTGTTGCACTTCTCCCGCGACCGGGAGATGGCCCATCCCAACCGGCATCTCGCCGGCTGGCAGGGCATTTTGCAGGCCGATGCCTACGGCGGTTACAACGACCTCTATCGCGGCGACCGTGATCCCGGCCCGGTGAGCAGCGCGCTCTGCTGGAGCCATGCCCGGCGCAAGTTCTTCGAACTCGCCGACATCGAGGGGATTGTCCGGAAGGGCAAGCCCGCCCATGACATATCGCCCGTGGCGCTGGAGGCAGTGACGAAGATCGATGCCATCTTCGACATCGAACGCCAGATCAACGGTCTGGATGCCACATCACGGCTCGCGGCCCGGCAACGGCTGTCCCGTCCGCTGGTCGAGGACCTGCGCGACTGGATGCAAGCCGAGCGCGATACGATGTCGAGGCACAACCCCGTCGCCAAGGCGATCGCATACATGTTCAGGGCAGACCGCTGGGACGCGTTCACCCGCTTCCTCGACGATGGCCGGATCTGCCTGACGAACAACGCCGCCGAGCGGGCGCTGCGCGGCGTGGCCCTCGGCCGGAAGTCCTGGCTCTTCGCCGGCTCCGAGCGCGGAGGTGAACGCGCAGCCTTCATGTATTCCCTGATTGTCACCGCGAAGATGAACGATGTCGATCCTCAGGCCTGGCTCGCCGATGTCCTCGCCCGGCTGCCCGGCACGACAGCCTCCCGGGTGCCGGATCTGTTGCCCTGGAACTGGTCCCCGACGCGACAAAGGATGGCCGCATGACTCTGATCGCCCGCCTCCGGATCATTCTGAACGATGTCGACCCGCAGCCAATGCGCCATATCGAGGTGCCGCTGAAGATCAGGCTCGACCGGCTGCATGAGGTCATCCAGGCAGCCATGGGCTGGACGGACACCCATCTCTATGAGTTCCGGGTGGGGGATGCCGGTTGGGGCGTGCCCGACCCGGACGGGTTCTACGACGGCCCCATGGACGCGAAGAAGATCACCCTGGAAAAGCTGCTCGACCAGACCGGCACCAGGACGATCCAGTATGTCTACGACTTCGGTGATGACTGGGACCACAGTATCCGGATCGAACGGGTGGGCGAGGCTGCCCCAGGCATGACCTATCCACGGCTGCTGAAGGCCACCGGGGCCTGCCCGCCCGAGGACGTCGGCGGCGCCTGCGGCTACGAGGAGTTCCTCGAAGCTCTCGCCGATCCCGATCACGAGCAGCACGCGGATATGGTCCACTGGTCGGGCGGGAACTTCGACGCCGAAGATGCCGGGAACGACAGCATCATCGAGCGCTTCGATAAGCTCGCCAAGAAATGGGCACCAAGGCCTCGCAAATCCAGGGCAGAGACGTAAGAGAAGCCGGCCCCCGCGGCCTACGCCGGATGGTTACGGTCAAACTGTTGGCTGGGTCTATCAGTGGAACACATCCGAGCTGTCCATACTCTGGCTCGGCGCCGAGCGCGTAGCCGACCAAATCGACCCACCTCTTAGCAAGGAAATGCTCGCTGCCGCGAAGGCAGTTGCCAACGATGCGGTCACAGATCTCCTTGAAAGGTTGTCACGCAGGTGATCGATCTCACCAGATCTGCCCTAAACCGAAAACGGCGAGAAACAAACGGCGTTGGATTGACTTTATTACAATAGTATACTATTGATGCACACAACATACGCATATCAGCCGACTGAGATCCTCGTCATGCGCAGTTTCCTTCGACATTTTACTTTTGCAACGATTGTGAGCGCGGCTTCCCTCTTCGGCGCCTCGACCAAGGCGTCGGCACAGACCTACCCGATCGATTGCGCCATCCTGCTCTGCCTCTCCGGCGGCTGGCCGGCATCAGAGCCCTGCTCAAAGGCGCGTGCAGAGTTCATCCGCCGGATCACGCCCTGGCCCGTCGAGCCCCCGCTGCAGATCTGGCGATGCCCCATGGGGGCCTCTTTCGAACCTGTAGACGGACCCGATCGCACTCCGCGTGTCTTTGACATCCTCTTCTCCAACGCTTCTCCCCTGCCCCAGAGCCTCGCGGAATCTGATCCCGAGAACGCTGATGCCCTTCTGCCTGCCGTCGTGCGGTCGCGAGGTGTCTCCCCTCTAGGGCAACCTGACGGGTTCGCCTTGCGTCGCGTCCAGGACCGCGCCGACATCGACATCAGTGGACCAGAATTCAATTTCGTCCGCTCGATCCGTGTCTTCGATGTCCGGTACGCGCGCCAACACGAATCCCGCGACAGCGATTGCAATCGGAGCGAAACCGTCCTTCTCGGTTTCTATGGAACCCAGGGCGATTTTTCGTGGTCTCGTTCGTCCGTCGCGGCGTTGCCCGAGGCCCATGTCGGCCTGGAACGATGGGGCGATCATTGTCCCTCCATCTATCACCGCTCGGTCTTCGTCGACTGGCGAGACTATGAGGGCAATTACGGGTTCGAGCAGGTGAACTACTAAGACGTTTTCCTCTTCCCCAAACCTGCACCAGAGACCGTGCATCGAAGCGTCCCATAACAACCTGTTGTTATTATTGCCCTTCGGCCCCAGCGGGACTTGATCTCGTCATACCACCCGAGGCAACCAGCCCATCGCCTCGTCCTAAATCCGGTGATCGAGTTCCGTCGCCGCCTCGGCAGCGGCCAATAGTGTACCCGCATCGATCTGCAGAGCACGCGCGAGCACGATCAACTCAACTACGTCGACCCTGCGCTCTCCGCTCTCGAGACGAGCGACGAAGGACTGGTGGCATCTGAGACGCAAAGCGAGCTCGGCCTGCGTTAACCCAGCCGCCTTCCGCGCCGCAATCAAAGCGTCGCGGAGTGCCTCATGTCCCGAACTCCTGATCGTTTTCGCCACGTGTCACAAACCTCTTGTGACAGGGCTAATCTACTTTATAGATTATCTAAAAAGTGGATAATGGGCGTTCAGGTGATGATAGAGACTCCGAATTGCACGCCGCCGATACGTCCGGATGTCACTAGGCGGCGACCCTTTGGAAAGGTCGCGGTTACATCACTCGTCCACCAGCTCCAGGAAGCGACCGTAGTCCTGGCTCACCTCGCGCGCCTCTTCGAACGCCCGGGCGCGCTCCTCCTCCAAGCACCGAAAGTAGCTCTGGATGTCCCGGATGTAGAGTTCAAAGTCGCTGCGGATGAGATCTGCATAGTCCCGCGCGGCCTCGGAATCGCTCGGCACGAAGGGCCTGGGCGGTGGCGAACAGGACGCGGCGAAGGCGTGGCCCGGCAGGCACGTGACCAGAAGTATAGCTTGTGCCACGGTCGATGCGCACAACCTGAGGGCGTCCAACCCCCTTATTTTCTTGATCAAATGCATGGGAACCGTCTATTCGTTAATTGAGCAAGAATCCGCTTGTCGCATCAAACGTTTATCTTGTGCGTCAATACTATATCATCGTATGCCTAGGCTTCAACACCTGAAGCCTGGTCATTCGCCCTATTGGAGAACGTGATCCGGGTGATGGACCTAGAAAAAGAAGCCCCGAATGTGGTCACCGAACCCAGATTCCGCGATCTGGTCGCCAGCGGCTATCGCGTCGAAGTTGTCTGCAAGGAAGACGCCTTCAAGAAAGGCCCCAACTGGCATGGGGTCTGGATCATGCGCGCTGTCAGCGACGACGGGATCGAGAAACTTCTGGTCACGGCCCGGACCCGAACCTCTCGCAACGACATCAAGATCCGCGAAATCAAGACCGTCACCGGGGTCATCTCCTTCTTGCAAGGGATCGGCTTCTCACACGCCGACGTGCCCTTGGAAGAGGGCAAGCGGACGGTTCACAAACTCTCCAGCGAAGAGATGGCTGCCAGCCGGGCTTAGCGCCTTTTTCTTTTCCTCCCTAAGCTTCCCGGCATCGGCGGACATGGTCCTGGTGATGTCGGGGGACGGCTCTCTTTCGCCGTCGCGCGCCCAGGAACGGTTCGCGCGCAACTACAATGACGGGGTCGGCGTTGGCTCGACCTCAGACGGGTTGCGCATCTTGGGCGAGGAGCGCCGCACTGAGCGACGTGAAGGGGTGCGCGTCGCGGCGGCGACCCCTCGCGCGCTCACGCCAGGCCCGGATATCCTCGCCGCGATCGAGGAGACCGGACTGCGCTACGCGAGCCACCCTGGGCTCCGTGCGGCGGATATCACAGTCACGGACTGGCTCCACCTCTATCGCGCCAATATCGAGATCGAGAGTGCGTACAATCCGCACGCCGTCTCCCATGTCGGGGCGGTCGGGCTCGGGCAGTTGATGCCCGATACAGCCCGCGCTCTTGCCGTCGACCCCCATGATTGGAAACAGAACCTCGACGGCTCCGCGCGTTACCTCGCTCTGATGCTGGCCGAGTTTGGCGACGCGCGCCTCGCACTCGCCGCCTACAATGCCGGACCCGACGCCGTGCGCGAGCATTCCGGCATTCCACCGTTTCGAGAAACCCAAAATCACGTCCAGCGGGTGCTGGCCGTCTTCAACCGGCTGGAAGGAGCGTCCCCATGAAGCCATTGACGAAATCCCTGATCACCCTTGCCGCTCTCCTCATCGTTGCGGCCGAACCGGCCCTTGCCCAGAGCATCGATCTCTCCCCGATTCAGAGCTTGCTTCAGGGCATCGTGGACGCGCTGACCGGGCCGCTTGGCGTCGTCATCGCCACCCTCGCGGTCCTCGGCGTGTTCCTCAGCTGGTTCTTCAACATCATCGATCTGCGCCAGGCCCTCTGGGTGCTGGTGGGCATCGCCGGCGTTGCAGCCGCGCCGACCATCGTTGCCGCCGTCTTCGGGTCGTAAGAGGGGGGCGAACGTGGCAGAACGATCGCCGCTCTTTCTGGGCCTCGTACGCCCGCCCAAGCTGCTCGGCCTGCCGATCATGTATGCCATGGTCTGGCTCTTCGGCTCTGTGCTGCTCTTCGTCTGGGTGCAGCACCTGGTTGTCCTGGGCATCGCGGCGGTGCTCTATCCGGTTCTCTGGAAAGCGGCGGATTGGGACCCGCGCTTCATCGACGTGATGATGACCGCGCTCCAGGAGACCCCGCCGACGCGGAACCGGTCCATCCACGGGGGCGACAGCTATGCGCCATAGTGAACCCCTGGACGAGACCGTCGATGAACGCACCCTTATGCCGGACTGGTATGCCCGCGAGAAACGCCTCGCGCATATGCTGCCCTATGTCAGCCTCGTCGATGATCAGACAGTCCGCACCCGGGTCAACGAACTCTTCCAATGCATCCGCCTGAGCGGGGTGAACAGCTACACCACTGACGATACCTACCTCGACAAGGTCACGGCGCTCTTCGCCCGGATCATCGCGCAGCTGGGCCCCGAGTTCAGCTACTACGTGCACAAGGTCTCGAAGTCGATTACCCCGGACCTGCTCCCGGTCAAGGGGGACGGCTTCGCGACGGCGGTGGACGATGCCTGGCGCGCAAAACTCGCGACGGCAGGCCTCCGGGACAAGACCCTCACACTCACCATCATCCACCGCCCGCCGCCCAGGAGTTTTCTTGGTTTCGTGTACCGTTCCGCACCGGAGCGGTTCAAGGAGGAGACCGCGAAACGGATCAGACGCCTCAAAGAGGCGGTCGGCGTCTTCACCTCCGGCCTTGCCGAGCTCAAGCCTCGAATCCTTTCAGCAGCCTCTGGCGAGTTGGTCGGGTTCCTTGGCGCGCTCAACACGGGCCGCGAACTGCCGCTCTATCCCGCAAACCGCTTCGGGTTTCTGGCCTACAACGTTGCCAATACTCGCGTGACGTTTTTCGAGGATCACTTCGAACTCTCGGACGGTGTGGTCGGCCACCGCTTCGGCAAGAGCTTCACCATCGGTGAATATGCCGAAGGCACGACCTGCACCATGTTCGACATGTTGAACCTGCCGGTCGACATGATCGTTACCCATTCCTTCACACCGATCAATTCGAACCTGATGGCGGGCCGGATCAAACGCCAGAAGCGCCAGATGCAGGCCTCCCAGGATGCCGCCCTCTCGCTCCTAGAGGCACTCGACATCGCGCATGACGATCTCGAGGCCAAGCGCCAGAGCTTCGGTGAGCACCACATGGTGGTGACCGTCTTCTGCGACAGCCTCGAGGAGTTGCAAACCCTCGGGGCCGAGATCGTGAACGCCGCGGCCGCCGAGGGCGTGAAGATGATCGGCGAGCGGATGGCCGCGAAATCGCACTACTTCAGCCAGCATCCTGGCAACCAGCCGAAACGCGTCCGCGCCAGCGCCGTCACCAACCGCAACTTCGCGGATTTCGCGGCGCTGCACCGGACACAACTCGGCAAGGAAAAACACCATCTGCCCTGGGGCCAGGAGATCACACTCTTCCCGACGCCGGAACAGAGCGCCTATCGTTTCTCCTATCACGAGCAAGGCAGCCCCGAGAAAGAACCCACCAGCGGCCACACCCTGATCCTGGGCCGTCCCGGTTCCGGCAAATCCGTCCTCTCGGCCTTCCTGATGACACAAGCCCGGCGCGTCGGCGCGCGCATCTTCGTCTTCGACTACCGGCTCGGCATGGAGATGGCCGTCCGTGCCAATGGCGGACGCTACGCCTCGATCAAGGCCGGACAGGCGACCGGCCTCAACCCGCTCTGGACCGAGATCGATGAGCGCGGCACGGCCTGGCTCTCGGACTGGCTCGCCTCCCTGCTCTACCGCTCCGACAAGCCGCTGACGCCCGCCCAGACCAACCGCATCCAGGAGGTGGTTCGCCAGAACGCAACAGCCACCAATCCGGCCTTGCGGAACTGGAAGGACTTCGCCTCGCTCTTTGTCTCGACCGACGATAGTGGCGACCTGCACCAACGCCTTCTCGAATGGACCGAGGATGGTCGCTATGGCTGGATCTTCGGCCAGAGCCTCGAGGACACTTTCTCCCTCGATGGCGATGTCGTGGGGTTTGACCTGACCGGCATTCTCGACAGCGAGAGCGAGAAGGAACGCATGGCCGTGCTCTCCTATCTCTTCCGCCGCATCGAGCGGGAGATCGAGGACCGTCGCCCCACCATCATCGTGATCGACGAGGCCTGGAAGGCGCTCGACAACCCATACTTTGCCGAACGGCTCTCGAACTGGCTGGTGACCGCCCGGAAACAGAACACCGTCGCGGTGATGATGACGCAATATGCGAGCCAGTTAGAGCGCACGCGGACCGGCAAGACCATCGTCGAGGCGGTGCCGACGCAGATCCTGCTCCCCAACATCCGCGCCCACGCATCAGACTACGCGATGCTGAACCTCTTCGAGAAAGAGCTCGACGTGCTCCTGAACACCGGCAGCGACAGCCGTCTCGCCCTCATCCGCGACGACAGCGGCTCCGTGGTGGTCGATGCCGACCTCTCCGCGCTCGGCCCCCTCCTCACCATCCTCGGCGGCATGGAGAAGGGCGAGGCCCTCGTCGGCCCCGACTACCGCGACCGTCCTGAATTCTGGAGGCTCTCATGATCCGACCCCTCATCCTCCTCGCCGCACTCGGCGTTCTCTCTTCCTGCGCCGAATATCGCGAACCCCAGGCCAACTGTTTCGCCTTCCGCGCCTCGCTAGATCAGGTCGAGCCGGATTGCATCTTCACACCCATCGGAAACGCGGAAGACGGCGTTGAGGTCTAGGGTCGCACATACCCTCCTGGCGGCTCTCCTGCCGGCGGCCGCGCTCGCCCAGGGCGTTCCCACCAACGATTCCGGGCTGACGGCCCGCGATATCGTGGAGACGAGCGACCGGGACGCAGACCTCGCCGTCCAGCGTGAGAAACTCACCGTCGAAGAACTGCTGACCGAGATCGAACGGGAACAGCTCGCCACGCTGCGCGCCATCCTCGACGCGCAGACGAGCTTCGGCGGTCAGGGCCTTCCGGGCATGGTCGCAGACCTCGAGGGCGGCGACCCGGACCGCTCTGTCGCATCCGTCTACGGCACAGGCGATATCGATCCCAACCCCGGCGGCGCGGGTATGTTCGGGGATGCGGCAGAAAACATCGAGCAGCTGATCATCCGGGTCGCCCAGGAGACCCACGGGCGGCCCGGGGTCGGGCGGGCCGGTCTTTCCGTCGTGCAATGGCGCGCCCTCCTGCAGGCGCTCATCTGGCAGGAGAGCCGCTTCTCCATCGGTGCACGCTCGCCCGTGGGCGCCTTCGGCCTCACCCAGATCATGCCGGGCACCGCGAGCGATCTCGGCATCAACCCGGAATATTATGACAGCCCCTACCTGCAGGTCGAAGGCGGCGCGCGCTTTCTCGCGGCGCAGCTCAACACCTTCGACGGCAACGTCGTCAACGCGCTCGCGGCCTATAACGCCGGGCCTGGCCGGGTGTTCGAATATGGCGGTGTACCGCCCTTCAAGGAGACCCAACACTATGTCACGGTCATCCCCGAACGCTACAATCTCTACCTCGCGCGGATCGGCGGCATCGAGGCGCTCGGCACGATCGACCCCGCTCTTCTCGCCAACGCCCATCTCTCGCTCAGCGGGTTCGGCGCCGCCTTCTACGGCAGCAATTCCCCCGCCGCCATCCGGCAGGCCGCCCTGCGCGTCCAGGACATTGTCACCCGGATCGGCGCGACCCAGGACATCCAGGAGAGCATGGCGCTCAACACCTATGCCCGCGCCGAACTGGTCCGGCTGATGGCCGCGCGCATTCGCCTGAAAGCCGCACGGACCCAACCGCTCAGTGCGGCCCAACTGGCCCAGGCCGCGGCCCGCATGGCCGAGAACGAATTCATGGAGTTCACATTGGAGGATCTGGATTGATGGCCCGCAGAATGTTCATTTCAGCACCACTTCGCACCTTGACCCTAGCCAGCGTCTTTGCGCTTTGCTCGCCTCTCGTGACCAGTGCCCCCGTCCTGGCCCAGGGCGTGCCGGTCGTGGACACCCAGAACATCGCCCAAAACATCCAGCAGCTCCGGCAGATGATCGAGGACGAGATCCTGCAAAACGAGCAACTCGTGCAGCTCCGCGAACAGCTTGCAACGCTCACGGAGCAGCTCGCCGAGCTACAACGAACATATGAGGCGTTGACGCGTCTGGCAGAGCTGCCCGAGATCATCCGGACACAGATGGAGGACGAATTGAACGGTCTCCTGGATCAGGAGTTCGGCGATATCATCGCCACCATTGAAGCGATCAAGACGGGGGATTTCTCCGGGCTCACCGGATCCGGCGCCGGCGAGATCGAAACCCAGATGGACCGGGTGCTGGCCGATCTCGGCTTCGACGAGGATACGCTCTCGGAAATGGCCCGCAGCGGCAATCCCGGGGCCGAGCGCGTGGCGACAAAGGCCACGACCGGCGCGCTGGTCTCGGCCGCGGCCCAGAACAGCTACGAGGATGCCGGGCAATCGCTCGAACGTGTCGACCGGCTCGTCGGGCTCATCGACGACATGGATGAGCTGAAAGAGAGCGTCGATCTCAACACGCGGGTGACGGCCGAGCTTGCCATCGCGCTCGTCGCCATGTGGCAGCTCGAAGCGATCCAGACCGTGGGCGACGGCACCGGCGGCGTGATCGATGCCGCCACCATCGCTGAAGAACAACGCTTCATGGAGTTCACGCTCCCGGAACTGAATGCGGATTGAGGACTGATTGTTGGACGAAGAAACCGCCATCATCGAGGAGGAACTGGTCTACGGCGCGCTGAGACGGGAACGGCTCTGGCAGCGCCTGGGGCTCTTCGGCCTTGGCTTTGGCATCCTGGGCTGCCTCAGCGCGGCCGCCGTGGCCGTCCTCGATGGCGATCCGCCCCCTGTGGTGGTGCCCTACGACCCCGCCACCGGCTTCGCCCTCCCCGAGGCTTCCGTCGGGGCCACCACGGTCACCGAGAACCGCGCCATTATCGAGGCGGAAGTCTTCCGCTACGTGACCGACCGCGAGGTCTACAACCAGCTCGACAATGACGTGCGCATCCGCAGCGTGTTGCGCCGTTCGGACCGTGCAGCAGGGGCCTCACTGCGCCAGATCTGGAACTCGGCCAATGCCGACTATCCCCCGACCGTCTATGGACCCAACGCTCGTCTGGACGTCGAGATCCTCAGTATCAACCTGATCGGCAACAACCGGGCCACGGTGCGGCTTCGCAAGCGCCTGACCTCGATCCAAGGGGTCCAAGCGGGCCTCTTCACCGCGACACTCCTCTTCGAGTTCCGCCCGGAAGAGAGCCGCTCCATCGACCAGGTCTGGACCAACCCGTTTGGCTTCACCGTCGTCGAATACGCGATCCGCTCGGACAGATTGGAGAACCAGTAAGTGCGCTTCCGGAACAAGAAATCAATGAACGCCTTGCCAGCGCCCCAAATGCGCCAGACGCGCCAGGGTATTGGCAATGCTAAACACACCGGACACGCCCGGGCGTTCCTCGCGGCCTTTTTGATGGTCTCGCTGTTTGCGCCCCACGCGTCAGCCGAGGCGATCCCGCGCGGGGGACCCAACGACCACCGCGTGCGGGTCGCCTCCTATCAGGAAGGCCAGGTCTACAGGCTGAACGTTTCCCTGACCCATGTCACGACCATCGAGTTCGGCGACAGCGAGAGCATCCGCTCAATCATCGCCGGCGACACGGAAGGATTTGAGATCGACGGTGTGCCCGGCGGGCGGGCCTTTGCGATTAAACCCGTCGCGCGCGGCGTCCACACCAATGTGACCGTCTACACCAACAGACGGAGCTATTATTTCAACGTGAACGAGGTCTCGAGCCCTACCTTCTATGTCGTGCAGTTCCGCTACCCCGAGGACAATCGCCGCCCGGCGAGCGCCATCGCGCGCGCCGCACCGAACACCAATTACGGGGCCAGCGCACGGACGGAGTTCACGCCGACCCGGGTCTGGGACGACGGCACCTTCACCTATTTCGCCTTCCCTCGGAACGCACCCGTCCCGGCGATCTTCCGGTACACGAACGGGCGCGAGCGCACGGTGAACACAGGCGCGGTCGAAGACGGTGTGATCCGGGTCTCGGGCGTGGGGCGCCAATGGGTGCTGCGTCTGGGCGAGGACGTGGTCTGTATCGAGGCGACGCCGCCCGCGGAGGCCGCCTCATGAGTGACAATAACGCCGATCTCGAACAGCGCCTCGCCGCGCTCGAACGGGGCAACCCGCGCCTCGGACCCGCCCCGAAACGCCGCTCACCGCTCCTCGCCCTCCTCCTCACAGGACTGATCCTGGCGGGCGGCTTGGTCCTCTTGCTATTCTCGGGCCCTGGGGAAGAGGTCGCCCTGCCGACGGCCACACCGGACGAGTTCCAAACCGAGGGTGACGGGTTCGGAGAGATCGAACCCTTCGTGCCACCGCCCGCCCCGGAACCCGAGATCGTTCTCGTCGAACCAGAACCCAACGCTGAACTTCTGGCGCAGATCGCCGCGCTCCAGGCCCAGATCGAGGAGCTGCGCAACGCGCCGGACACCGACGCCGGGGCGGACAGCGCGGCAGCGGAGGCGATCGATGCGCTGACCGCACGGATCGCCGCCCTACAGGACGCCTCCGAGAATGCCCAGGAACAATTCCAGGCCGAACTCGCCAAACGAGATCGGGAGCTGCAACAGCTGCGTATGGACCTCGACCTCGCGCGGCTGGAGGCCAACAAGCCGGCACCCGCACCGCTCGGTCCCACCGACGAAGAGTTGCGCGCCCGAGAAGAAGAGAGGCTGCGGCGCGAGGAAGAGGCGCGACGGCTGGCCGAACTGCAACGCCGGGCCGAGGAGGAGCGTGCCTTCCAGGAACGGCGGATTTCCTCCTCCGTCATCGCCTTCGGCGGAACGGGCGGCGCCAATGCGGGCGAGACAGAACTTACCGAACGCACCTTCGGCGAGGTGACAGACTTCGTGCTGAACGGCGCGTTGCCGAGCGCCATCACACAAGCCGAAGTCATCGCAAATCCCTCGAACACGGTCATCCAGGGCACGATGATCCAGGCCGTGATGGAGACCGCACTCGACAGCTCGCTCCCCGGACAGACCCGCGCCATTATCTCCGAAGATGTCTTCAGCTATGACGGCTCACGGCTCCTGATCCCGCGCGGCTCACGCCTGATCGGGCGCTACCGCTCCGGCATCGAGATAGCCCAGAAGCGCGTCACCATCGCCTGGGACCGGATCGTCCTGCCAAACAACCAGACCGTCCAGATAAGCTCCTTCGGCGGAGACGAGTTGGGCCGATCGGGTGTCACCGGCTTCGTCGACACCCGCTTTGACGAGCGGTTCGGCTCCGCCGCGCTGATCTCAATCATCTCGGCCGCCCCGAGTGTGGCCGCCGCCCAGGTCGAGGATGAGACCACCGCGGATGTACTTGAAGATGTGGGCGATGATCTGGCGGACGCCACCGACAGTGTGATCGGCGAATATCTCTCCATCGGTCCGGTCATCTATGTCGATCAAGGCGCGCGCGTCACCGTCATGGTCGACCGCGATCTGGAGATCTTCTGAGATGTCGCTCTCCTATCTCCAGACCTCGCTCGATAAGCTGACGGACGCCGCCCGCGATGACGTCATCGAGATATGCATCAACCCGGATGGCTCTTGCTGGGGCGAGTTCCAGGGGGATCACTTCATGCGGGCACTGGATCAGCGACTGTCGGTTACGGAGGTGCGCGATCTTGGCAACCAGATCGCCTCCTCAGCCAACACGACAATGAGCAAGGACAAGCCCATCGTCTCGGTCTCGATCACCTATCGCGACCGCCCCATCCGCGCCCAGGTCGTGACCCCGCCTGCCGTGCTATCCGGCATGTCGATCTCGCTCAGGTTCTTCTCGAGCCTGCCGCTGGACCATATCGAGCTACGTTTCCTCTATGGCGAAGAGCGCAAGCTCGAGGAGTTGCGACAGGAGAAAAACCGCGCGCTGCGCGAGGTCGTCGCCTCCGGTAACATCTACGCGGCCATCCGCTTCTGCGTCGAGAACAAGCTCAACATGATCGTCTCCGGCGGCACCTCGACCGGCAAGACCGTCGCGGCTCGGAAAATCCTCTCCTACGTTCCCGATGAGGAACGGATCGTCACCATCGAGGAAGCCGCCGAACTGCTCCCGGCCCAGCCGAACGCGGTGACCCTGATCGCCAACCGCGATGCGGAGTTTCAATCCGCCGATGTGCTTCTGACCACGACGCTGCGCATGCGGCCCGACCGGATCATCCTCGGCGAGGTGCGGGGCAAGGAGGCCATGACCTTCCTCGAGGCGATCAACACCGGCCATGGCGGTTCGATGACAACCCTCCATGCTGAAACCCCGCAGCTCGCCGTCCAGCGTCTCGCCATCGCGGCGCTCAAGACCGAGATCCCGATGACCTATCAGGACATGGTCCAATACATCGAAAGCTCGATCGACGTGATCATCCAGGCGGGCCGCGAGGACGGCCAACGCGGCATCACCGAATTCTATCTCCCCGGAACCAAACTCAGCGGAGGCATGAAACATGAAGCGGTTTGAATACGACATCCTGTTCTGCAAGGTGAAGAAGCAGAAGGACTATGAAGAGATGCGGAGCACCCTGAACGAGCGAGGTGCCGAAGGCTGGGAGGTGATCTCCGCCGAGGCGGGCGATTATGGCTATACCGCGTTCCTCAAACGCGAGGTCATGGACCGACCGGCGGAGTCGGTGACATGAAACGCGCGACCTCTCTCGTCTGCCTACTTCTTCTTTTGACGGGCACCATTGCATCGGCGGAGCGCGACTTGGTACCGACGCTCGATAATCAACCCGATGTCTGCCCCGATCAGCCGCCCGAGCCAGAATGGATGCGAAACACCGAGGCGCGCGATGCCTACAAGCGGCTTCTGGTCCAGCAAATCTACAGGTTTCAGAGCATGGAACGCATCGTCGACGCGCAGCGCTGCACATGCGCCACCCGGTATCCGTCTTGGGAGGCCGCTGAAGCGGTCTATTTTGATCGCTATTCCGCGGCTGACTATTGGAGCGTGGTCGAGGCGACGTCAGACTATCGTCGACAGGCGAACGATCTCCGAAAGCAGGCCATGCCGATCTGCGAAGCGGCCGGCAACTGGTAGCGGGTCATGAGCGTCGTCGCGTATTTCGTGGAAACGGCCGAAGGCTATCTTGATTCCGCTGCGGAAACCCAGTTCGGGGCCGTGGCCGCCACGGTCGGAACGATGCTGGTCCTCGGAACGACGCTCGTGGTCATCCTCGTCTGTCTCAACATGATCTACCAATACCGGTCCATGGACGGCAGGACCGCCTTCTGGCTCGCCGTGAAGATCGGCCTGATTGGCATATTCGCGACCAACTGGGTCCAGTTCAACGCACTCGCATCCGCCATCCTGAACGGGATAGACAGCATCGCCGGATCGCTGGTCGCGTCGGTCGGCGGCGGGACGCCCGGACCGTCGGGGACCTTCGCCGAGGAATTCGATCAGCTGATAGCCGCGCTTGGGGATTACCTGAACGCAGCAGGCTCCGAGCTGAACTGGATGGCTGGCGCGCTTCTCGACACGCTCGGCGTTCTCCTGCTCTCGATCCTCGGAGGGCTGGCGGCCTTCATCGTTGTCGCCTCCAGGCTCATGATCACGCTTCTGATCGGGATCGCTCCGGTGATGATCTTCCTGACCCTCTTCGAGGTGACCAAGGATTATTTCGCGCGATGGCTCTCGGCGCTGATCTCCTTCGCGATCTACCCCATCGTCATCGCCGGCGTTTTCGCGACCATCACCGGAGTCTCGCGCGCATTGCTCGCCGAACTTGGTGATCCGGAGGGGGCTTCGAACATCGGCGCCCTCCTGCCTTTCTTCATGATGGTCCTCATGGCCAAGGGGTTCATCATCGCCACCCCGTTTATCGTCCGGTCGGTCTCCGGAAACATCATGATGCCTGCGCTCTCGGCAGGCTATGGCGGAAGCTACGCCTTCGCCCGGGGCCTGGCAGGCAGCCAGCAGGTTTACAACCGATACGCCATCGGTGGCGCGACCGGTGCCGAATATGCCGCGCTTCGGGCCAGGCAGTTTCTCGGCGTTCAGGCGCTCCCGACCCGCCCTAATGCCGCGGGTGGCGCGCCGGCTGCACCTTCAGACAACTCATCCGGCACCGGTGCCCACATGCTTGCGCAACTGGCACGGCTGAGCAGGTTGGGCAGACGGTAGCGCAGACCGGACGAGGCAGGTCTACCCGGAACAGGCTGTCCGCGGACAAAATCTTTGCTGCCTGCTGGGACCGTGACAAACAGCATGATTGGTTTTGCATTGGCGGCATCGTGCCGCGTCTGGAGACGGCACACTGCTACAGGATCAGGCACAACGGCATCGGCGCCGGTGTTGCTGTCTGGGACGTCTATCCTGTATCCCCTTCTCACATCAAAGCATTTGACGGCAAGCTTCCTATGGAAAATTGCCGGTAGCGGGCAGTAAATTGCAGCGATGTTCTCGTTGAATTTCTAACTTGTCACTTGACAATTTAAGAGAGTGGAGTATCTAAGGTGCCAAGGAAGAAGCACACATCAAAGGAAATCGAGGCCGTCATCCAGGAGCTCGAAGAGCTGGGATGGGACTTTATTGAGGGCAAGGGGCACGCGTGGGGGATCCTCCGATGCCCGGCCAACGATAAGGATTGCCGCTGTGGCGAGTTTTGTCAGATGTCTGTCTGGTCGACCCCGAAGAACCCGCAGCAGTTCGCGAAAAGGATCCGACAGAAGGCCCTGGCCTGCGTGAAGCTTCAGAAGAACGACGAAGGTAATGCCAATGGCTGAAGAATTCGAATTCGAACTGGTCTTTGCGCTCCCCGACGGGGAGCACGATGCGTTCGCGCTCTCCGACGCGGTCTTCGAGGCGGGTTTTGAAGATGCCCTCGTGGGCACCGGCAATGCCGGTCTTCTGGGTGTAGAACTGGAACTTGAAGGGGATGAGGCCGAGAGCGCGATCCTTGAAGCGGCGCGGGCGCTGATCAAGGCACTACCGCAAGGTACGGTCCTGCGCGAGGTCCGTCCCGACCTGGTGTCTCTCGCGGATGTCGCCGAGAAGCTCGAGGTGAAGCGACAGGCGCTCCAGCAGCGCAAGATGCCCCTCCCCGTTGCGGGTGGCCTCTACCGCATCGATGAAATGATCGAGGTTCTGATGGAGGCCTCAAACCCGGCAAAGGGGCAGCGTCGTCCGCGTTTCAATCTCGCTTCGGCCGCGAAGTGGTTTCGTGCGGGCCCCGCAGCGCGTAGGGTGAACGCCCAGTTGACGATGCGTGAGATCGACCCTGCGACGATTGAGCGAGCCCCTCGACCAGAGCGCGACGACCCTGGCTTTCTTCACCCGTGACAATGGTCGATTCCGGGGCGCGGGCACAAGACGCCATCGCGGCATTCTTTCGTGTCGCCCGCATGGCGGCTCAGCCAAGCCCGAATTTCTCGCCCGCCTCTTCGACGGATGGCTCCGAACCGGACATCTCCGCCTCCAACCGCTCCAGATCACTCACGGCGTCCTGTACCCGGACGACATCGTCTTCTGTCGCAGCCTCCACCTCCAGATCTGTTTGCCGCCCGAACTCCATCTCGAACTGCCGCTGATCGTCCGCGAGGACTGCGGCACGACCGCGCCGAGGCGCTTGAGCCGGACCGGGCTCAATGGGTGCATTGCTTCCGGATTCTGTTAGCCCCATCCTGGCCTCGAAATCGCGTTCCGAGAGACCTGACCCACGCGGAGCCGAAGGCATCGCCCGGACACTCAGGGGCAACTCCCCCATTGGCGGGACCGGCCCCGTCGGAAACGGCAGATCGCCCTCCTGCGCCGCGTGGATGCCTTTGAAAAACGGATCCTCGTAGTAAACAACCCGCTTCGCCCGGACCGGCATCTGCGCGTCCACGACCACCACGATCTCATCAAGCGGCAGACGTCGCGCTTCATCTTCCGGCAGGAGCGCGACCTCCTCCGTCCGCTCGGACTGGCTGCGGCCCTCGAACGGGTTCTTCCCGACCGCGCGGGAACGTGTGACCACGGTCTTGGTGGTCTTGCCGACAGCCTTGCTCAGCTCCTCGACGGTCTTTTCGTCCGAGGGCGTGAGGTAGAGCTTGATGCCTGCATTGCCCTGCAAGGCGCGCCGCGTGTTCTCGCCGTAGATCTCGTCGATGGCCGGGATGGTCTGTGTGACCACCGCGAGATGCCCGCGATAGGCGCGCAGCACTTCGATGCTCTCGGCCACGATCGGCATCTTTCCGAGCCGGTTGAACTCGTCGAGCATGATCATGACCGGCCAGGGCTCGTCCGGACCCGGCTCATTGTCCTGCAGCGCCGAGAGAAGGTCTGAGAAGAAGAGCCGGATCAGCGGTGCCAGCGGTTTCACCATGAGGGGCTGGACCACGAGATAGACGCTGAAAGGCTTCTTGCGGATTGTCCGAAAGTCAAAGTCTGAGATCGCCGTCGCGTCATCGATCGCCGGGTTCTGCCACTGATCGAGACCCGAGGTCATCAGGAGCGAGACATAGGAGGTCAGCGTGTCGTTGTTGGTCGAGGCCAGCCGCGTGAATATCAGCCGCGCCGCGGCGTTCTGGACCTCGTGGGCGCGCGCGAGATATTCCTTCTGCTTCTGCCCGCCCGAGGCGGCGATGCGGTAGATCTCCCCGAGCGTCGGCCTGCGGCGTTGGAACGCGAGTAGCCCGGCCGCGACGAAAAGATCGATCCCGCCCTTCAGGAGGCCCTGCACACGGTCGTTGTCATTCTGGAGGAAGAGTGTGGCCAGGAGCTGCAGCTCCATCTGCTGGCGGGCTGGGTCTTTGAGCTCGTAGATGCGCAAGAGTGGGTTGTAGCGATGCGTGCGCCTGTCCTCCCAATCCGTGGGCGCGAAGCGGAACACCGCGTCACCCTGTGCCGCCCGGTGGCGGGCCGAGGCCTCGAAGCACTCGCCCTTCACGTCCAGAACGACCGCCGAGCCCTGCCAGGTCAAGAGGTTCGGGATGACAAAACCGGTGGTCTTGCCGCGCCCGGTCGGGGCCACGATCAGCGCATGCGGGAAGGTCCGGGAGCAGAGAAAGGGCGCCCGTGACCCGGGCTTGCCCAGTTTCCCGATGACAAAGCCGGTGCCGGGCGCGCCGAAGAAGCCGTTCCGCTTCATCTCTCGTCGGGTCTGCCAATGGGTATAGCCGAACCGGGTGAGCGCCGAGCCCGACATCGCAAGGCTCATCATGAGGCCCGCCACCCCGGCCCCGCCGATGATCAGGTTGATCAGGCGGAAGTCTTCGGGACGGGCGGCCCCGATAGCGCGGTAGTTCTGCGCGATGTAGAAGAAATCGATCTCGGCCCGGAAACCCAGGTCCCGGAACGTCAGAACGGCCGAGGCGATGACATAGCCGATCGCGATGGCGACCAATGTGACCAGCGCCACGCCGAGGGCGAGGCGGCCCTTCCCCACCCCTCCCATCAGTGCGTCTCCCCGCGCTCGGTCTCACCATCGACAAGATCGGCGCGGTGGAGCTCGAACTCGCGGTCGGCGATCTCCTCGACCAAGGCGCGGGTCGCCTCGCTGTTGGCGGTGGTCGCATCCGATTGCAGATAGGTCTTGGCCGCGTAGAGCCGGTCGAGACGGTCTTCGATCTGGGACTTCAGCACGTCGACATCCCCGTCCCGCAGCCGGTCGATCTGCGCCGCGTCGAGCTCACGCTCGATGGCGTCGCGGTAGGCCAGTCGCTGACCGTCGTCCTGAAACGGCGACTGCAGATTGCCGGCCCGTTCATGGTCGACGACCCGCCGGATGTCCGGATCGGCGATCGGTGCCCCCTCGACAGCGTCCCCCTCACGCGCGTCCGAAAGCCGCCCGTCGCGCAGGTCGAGCGCCACCTCCCGCAACTCGTTTTCGCGGCGGACCTGGTCGATGGCCTCGCTGTCGCGCAGTTCAGTGACGGCCGCATAGGTCGCGCCAAGCCCGCGGGCGAGATGCGACGGCATATCCGGATAGCGCGCGCGGAACGCGTCTGTGACGACATCCGCAACGGGCGTCCGCGCGTCGCGGCCTTCCATGATCCGGTCAACCTCGCGCGTGATCTCGCGGGCCCGGGCCTCGTCGGTGATCCGCTCCCGGTAGGGCTCGGACCGGTCGATCACGTCGCCCGGGCGCGCGAGCAGTTCCGGATGTGCCTCGAGATAGGCGCGCTGCTCCTCCTCGATCCGCCGCTCCGCCCGGGAGGCGATCTCCGACTCGCGGTCTTCGATCTGCTGATCGATCAAACCTTCCGAACGCATGTCCTGGCGGATCGCGCGCTCCATGTCCTCAGTGGCGTCCCGATGATAATGGACCCGCTCCATCACCGTGCGATCTTCCACGACACCGTCCTCACGCAAGACCCCTGCCCGCTCCAGCGCGACGCCGAGGTGGACATGGGCGCGGTTGAGCGTCTCGCGCGCCGTCTCCAGATCCGCGCGACGCTCGAGGTTGAGACCGTCCCTCTCGGCCACCCGCGCCAGATCGTCCGCGATCCACTGGCGCTCGAGTGCCGCGTTCTGCGCGCCCGTCTCCATCCGCGCGACGACGACGGACGGACTGATGCCGGTCCCGCGAAGTGCTGTATCGACCTGCGCCCGCACCTCGGGGTCACGCAAGCGGTCGAGCCGGGCCGCATCGATATTCGTCTCGGAATAGACCCCGCCCTCCGAGGGCTTCTCGGCCAATGTCCTGGATCTGAGCCCTAGCGGCTGCATATGCGCGAGCCGCGACTGGATCTCGTTGAGGCTGCGCTCGAGCCGCGGCCGTTCGGCCTCCGGCTTCGCATCGATCATACCCTGAACCCGCGCCACCTGATCGGCATAGCGGGTCCGCAGATCCTCGAACGATTGCTCCTCTGCCATGTAGACGCCTCCTTCCGATGTGAGTTTGCCGCCCTTGGCCAGAAGCTCTCCCGAGCGGAAGAGCGCATTGGCGATGTCCTCGCGATTGTCCGCGGAGGCCTCGGCGGCGAGCGAGTGATAGATGATCCGGGTGTTTGCGATCTCTTCCAGAGCGCGATCCAAGTCTGCTCCGACCCGTGGCCGTGGCTCCGCGGCCCGCCCCTCGTCCTTCGCCGCATAGACCTCACTGGTCCGGGGCGGGTAGTGCACAACCCCGCGATCCAGCCGCCGCGTCGCCTCCAGACGCACGCCGAACCGTTCGGCCTCCTCGACCATGGCGAGGCGGAAATCGTCGTAGTTGAATCGGTGGTCCCGGCCCAGGAAGAAGAACTCGCCCTCCTGCGAGCGGCGGTTCAATACTATATGGGCGTGCGGGTGATCCCGGTCCTCATGCACGGCAATAATGTAGTCGAAATGCCCCTCGTCCGACTGGAAGAACCGCTCCGCAACATTGGCGGTGATGTCGCGCACGTCCTCGCCCCGGGTCCCGATCGGATAGGACATGAGCATATGCGTCGTCTGTCCGAGCTTGGGCTTGAACCCCGCACTCCAGCGCTTGGCGAACCGCTCCGTCAGGTCCTTGATCTCCGATCCCTCAAGCCTCGTCTTCCCATCCAGGAACCCGCTGCTGTCCACGATATGCGAGGACTTGGTGGTGAGGTAATCGAGCTGGTTCATGAGCTGAGATTTGGTATGCGTGCCCCCGCCCCGGATCGCCTTGAAGACCGCCGCACGATGCCCCGCCGCCGCCCGCACGAGCTGCCTCTGCCGGGACGCCTGCAGCCCCTGCATCGAGCCCCGGATCCGGCTCCAGCCATCCCGGAAGATCTCACCGGTGACGTCATGGACGGCATCATTCAGCCGCATGGGCAAACTCCCTCAGAGCGGCAGTAGCGGCGAGCTGCATCCCGTCCCGGCGGCGACGCAGCAGCAGATCGATCTCGTCTGCGGAATCAAGGATGAACCGCGCCAGCCCACGCATCTGGGCGAGGCGCAATTCGGAGAACTCAACCATCGCTCCACCCTCAAGTCCCTGCCCCTTCTGGTTGGCTTTCGCCATCAGCTTGGCGATCTGCACGACGCCGTTGCCGACCTCGTGCAGGGAGGCCCGGTAACGCGCCATCTCAGCCGCCAGATGCACATCCGGAACGAAGGTTCCCCCCGCCGCCTGGATCAGCCGCCGGACCCCCTCCGTGCGGGTCTCGATCCCCGCCGCGGACAGCACCTCATCGAGCGCAGCGAGCTCTTCTGGTGTCAGCTTCACCGTCACCGCGGCCGTCGCCACGGCCGCATCCCGCTGGCGTTCTTCGTCCGCCTTCAACGTGTACTGGATGGCCCGCGGCGTGACCCCGAACCGCTGCGCGAGCACGGAAGTCCCCACACCTTCTCCGGCCTCACGGATAATCTCCGCCCGCTCCGTCTGTGTCAGTCTCTTGGTCCGGCTCATACGAAGAAAGCCCCCCTATTTCCTGCCACCTTCATTCAAGGTCGCCCTCATCATACGAAACTATATGTCACGGTCAATGCAATATTATTGTAGATCACCCCAGGCGACCTTGAATTCCGCTTCAAGCCGAGCACCGCAGGTGCGAGGTCCGGCCCGAAGGGCCTAGCAACACCGACCATCTCCAACCGCACCTCGGCCACCCGTTGTCATGCCCGCGCCCGAAGCTCCGGCCGAACACGCATGTGTTCGAACGGAAGCGAGGGGCGGCGCATCTCTTCACCGACGGGGCTGACGGACAGGGTCAAGGGAGGCCAGATTTGGCTCGGCCCAAATCTCTGCCGGAAAAACCGGCGGGCTTCAGCCCGACTGTTATTCCGGATGGCCCCCTTGAGACTGGCCGGCAGCCCTGTTCCAGGCGATCTCTGAAATCCCCCGTCAGGACCGTGCACGGTCCTGACGCCTTATCGGGGACACCGGCCGAAGGCAGGGGTCCCCGGTCTTGGCGCAGCCTTCCCTGAGACAGGGAAAGGGCCGCCTCTAGGGCGGCCCATCCTCCTGGGAGGATTACTCCTGCGGCTCCTTGGAGCTCGGCGGGAACATCACCAACTCCTGGACGGCGACGGGGAAGTCGAGTTTGAGGCTGAAGAACTCCGAGCCGTCCCCGTTGCGGGTGTTGCGGAACATCGCGCCGACGCGCTGGAAGCGGGTGCGCTCCTGACCTTCGTTGTCGGTAAACTTGACGGGAACGGTGGCGACGTAGTGGTTGGTCATTTGGGTCTCTCCTTTTTGCGATGGGGATCACCCGGCACGGGGGACAAGGGTGGTCCGCAAATGCAAATGCGGAGGGTCCGCGCGCCCCGCGCGTGGAAACCGTATTTGTGTTTGCCGGAGCGTGAGCGGAGGGCACGGACCGCCCGACCCCGTGCGAGCCACATCTATGAGCAAAGAGGGGAGACCCGGATGTGCCCCCCGCTCCTCAGCCGCCATCGGTCCTGTCGAGTTATGTCAGACATGACCAGGTCCGCGCCGCTTTCATCCGACGTGGCGGCGCGATGTTCCGCGCCCGCCCGATCGGCACGACCGCGATCGTCTGCCTCAAACTCGACTTCCCCGTCGCCGGTCTGGCGATCCGGGGCGGTGATACAGCCGCGGGTCTGGCAGCAGGGTTGTCCGCCGGACGGGTCGCCGTCATCGGGCGGCGCGGTCGTTGCGCTGCGCCCGCCCCAGCGATCTGCACCCGAACGGGCGGATCGCGGGATTACTGGCGCGCATGAGGGCAACCCCGCCGGCTGGCTCCGTCAGGAGACCGCCGGCGGAGTATGCCGCTCAGCGTGTCCAGGGAGCCCCGTGTTCCGGGTGGAGGCCGGCACGGCCGGAACCTGCGAGCGCGGTGACGGCGGTGCAACCGCCGGCAGGGGCCCGTCATGACCGGTGACCGATCACCACCGACCATCATGTTATTTGCGTCTGACTGAGGGACCACGGACAGTTAAATAGCGCAGCAGTCCCGCCCGGCCCAGGCCGGGCGGGACTGCTCTCGTGGATGGTGTCGCAGTCGTCGGTGACGCGAAAGGTTTCGAGAGAGGGATCACCGGGCGACGGGGCCGCCCGGTGAAAGGCTATCTTCAGGCGAAGAGAGACTCGCTGAGATGCCCGCAATGCGCACAGACCTCCCGCCAGTGAAAGTTGACGCTCCCGCCATCGATGGTCTCCCAGTCGGTCCGCAACGCGTCTTTGCCGCAGGCGACGCAGGGGACGACATGGCCGCCATTATCGTGATGGTCCTTCCCTGTGGCCGTTCCGGGCTGCGTGGTGCCTGCGCGGTCGCAGTGTCGGCAAAGGTCGTCCTCGGTCTTGTTCTCGTTGGTCATGATCTCATCTCCAGATGTTCGAGGGACCACCACGTGAGTGTGGTGGCATGGCCGAATACCTGGTTGCCGAATCTGTCCGGGTCAGGGACGGCGTAGCCGCCGGCTGGCCGGGCGCAAAAGTTTTCCGGGCGCATCGCCCACCACAGGCGCGTCATCTAACACTGGACCGCCCTCTCCTCCCCCGCCGCCCTGGCTGAAAAGTTTTGCGATCCTTAAGGCGGGCGGGTTCGGGGGCCATCCGGAGGATATGCTTCCACACTCATGTGTGTGTGGTTGACGACAGGTTTGCCCGACACGAGCAGGCAAGGGGCGCGACCGGACGCGGGAGACGGATGGAGCGGCGGGATCGTTTTGCCCCGCAAAACAGACCAGAGCGCAATCCGGTGGAGCGGCCGGGGAGCGACGTGCTCGCGAGACGGGCAAACCGGGATGCCGGGCGCAACGCCGTGGTGAGGCCGCATGGCCGAATGCGCGATCGGCCTCAGGCCGATATCTCCACCGCGACTTGGCTTACCGTACGGAGGAGGCCGCCAGTTTACGGGCAGGCAGATGAAAACGACGAAAGGGCCGCGCCGCGCGCGACCCTCTCTCATTCACGCGTCTGCCGTCTTCTTCGCCGGATCGGCGACCCGCATCACCGTCAGGCCTTTCGCCTCCGCCTTCTGTCCGAGATTGAGCGCAACCCCGTTGCCGCCGAAGAGCACGACCCCGGTCGCGGCGAACTTATCGTCCAGCATCTCGTCGTTGCACTTGAAGGGTGCCGCCCGCCCATGTGCGGACCAACGCGGATCGAAGCGCGCCTGCGCAACTCCTCGCGCCCGAGCCCACCGGGCGGCGATCATCTCGGCCCCGTGCTTGCCACCCTTGTGGCAGAGGAAGATCTCCTGGTTGCGGTTCTGCCGGATGCGCTCGCGAACCTTGTCGAGTGTCGAGAAGATGACGTCGATATCGGTCCAGTCGGTCGCCCCCGAGACGATCAGGGGAACCCCCTCGACCTTCGACTTCGCGGCTGTCTCGCGATCGTGCTGTTCCAGCAACTGCCGGGCCTCAAACACGGCCCCGGTCTCCTGAGCACGAGCGCTGGCGCGCGATCCCGCGGCCGGGATGAAGGCGTGGCCCGTCTCGACCTCGTAGCATTCCGCCGCCGCCTCGCTCATCACCTCGATGGCCCCGACGATCTCGCGGACCTGCAGGAAGCGGGCCTGCGCCTCTTCCAGCGCGGTCTCGGCGATCTCCGATCCATCGTGGGATTTTGCCAGGGCGCCGATCTTGTCGGCGGTGCGGTCGAGCTCCTTGCCGAGAGCGATCTTGCGGCGCTGCAGGATCGTGGCGAGCCCGTGCGCGAGCGGTTCGATCTCGGTCTCGAGACCGGTGCCGCGCAGCTGGCCGAGCAGGGCCTCGAAAGTCTCGCGGACGATGCTGTCGGTCAGGACGTGATCCTCGGGGATGGGCAGCTCCGCGTCTTTCTCCGTCAGGCCGAAAAGTTCGATGGTCTCGTAGGCGTTCGCGTTTTTGTAAGTCATGTTGATGTCTCCAGATGTTCGGGGAACCACCACGTGAGTGCGGTGGCATGGCCGAATGTCCGGTTCACCGAATCTGTCCGGGTCAGGGACGGCGCAGCCGCCGGCGTGCCGGGCGCAAAAGTTTTCAGGGCATATCGTTCACCGCGGGCACCACGTCGCGCACTGGATCAACGTCCCCTCTGGCACCGCCCTCGCCGAAAAGTTTTGCGATCCTTGACGCGGGCTGATTCGGGGGCCATCCGGAGGATATGCTTCCGCACTCATGTGTGTGTGTTGTTGACGGTAGGTTTGCCCGACGCGAGCAGGCAAAGGGCGCCACCGGACGCGGGAGACGGATGGAGCGGCGGGATCGTTTTGCCCCGCAAAACAGATCGGAGCGTAATCCGGCGGAGCGGCCGGGGAGCGACCTGCTCGCGAGACGGGCAAACCGGGACGCCGGGTGCTACGCCGCGGTGAGGCCGCATGGCCGAATGCGCGACGGGCCGCAGGGCCGTTCTCGCCTGCGACACGCGAAGCCGAGCAGGGGAGGCCGTAAGGCAGTGGGCGCTTCGGGCCAATTGATGCGATAAGGGTCTGAGAGTGATACGCCCGGAAGAATGTGGACCCACCTGCAGAGCAGGCGGAGATTGAAATATCTGATCCCGGTCGCCGTTGTCCTGCTGACATCTCCAGCCGTCGCGCAGATGCAGATCCGGGACGCGGACACCATCGTGGTCTCCGGAACACCTGTGCGCCTGAACGGGGTCGATGCACCCGGACCCGGAACGCGGGCGGGCCGGGACGCCAGGCGCTGGATGGTAAACTACCTCAATGGCCGCTCGATAGAATGCGAGCTCAACG
Source organism: Paracoccus sp. L-17 (assembly GCF_056857655.1). Taxonomy (NCBI): domain Bacteria; kingdom Pseudomonadati; phylum Pseudomonadota; class Alphaproteobacteria; order Rhodobacterales; family Paracoccaceae; genus Paracoccus; species Paracoccus sp. L-17. The sequence goes on from NZ_JBSXNM010000026.1 coordinate 56,987, forward strand.
GCGAGCGGACCCATGACCGATGGGTGGGCATTTGCTACGCCGATGGTGAGGATATCGGTGCCGCGCTGATCGCGGCCGGTCACGCGCTCGACTGTCGGAGATATTCCGGGGGTCGGTATGCCCATCTGGAGACCCCGGCGGCGCGGTCGCGGATCAGGCGGGCGAGCTACTGCTAGCCATTCGACTGGAAGGGGGAGCTGCGCGGCGTTAGTTTGTGCCAACCTAGTCCGACAGCATTCCCGCCACCCGCATGCTGAAGGCGTTCTTCTCCCGCCCGAAGCCGACGATGATGTGATCGTGGATGACAATCTCCATTACCTTGCAGGCCTCCACGATCTTGCCGGTCAGCTCGATATCGGTCTGGCTCGGTTGGGGATCGCCGGACGGGTGGTTGTGGCAGAGGATGAGGGCGGAGGCGTCGAGAACGAGGGCCGAGCGGAGAACCTCGCTGACATAGACCGGGACATGATCGATGCTGCCACGCGTCATGACCCTGTCGCGGATCAGCCTGTTCTTCCGGTCCAGCAGCAGCACCCGAAACACCTCGACCCGTTCGTGGACGGCGTTCAGAGCCAGGTAGTCAGTCAGCATGGTCCAGGACTGCAAGGCTGCGGTCGAGCGCGCGTGCCTGCGCAGGATGGTGCGGGCGGCGTCGATGGTCGCGATCTCGGCCTCGGATAAGCCGGATGCGCCCCGTTCGGCGATCGTATTGGGATCGTGCGGTGTCATGTCGTTTCCAATCGATTGGGGGTGTCGCGGCGGGCGCCGCTCAGATCATGCCGGCGATGACGAGGCCGGATTTCATGGTGGGGCGGCCGCAGGCCTCACAGAAACCTGCACGTTGGTCCGGCTCTAGATCGGCTGTGTGGTCGCAATCGGGTGCCATGCAGATCGCGGGCACGATGCTGCCCTGCGCATGGTCTTCCAGGAAGTCCGCGACATCGGCGTAGCCTTCGGATGCTGCGAGCGTGACCAGCTTGGGATGGGAGAGATTGAACATGGTTGTCGTCCTTCTGTCGGGGTGAAACGAAAAGAGGGGAGCCGCGTCACTGCGGCTCCCCTCACGGGACCTGCCTCTTGGGGACAGGAGGCGCGGGCCGGTCGGAGACAGGACCGGCATCGCCCCGTTAGGCCGTTTTGGGAGGAGGATCAGGCCTGCACGGGCGAAAGCGCCCCGGTTGCCCGGGGCGCCAGTTCTGTAGCAGTCGCTACCTGTCAGCCGACCAGGGCGAGCCCGGCGTTGTCCGACCGGTCCTGGCCTGCACTCTCGACGAAGGGAATGATCGAGAAGGTCTGGCCGCCGCGCTGCTCCTCGTTCTGCACGGCATTCACCCGCAGATCGCCGTCCGGCGTGTTGATGAGGAGCGACACGTAGTCGTTGCCGGTCCGGTTGCTCTTCGCCATCCAGGCCGAACCCACACGGATCGGGTAGCCCTTGGGCGAGCTGACCTCGATCCGGTAGTCGGGATGGGTCTCCTCGGTCTTGAACTCGTTCTCGATGAGCATGAAGTCGAGGTCAAACATCATGTTGGCGATGTAACCGGCAAAGGCGTTGTCTGCATCCATCGCCGTCAACTCGCCCGAGATCGAACCGGACTTCATCGCGCCGTTCGAGACCAGCGGGATGATCTCGAATTCACCGGTCATCGCTTCGCGTGTTTCCTTGGTCTGCACGGCGTTGACCCGGAAGGGCCCGAGACCGACATCGATCTGCATCGAGATGTAGGGATTGCCACTGGTGTTGCCGGTCTCGTTCCAGGCTGTGCCGATACGCACCTTCCGGCCGGACTTGTTCACCGCGGTCACGTCATAGTCCGGGCTGCGCTCGGACATCTTCGTGCGGGTCTCGAGCTGGATCGCGATGTCGAACCGGTTCGAGTGGATCATGCCGGAATAGGCGGTGGCTGCGGTCTCGGCATTCTTGGTCAGGGTTCCTGCGAACATGGATCTTCTCCTTGGGTTTGCCGCTGCCCGACACTTTGCAGAGCACGCGGGATTGCTTTTCGACCCCTCATGGGATCGCAAAACCAAGAGCCTTCTCTCCTTTCTCTCCTGCCCGTCAGCCCAGCCCGGCGCTGGACGAGGTGTCCGACGTCGCCCCGCGCACCACCCTCCCCTGCGCTGCCACAGCACCATGGTCCGGCTCAGATATGAAGAAGTCGGCCTCTGCCCCGTTCAGCTGTCGGCCGCTCCGGTCGGTCAACCCGATCGTGCTGCCGTTCCGCACAAAGGTGATGAGGTACTGGCCGAGGCCGTCCCGATGCACCCGGTAGCCCTCGTTCGCCCAGTGGACGGATTTGCCGGCATCCACGGCGAGCTTGATCTCCGCGATGTTCATCTGGATCTCCATTTCAGTATTGGTGTTGGAAACAAGAGAGGCCCGATCCGTGGATCGGGCCTCTGTGCAACCGCGATTGACCTACCAGTCGAAGACCTCGAGATAGGGGGCTGGCGGGACGTCCCGATCGAACAGGACGTAGTCGCACCCGGCATCCATCGCCAACGCCATGACCGCCCTGAAGGCGTCGCAGTCGACGCCTTCAGGCATGTCGGCAAGGGTTTCAGGGACGGAGAACAGCCAGCCATACTCATTCTGCATGCTCGGCGGTTTGGCAAAGAGCCCGTTCTCGATAGCCTGGACGGTTTGTTCAGGCAGATGTGCGGTGCTGCAATCGTAGAACCTGCGAACGTTGCGCATCATGATCCCCTCGCCTCCATCCAGTCCTTGAGGCCGAGGATCGTCTTGCCCCCAGCCACCTCGCCCAGCCATGTCGTCCGTGGATCGCCGACGGGCTCATACGCTTGCCGGTCGATATGCCCGTTGGCCATCCAGGGCTCGGGCTGGATCCGTCCGAGCCAGTCGGCGAGGCTCGGGATGCGGCCCTGACAGTCTTCGCGGACATGCTGCTCGCCGATCCAGCGGATGGGAATCTCACGCCCCGCCTCGTTGGTGAGCGAAAGCCCGAAGACCCGTTCGGCCTCGAAGATACCTTGCGTGTGATGGCGCAGAGCACGGTGAGTGAAGATGGCGAGATGCTCCTTGGAGGCATCGAACCAGTCGTGAACGGCCTGATAGTCGGATGGCGTTCCGCCGAACTTCCGGGCCGAGCTTTCGGCATGATGGAGGGGATGGGCCATGTCAGAGACCCTCGTCACGGCTGTGGGAGCACTCGACATATCGGTCGGCATGATCCAGCGCGATGCTGTCGGCGGTGACATCCCAGGTCAGCGTGCCATAGCCGCCCTCGTTGTTCTCGAACCCCGGATGCTGGTGATAGGCGACGGACCAGGCGAAGTCGCCGAGCTTCGTGGAGAGTTCGTCAGGGAGCGCAATGCCTGCGGGCTGCACCGTTACGTCTTCGATATTGCCGGAATCGCCGTAGCCTTCGTATTCGGCGGTGACCTCGGTGATGCCGAGGCCTCGCAATTGCGGGAGCAGCTCGTTTCGGGTGGCCTTGTTGGCGGCTTCGCGGTCGGCATGCCATTTTGCCATCGTCTCGGCGAAAGTGGTCTCGGAGTTGGTCATGGGTTTTGTCCTCTTGTCTGGGATTGGGGAAGGCGCCGAGGGGTCTGGAGACACGCCACGGCGGCGGAACGCGACGGGGCAAAGCACCCTTCCACGTTCCCTCGACCCAAGGCCCACTTTCCCTTTCAGGCGGCTCGCTCCGCCGCGGTTGGAGACCCTTCCCCCACAATCCGAGCGAGGATGGCGACGGTATCGACGCCCTCCCCGTGCGGCACGAAGACCCGAAGCTGGAAGGCGATGATCTCGGTGAAACACCCGACCGCCTTCAGACCCTCGATGGCACCCTTATCGGCCCCGTCGATCTCGAGGCGGGCCGCGCCCGCGACGCGGCGGCGGGTGAGTGTGAGACCCCGGCCCAGATCGACCGGCGCGGTGGATCCGAGTGCCGCCGTCAGCATCTCCTGCGGAGTTTTCGGCGTGCCGACCATGAACCGCGCACGCAGGGCCGCGGCGCCGTCCTCGCTGACGGTGCGGCCGATCATGCTCCCCTGCCCTTCCGGCGTGACCCGGTAGATGCGCTCGTTGCCTGAGGGGATGTCCTTCCAAATCGGCAGCAGCAGCCCGGTTAGCAGATAGAGCTTCGTCGTAGTGGTCTTCGGCAGGCCATCAGCCTCTTCATCCCAAAGGCGGATGAATTCAGACTGCTCGATCTCTTCCCAGGCGGAAGCCTGGAACTTCCCTTCCTCGACATAGGTGGACCCGCTCGGGCGTGTCACCTTGCGCATCAGCGTGACGATCTCCTCGTCATACATCTGCATCGGGCGAACGGAGATGAGCGCCGCGCGGCCTGAAGCGCGGTTGATCATGGTCAGCTTGTCAGGGCTCCGGTCGAAAGCGTCTTCTGCCGAGAGTACATACACGGGGTCCGTCACTTCGAGCCCGATGATCCGTGTCACCGCCCCGGAGCGCGGACAGGTCCAGAGGTCTTCCGCCGAGACCTGTTCGATCCGCTCGCCGCGCAACGTCTCGACGCCGAGATCAAGCGTGCCGGCGGCGCGGGCGCGCTCGGTTTGATCGGCGATCCGTCCCATGAACTCGGCGAAAAGCGCGTTCTGCATGTGAATGGGAAGCGCCAGCACCCGGTTCAGGAAGCGCTGGATCGGCGGCAACTCTTCCAGCAGCACACCGTCCTGGTCGATGAGCCGCAGGGCGGTCCAATCGCAGAACTTCTCGTAGCTCATTGCCCCGGCACGCCCGGCGGCAAGGTCCGCGTAATAGCCGCGCAACGCAGCCCTTGCGATCGGGCTTTCGAGATTGTCCTCCTCGCGGAACATGCCCTGGGAGCCGGTTTCGCGCTGGCCCTTGGTGAGCGCCCCCAACTGATCGAGCCGCCGGGCGATCGTGGAGGTGAAGCGCTTCTCGCCATGCACATCCGAGGTGCAGACCCGGAAGAAGGGTGCCGACACTTGAGCCGAACGATGCGTGCGACCAAGCCCCTGGATCGCCGCATCGGCCCGCCAACCGGGCTCCAGCAGATAGTGCCGCCGCCGCTTCTGGTTCTTCGCCGTTTGGGCCGCGTGGTAGGACCGGCCCGTCCCGCCGGCATCCGAGAAGATGAGGATATCCTTCTCGCCATCCATGAAGGCGCGGGTTTCCGAGGAATTGCTGTTGGCGCTGCGCTTTTCGATAAACAGGGCCCCGTCGCTGGATTTCAGGGGTCGAATGGAGCGCCCGGTTACTTCGGCCACGGCCTCATCGCCGAAGGCCCAAAGGATCTGGTCGAGCGCGGCGGGAATAGGCGCAAGCGCCATCAGCTCCATCATCGCCGCATCGCGCAAGGCCTCGGCCTCGCGCGAGACGACCAGGGCACCGTTCGCATCCCGCAGCGGCTCGGCCACCATGTTTCCGTCGATCTCCACGAGCTTCTGGGCATGGATCGGGAAGGCCTGTTCGAGGTAGGAGAGCACATAATCCCGAGGCGTCAACGCGGCCTCGACCAGCTCGTCCTCGGGGTCCATCGCTTCAAGCCGACGCTTCAAGAGGCTCTCGCCCGTGGAAACAACCTGGATGACGCAGGCAAATCCCTCGGCCAAATCATTTTCAATGGCACGGATGACGGTCGGGGCTTTCATGCCCATCAGAAGGTGGTTGAAGAAGCGTTGCTTGGTGCTTTCAAAACGGGACTTGGCCGAGGCCTTCGCGGCGGAGGCGTTGGCCTGGCCGGAGGCATCGTTGACACCGGTCGCGGTCAGCGCCGCTTCGAGATTGTGATGGATCGTCCGGAAGGCCCCGGCATAGGCATCGTAGATCTCGATCTGGGCGGGTGTGAGAGCATGTTCGAGCACGTCGTATTCCACGCCGTCGAAGCTGAGTGCTCGCGCGGTGTAGAAGCCGAGCGTTTTGAGGTCGCGCGCCACGACTTCCATCGCGGCAACGCCTCCGGCCTCCATCGCCGAGACGAAACTCTCCCGGCTCGGGAAGGGATATTCGGGCCCCTGCCCCCAGAGCCCGAGGCGTGAAGCATAGGCCAGGTTCTGCACGCTGGTGGCGCCGGTCGCCGAGACGTAGAAGACCCGCGCCCGGGGCGCAGCAAGTTGCAGGCGCAGCCCGGCGAGACCCTGTTGGGAGGGCTTGACGCCCCTGCCCTCGTCGGACCCGGCCGCGTTCTGCATTGCATGGGCCTCGTCGAAGGCCAGTACCCCGTCGAACCCCTCGCCTATCCAGCCCAGAACCTGGCTCAACCGGGTCGTGCCGCATTTGCCTGCGGACCGGAGTGTCGCGTAGGTCACAAAAAGGATGCCATCGCCCATGGAGATAGGCTGGTCAGGCTTCCATTTGGAGAGCGGCTGGATGTCGGCGGGCGAGCCGCCGAGATCGGTCCAGTCGCGGATCGCGTCCTCGATGAGCGTGGCGGATTTGGAGATCCAGACCGCCTTGCGACGACCCGCGAGCCAATTGACCAGGATGAGCCCCGCGCATTCGCGGCCCTTGCCGCAGCCGGTGCCATCGCCGAGGAAATATCCGAGGCGATAGGCGCGCGCTTCCGGATCATCGTCCGCACGGGTCATCCGGGTCTGGTCCTCATCGATCGTGAACCGCCCCGGCAGGTCGCGCCCGTGGGCGTCGTTTGCCATGAGGATGGTCTCAAGCTGGGCCTCGGAGAGATGACCCCCCTCGATCAGGCGACCGGGCAGCCTCAGGTCTGAGGCGGCTACATTCGACGGAACCGGGGGCGCGACCGAGGCCATGGCGATACTTTCGACCAGAGGCGTGGGATGTTCTTGGGCCCCCGTGATCTCAATCCGCTGTGGACGGTAGCGGGCATAGATGTCGGAGACCGGGGTGTTTTCGCGGGGCGTGTCGAGGCAGGTGAAGGCCAGCGGGATGGCGGCATGCGATTTGGGTTTGGCAGACGCCACCGGGGCGATTGGGCGCTGACGTGCGATAGGGACACCGACCCGGCGCGACCCACGCCGTGCCTGCACACTGGTCTTGACAAGAGGAGCGACCGGCCGGGTTGCGGCGATGTCATCGACGATTTGCCGCGCCGCATCCAGATCGTCGACAGCTGTGCGGACGATCTCGACGTCCTCCTGCACCTTGTCGAAGACCATGAGCTGAGTTTCGACGGTGGTGCCGAGCTTGCGGTAGACGCGGCCTGGGATAGTAAGCGCAAGGCGCGGCTTCGCGATGGCCGAGGCCCGTGCCCAATGGGCAGCGTCCCGTTCCGGCGTGAAGCCCATCGGCATGATCGCCACGAGACGTCCGCCCGGCGCGAGGCGCTTGGCAGCGCCGATCAGATGTTTCGCCGCAATGTGCTTGTCCCGCGACCGATCGACCGAGGAGGCGAAGGGTGGGTTCATCACGATGACACCGGGAAGGTCGGGCACCGTCAGGAGATCATCAATATGTTCGGCGTCGAAGCCGGTCACCTGTGTGTCAAAGATTGTCTCGAGAAGCGCCCTGCGGAAGGGATCGATCTCGTTCAGCATCGGTTTGCCACCCGCGCGCACGGCGAAGCCTGCCAGTGCGCCGGTCCCGGCCGAGGGCTCGAGGACGGTTTCGCCGGGGCGAATGGCGGCAGCACGGATAGCCACCGCCGCATAGGGCAGCGGGGTGCTGAATTGCTGAAGGCGGATTTGCTGCTCGGAGCGTCGCGTCTCCGTCAGGAGCCGTGTAGCGAGCAATCTGGCCGTCGCAAGCGCGTCCGAACCGCTGTCCCGCATGATCGTCGTCACCGTGGCGGCCTGCATCAGGTCATAGGCCATGCGCCAGGACCACGCGCCGCCGGCATCGCTGCCTCCGAACGTGTCGCGCATGACCCGCGCCAGCGATGAACTTCTGAGGGGCTGATGATCGATCTCTCTGGCGATCTGTGAAAAGGCCTCCCGGAGGCGAGCTTGGGATGGGATATCGGGTCCATGCTTCGGTCTTTGATCGGCCATGTCGTCAGTCCTTCCAGTCAGGTTACGGATCTGACAGGACAGAAAGCCCCCTTTCCCTTTTCAGGCGTTGGAGGCAGCTGGAAGTTTGGAAAGTGAGGAGGTCCGAGAGATCGGACCCCGGTCTCTCGCGAAGGCGGCGAGACCGGCGCGTCCGTTTTCCCGGTGTTCGGGACTCAGGTCCGGCGCGACAGCTTCAGCACGCCGGCGGCGCGAAGGCGCTGCACCTCGCGCAGGATCGCGTCGGTGAAGGCCGGGCTAAATGATCCGCGTGGGGAGCGCTCTTCGAGCGTATAGGAGGTCTCGAGAATGTCTGCATTCAGCTCATCCAGAACGACCCAGAGCAGGACATCGCTGTCGAGCCTGGCGCGCCGCGCCTCGGTCTCGGGGATCTCCAGGGCCGTCCGCCCCGGAGCCGGGGACTTGCTGGTGATCGGCGCGATGAACATGACGTGCTGACCGGCCTGATTGGTGACCACGATCACCACGCAGCTAGGCCGCTTCTTCCGCCCTTCCGTCTCGCCGCGCTCCGCTTGCCATTTCCAAAGGTAGTGGTAGTCGAAGACCTGCCCGGCGGCGGGGAAGTCAGCGGTCACGGAAATGCTCTTCTATGCCCTGGTCGAGAAGGTTGCCCAGTTCTTCGGGCATGTTGGCCACATCGAGCGCCACCTGCGACCCGCGACCGGCCGTCAGGGCCTGGAATCGCTCCATCGACATGACCACGAAGCGCGGTTTACGGTGCTTCGTGATTGCGACCGGGGCGACGGTCGCCGCCTCGAAGAGATCGCCCGTGTTGCGGGTCAGTTCCCCTGCTGCAAACTGCTTCATCCTGGCTCTCCACAGATTTTCTGGTTTAGTAAGAATATACGTAATCTCTTAATATTCTGCAAGAGGCAGGATAGACAGGAGGTCAGACCCTCAAGGTGGCGCATCGTCAGCACTCCGCCCGGCTAAAAACTCGGCCAGAACCGGACTCGCCTCACTCTTCGCCGAGCAGAGGAGCTCGGACCCGGCAAGCGAGGCCTTCGACAGACGCACGAGCCCGCCGGTTTCCTCGATACGGTAGCACCGGCGTTTTTGCGCTCCGCGCCGGTAATGAGTGGCGGTCACGATCTGGCAGGTGCTGCCATCGGTCAGCGTGATCGGTGCAGCCAGCCTTATCTTGTCGCCTTCGTCGTAGTCCGGGATCGCCGCCCAGTCCCGGCAACGCTGGCGCCAGGCATGGGCATAGCTCTCGGGATCCTTCAATTCGGAGAGCAGCGCCAGAATGCTGAGCGGTGCACGCGATTCAACCGGTCCGGCGCTCTCCTCCATATCCTTGTAGCCCCAGCAGCCCTGGTCGTAGCGCGTCAGGAAGACGGCCGCGAAGGTGATCGACCCGTCCGCATCGGTCACGTAGGTTCTGTCTTCAACCGGCGCGCCATCGATGTTGGTGAGCCTCAAAGCTGCATACCAGGTCGAGCCGACCTTGCAGGCCTTGAGCAATACCGTCTTTCGTGTATCCGTCTCGAAGGTGCAGAGCCGGGCGACTTCTGCCTTCTCATCCGCGTAAGTATTGACGCGGCGGTCGGTGTAGAAGAGCCAGCCCACTATGCCGCCCTCCGATCATCGATTTCGATGAGCGCATCGAGCGGCACCCGGTAGGGCAGCATCTCGTCGAAATCCTCGCAATTGCCGAAGTTCTGCACGACCGCATGGGTGTCGCTGGCATCCCTGAGGATCACCCGGAACGTCCCGCCGAGGCCCGAGGGCACGTCATAGGTCCCGCCGATCAGATAGTCGGCGGCGCGACGCAGGAAGACGCGGATCGTGTGGCCATCGGTGGCCAGCCGGATGGTGTCATGACCACGGTCGATAAGCATCTGCACGTCATCGAGAATGTCGGTGTAGAACTGGCCGGTCAGATCGCGAAACGCCGCCTGCCGCGCCGCCATCCAATCCGGATCGCGGAATGGGTTGATGCCCTTGGCGAAGGCATATGTGGGATCGGCGCGTTCGGTGGTGACGATCCGCGTGGTCGAACCGTCGATGCCATTGGAGCGCAGATGCACACCAGTGCCGACGATCAGGATCAGGGCGGGTTGGCCGACCGGCCCGTTCCAGTTGGGCAGGAAGGTGGAGCAGCCGCGCGCATGCGCGATCTGCGCCGCGACGCTCGCGGCAGTGAAGCTGAGAAGTGCCATAGGATTTACCTGTGAGATGGAGGGAAGGGTGCGACCCGCCCCGGTCGGAGCGGGTCGACTGTAGGGTCAGGCCGCTTCTGCGACCTCGGTTTCGTCTTCGGGCGCCTCGACCTCGCTGGCATCGACCGGCTCGACACCCGCCGTCTGCATCATCGGCGGACACCAGGCCGCGACCGCCGCGCGCTGCGCCTCCGTTAGCGTGGCGAAGGGCTCGGCGAAGAGCTTGTCGCAGAATTCGACGACTTGCTTCTTGGTCGAGGAGGCCAATGTCACCGCCTCCTGTGCGAGCCCCAGTTCCTCGCCGAGAATCTTCAGGAGCCAAGCCTTCTTGAAGCGGTTGAAGAGTGCCGCATTCGGTGTCCAATGCGCCCGGATGTCCGGCATGATCTCCACCTCGAAATCATGCATCAGGCTGTCACGCTGCCGGTCCCGTGCGAAGCAGGACTGCGTGGTCGCCGCCGTGGCATAGGCCACGAGTTTCGCCTTCTCGCCCGCATCGAGCGCCCGGAAGAGCGCGAACTGGTCGGCGGGGGATTTCGCGTCATCGGCCCAAGAGAGGTCGAGCGCGTCATGAGCCTCGGCCACCTGTTCAAGCGAGGTGCCGTCAATCTCATCCATCTTGGCGTGGGTGCGATACTCCTGTCGCGCATCGACCTTGATCGCCTGTGTGACGCCCATGCCGCTGGTGAGCACATCGGTGACCAGTTTGAAGAGCGTCAGATCAAGCGTCGCCTCTGGATGCATCGCCATGGCCGCGCCGAGCGCCATCGCCCGCTCAGTCTTCAGGTCCTCGGTGAGCGAAGCGGGATAGGTGATCTCAACGCCGTCTGCGGCGCCCTTGTCGCTCGGTGCACCGGTACCTTTGCCAGAACGCTCCGCCTTGTCATCAGGGCGCACCATCCCGACATGCAGGGAGATCTTGCCATGCGACCAGGACGCGATCACGCCGGAACGGGCAAGATCCTCTTTGCTATAGGCCTCCTGCAGGGCCCGCGCCTCGGCTTCCAGCGCGTCCACGCGTTCGTAGAGTTCATTGTACGCCTCGTCCTCGAGTTCTTCGTTCTCCATCTCGTGTTCGAGTTTCTCAAGCTCGGCGGTGATCTCGTCGACGCGCCTCGAACCCTTCTCGTCGGGCTCGACCGGACCCGGATAGACCCGGCCATAATCCACCATGGCGGCATAGTCGTACTGGATGACCGCATCCGCCCAGGCAAAGCCGATCTCTGCCCGCGCCTCTTCAGCGGCGGTGGCGAGTTTCTCCAGCAGGATCGTTTCGACCATCGCGGAATCCTCGAGCACGGAATGCTCGTCCAGCAGATCGGCCGCGATGGCACCGCCGCGCGCCTCGTAGTCTTTGCGCACGAAGGCCCCGATATCGTCGCTGACCTGAACGCCGCGGGATTTCAGCGCGTTCCGAACGGTGTAGGCCTGGACATGGTTGTCCTCCTTGGTGAGCGCCTCGAAGACCTCGCGTTGCACCTCCTGGCTGGGATGATCGGCGAAAGCCTTCATCGTATCGAGCGTGATCGATTTGGCGCGGGCCGCGGCGCGGATGTCGGGATGGATGAGCCCATAGCGCAGACGGCCTTTCACGGCAGCGACCGTGGTACCGAAGGTCTTGGCGATGGTTTCCGGCGTCTGACCGTCGATCTCCATCATCCGGGCGAAGGCCTCAAACTCGTCGATGGCATTCATCGGCGCCTGGGTGATGTTTTCGGCGAGCGAGAGCGCGGTGGTCACATCACAATCGTCGGGGACCAGGCGGCAATCGATCTTCGTGCTGTTGGTGAAGCCCTTGGCGGTCTTGTCCGCAGCAAGTTCCAGCAGGGCCGCGTGACGACGGCCACCGGCGAGCACCCCGAACTTGCCGTCGATCTTCTGGACGAGCAGCGGTTGCAGGAGGCCCAATACCGCGATGCTGGCCTTGAGATGCGCGATATTCTCGGAGGCGTAGGTCTCGGGTGAATTGGTCCGTACGTTCGCAGGATGGGCGACAAGATCGCCGATGGCGACGGTGGTGGGTTTGAACGAATGAGTCATGACATGTCCTTCTCGACGTGTTTGAGAGGGCCGCGCGTTTCCGTGCGACCAATCCCCGGATCCGGGAACCAACAGGACAAGAGGCCCACTTTCCCTTTCGGAGGGTCAGCGGGCCTGTCGGTGATGGAAGGTTGGGGTGCGCCCTGCCCTACCAGTCACGCGCCATCATGACGGTCAGCACACGAATGGTGGTCTCGGGGTTCTCAGGTGTTTCCGCACCATAGCGATAGTCGGAACTGGCCTCATACAGATCCAGTTTCTAGAACACGGTCTCACCCCGGATCGTCACCGCCCCGAAATCGTGCCATCCCTCGGGGTCATTGTCGGGCTCGAATGTATCGAACGCACCGGTGGCCTGGACGGCTTCCATCGCGAAGCCATCGCCGGCCTCGATCAGGGACTGGGTCACGACGAGGCGACCCTGGATCGGCTGATCCGGGGTGATGCCAAGGCAGGCAAACCTGCGGAAGGCGTCGTTCTGGGCGGCGATGACGGTGGCATTCGGTCGGGGATAATCTGCGGGTTCGGCATGGCTCATGGGTCTGTCCTTTCGGGATGTGTTGAAACCACCAAACCCAAAGCCAGCTTTTCCTTTCAGACACCCTGCCAGCACGGACAGCCCCGGCCTCAAGCGGCCTGCTCCCCTTGCCCGGCCTCCGAGGCCGCGACGAGATAGTCACAGGCACGCTGCGCGTCCGCCGCATGTTTGAAGATCGCCCGCTTGTCCGAGCGGAGTACGCGGACCCAGTTGTCGAGATAGGCCGCGTTCAGCTCCAGCGTATGCGCGGAGAACCCCAGCTTCTGACCCAAGAACACCGTGCAGAGCTCAGCGACATATCCTGACAGTCCAGCCCCATTCTGAAATTTTCCGGCAATGAGAACGGTTTTGGTCATGCCGCTACCTCCTCTGCATGGGGCTGCTGCGCATGCATCCAGTCGGCCGCCTGCTGCGCCTTGCTGGCGGCGGTGAAGA
>NZ_JBSXNM010000027.1:0-51721 GCF_056857655.1 Paracoccus sp. L-17
GCCACCGGTCGGCGTGAAGCCGATGCTGCCATCGGCCGGGGTATCGGCGGGATAGGACACGATCACCGAATCCGCGCCGTCATAGCTGAAGGCGATGGCCTCGAAGGTGACGGCCAGCGTCCAGGCCTCGTTGTCCGCGCCCTCGGCCCGGCCGGTCAGGGTCAGCGCGCCCGGCTGGATCGCGTCGCTGTTGAACGAGAGAACGCCGTCCGCGATGGTGATGGCGTTGGAACCATTGACCGTCCATCCGGTTGCCTTGGCCGCTCCGGGGATCTGCGCCGAAATGTCATAGGTCAGCGTCCCGAATCCGGTCGGATAGGCGCGCGATGTCAGGACGGCCGGCGGGGCGGCCGCGGCCTGGGTCGTGGACAGGGGCCAGCGGCGTATCGTGCCGTCGCTGGCGGTGACGCGCAGCGTGACGACATCGCCCGGGCTCAGCGCGAAGGCGTCGTCGCGCGCGGTTCCGTTCACCTCGACCGCGACACTGCCGATCGTGGCGCCGTTGCTGGCGGCATAATTCGCGATGTCGCGGTAGATCGCGATCTCCGCGATGCCGCCGATCCTGTCGCCGCCGGCGGTCCGCGTTTCGGCAGGCGCGGCCAGGGCCGAAATGACGGTTTCGGCTTGCGGCGGCAGCCCGGGCGGGACCGCAAGGCCCGGCGAGACGGCGATGGCCGTCCTGCCCGGCTGATCGGCCGTCTCGCTGTAGCTTATGGTCCGGCCGGCATGATCCGGGCCCGGTTCCAGGCGCGCGCCGCCCTGATTGGCAATCTCCTGGCCGTCCAGCAGCCAGCGGGCGGTGATCGCCGCCTCGCCAAGTGCTGCATTGCAGGCCCAGAGCCCGCCTTCCGCCAGCAGGAGGGTGGCCGATCCGTCAGCATCGCGCAGGATCGGGGGGACCAGGCAAAGCGGGCCGCGGCTCAGCGCCGCCACCGCGACCGGGTAATCGCCGGCAAGGCGCGCCGGCGCCGTGACGTTCAGGATCAGGCTGTCGCCGTTCCTGCCCAGCCCCGAGGCCACCAGCCCCTCCTCGGCGGTCAGCAGGCGGATCTCGCAATCCTGCGGCAGGATTTTCCCGTGCCGGGGCCTTGCGCCGCTGCCCATCGAAAAATGGATCATCAGGCCAGCGCCACGATATCGGTTGCGGTGGTGCCGCTGGCCCAGATCCGGGTCGCGCGGATCGGGAAGGGGGCCCCGGCGATGACGAAGACCCGGCCGATCGTGCCCGACTTCGTCGTGACCTGCACGAAGCCATCCGCCCCGGCCGCGATGGCGCGGCTGGTAAAGTCCAGATCGGCCTCGTCGCTTGGCGTGACCGTCTGAAGATGGCTGGCGGGGCTTTCGAGGCTGGCGGCGTGGTAGTGGAAAAGATCGGTCATGTCGGGCTCCTCGGCCGTGCGCGCCGGTTGCTGGGGCCGGATCGGGACGGCATGTGAAAATCGGAACGACACATTCCGCTAAGGATGGTGGAGAATGCGTTACCGGGGCGTGCGCTGCTTGGCCCGATCAGGCAACGGGGCCCCGGCCGCGGCCCCTTGGGGCCGGTCGGATTTTTCGCGATGGCGCTGAAAAGGAACGGAAACGGCCATCGGCTTTTGAAATACGCGCATGGCCGCCTTGGCGGCTGCCTGGCCGGACATGCGCGCCGCGCAGGCGCGCGCCGGGACGCGAAGGGCAGAAGGGCCGCTATCGGCCAAAGGCCGATTCTGCCCGATCGCCCCTGCCGCAACCCTGCAATCCCGTCTTGACGGGGGCCGATGTCGCGACCAGACCCGTGCCGAGCCGCCCCGATCGCGCCTTCAGACGGATCCTGTCATGCCCCATCCCGCCCGCATCGCCTATCTGACCGGGGAATATCCGGCCATTTCGCATACCTTCATTTTGCGCGAGGTGCTGGCCCTGCGGGCAAGGGGCCTCGAGGTGCGGACCTGTTCGATCCGCCGCACCGCCGCCGCGCAGCACCGCGGCCCCGACGAGAAACAGGCCGCCGCCAGCACGTTCCATGTTCTCGACGCGGCGAAACGGCCCGGCACGCTGCTGGCCGCCCTGGGCTGGGCGCTGGCGCGGCCGGGACGGTTCGGACGCATGATCCGGCTGGCGCTGAAGACCCGGCCCGCCGGGATCAAGGCCACGATCTGGCAGATCTTCTACCTGATCGAGGCGATGGTGCTGGCCCGGCATCTGGACCGCGCGGGCATCACCCGGCTGCACAACCATTTTGCCATGGCCTCGTCGACCGTGGCCATGCTGGCCTCGGAATTGTCGGGCATTCCCTACAGTTTCACGCTGCACGGGCCGGCCGATTTCTGGGAAACCGGCCGCTGGCATCTGGGCGAAAAGATCGCCCGCGCCCGGTTCGTCGCCTGTATCAGCCATTTCTGCCGCAGCCAGGGGATGCTGTTTTCCGATCCCGCCCACTGGGAGCGGCTGCATATCGTTCATTGCGGCGTCGATCCGGACCGCTACGACCCGGCCCATATCCGGGATCCGGGGCGCGAGGCGGGCAGGAACGTGCTGTTCATCGGCCGCCTGGCCGCCGCCAAGGGCGTGCCGATCCTGCTGGACGCCTTTGCCCGGCTTCATGCCGCCCATCCCGATGCGCGCCTGACCCTGGTCGGCGACGGCCCGGCCCGGCCCGTTCTGGAGGCGCGGGCGCGCGATCTGGGCCTGGGCGGGGCGGTGCGCCTGACCGGCGCGCTGAGCCAGGACGAGGTCACGGCCGAACTGGCCCGCGCCGATCTGTTCGCGCTGCCCTCCTTCGCCGAGGGCGTGCCGGTCGTGCTGATGGAGGCGATGGCGGCGGGCCTGCCGGTCCTGGCCACGGCCATCGCCGGCATCCCCGAACTGGTCGAGGACGGCGTTTCCGGCCGCCTGGTGGCGCCGGGCGACACCTCCGGCTTCGCCGCGGCGATGGCGGATTTGCTGGCCGATCCGGCGCGGGCCCGGGCGATGGGCCGGGCCGGCCGGCAGAAGGTGGCGGCGGAATTCTCGATCGCCGGTGAGGCCGCGAAGCTCGACGGGCTGTTCGGGAACTGACCGGCTGCGCCTTGCGCGGGCGGCTAGCGGCCGGAATCCGGCGGCGGGGCCGCCACCGCGATCGCCGGGCGCCCGAACCGCAACAGCCGCAGCAGCAGATAGATCACCGCCGCGCTGCCGAAGATGGTGAGGATCTGCGCGATCTCGGCCGGAAGCCAGCGGATCAGGCTCCACATCAGGGCGATCGACACGATCAGGCCCAGCCCGTAGGCGGTGACGAATTTCGGCAGGTCGTGGCCATGCAGGGCCTCGCTGCGGAAGGTCCAGAGGCGATTGACCAGATAGCTGATGATCACGCCGGTCACATAGCAGATGCCGGTGGCCCACAGGGCCGGCAGGCCCAGATGGTAAAGCAGCAGGAACAGCCCGTAGGTCAGCGCGTTGCTGCTGATGCCGACCAGCCCGTAGCGCCCCAGCTGCCGGATCTCGGGGTGCAGGATCAGCGGCTTCATCATGGCCCCGACGGCTTTCGGCCCGCCGGCGCCGGGGCGGGATGGCGTGGCCCGGCATGGCGGCGCAGCGCCCCGGCGATGGCCAGCCCGGCCAGCAGCGTCATGAAGGGGGTGGCGGGCATGTGATAGCGGTCCTCGGCCACGATGATGGCGTGCACGGCGGTGAAATAGGCCCAGCCGCCGAAGACCGGGTGGAACAGGCCGGCCAGGCCGGCCTGCCTGACCGACAGCGCCACGCCGGCCAGCGCGGCGGCGAGAACCAGATACCAGTAGCCGGTCGCGACCAGCTTGGCGGCCGGCACGGCCTTCGCGCCGAACCGCGTCTCGATCGCCTGCCGGTTCCAGGCGACGCCGATGGTTTCGCGGCTGTGCAGCAACAGGACGCGCCGCCCCACATCGGCGGCAAAGCGCAGCGGATCGGACCGGATGTATTCGCGCGCCTGCGCGCCCAGATAGGCGTCGCGCCGGGCCTCGTCCATGCCGGAGACCTCGGCGGGCAGGGGGGTATAGCCGCCCTGGCTGTCGGGATTGTTGCCCATCCACAGATTGGCGTTGAAATTCGACGAGACGAGGAAGGGCTTGCCGATCTCACGGGCGTTGCGCAGCGTCCAGGGCGAGACGCTCAGCACGATCAGCGCGATGACCAGCGCCGCCCTGATTGTGCTGCGCAGGGTCGCGGCCATGCCCCGCGACAGCGCGGCGATGGCGAAGGCGGCCGGCAGCAGCAGGATCACCGGCCGGACATAGCAGGCCAGCCCCCAGATCAGCCCGGCCAGGACCAGGTTCACCCAGGGCCGCCCCGCGGGCCGGGCCCAGAAATACCAGCCCGTCACGACCAGGGCGATGAAATACAATTCGCTGGACAGGATCGAGGTGAAGAAGATCAGGTTCGGCCAGAAGGCCATGACCGCCAGCGCCGCGAAGGCCGCCCGTCCGCCGTAATAGATCTGCCCCAGCCGCCATGTCGCGATCATCGCGACCAGGGCCGCCAGAAGGTTCAGCGCGACGATGCCCGCATAGCTCTGGCCCAGCAGCAGGAAGGTCGCGGCGGCGATGGCCGATGTGCCGACGGCCCAATAGGCCGAGGGCTGGTCCGCGCTCCAGCCATAGACGCCGTCATTGACCAGGGTCCAGGCGAAGGTCTCGTAGGCGGCGCTGTCGGAGACCGGATCGACCGGGATCAGCAGCGCCCAGATCAGCCGCAGCGCCATGCCGGCCGCAAGGACGGCCAGGGCGCCGCGCGGCATGGCGCGCGCGGGATGGGCCGGGGCGGCCTCAGCCACGGGCGGCCGCCAGCAGCAGGATCAGCACCACCAGCCCGGTGATCTGGCTGACCCGGTCGCGCGCGGCGAAGACGATGGGATCATCCTCCATATGGCCGCGATGGGTCAGGATGGCGATGCGGCTGAGCCAGTACAGCAGGATCGGGCAGATCAGCCACAGGATCTGGGGCCGGGCATAAAGCGCGGTCGCCGTCTGGCTGTCCAGATACAGCGCGAAGACCATCACCGCCGCCTGCCCGGAACTGATGGCCATGATCTGCATGACGGTCACGTCGCCGGACAGATAGGCCCGGCCGGGACTGTCGGGCCTGTCCCGCGCGATCTGGTCGATCAGCTCGGCCTGGCGCTTGATCGCGGCCAGCCCGAAGAACAGGAAGACCGAGAAGGCCAGAAGCCAGGGCGAGGGGGAAATCCCCGCCGCCGCCGCCCCGGCGATGATGCGCAGCGTATAGAGGATGGCCAGCGTGACCACATCGACGATCAGCTTGCGCTTGAGCGACAGCGAATAGGCCAGCGTCAGCAGGAAATAGCCCGCCATGACCCCCATGAAGGCGCCGGGCATGACGATCAGCCCCAGAAGCAGGCTGATCCCCAGCATGATCGCGGCCATGGCCATGCCCGTCGCCGCCGGCACCGCGCCCGAGGCGAAGGGGCGGCGGGATTTGCGCGGATGGATGCGATCGGCGGGCAGGTCCAGCAGATCGTTGATGATATAGACCGACGAGGCGATCAGGCAGAACAGCACGAAGGCCAGCAGCACCAGCGGCAGCGCGGAAAAATCCTGCGCGGCCAGCATCGGCAGGAAGACGAGGATGTTCTTGGACCATTGATGCGGCCGCAGGGCCCGGATCATCGCGCGCCGGCGCAGGGCCGGATCGGCCTGTCCGACCGGTTGCAGGCTGATGCCGCCCGCCTGGCCGGCCCGGATCAGCGCCGCATCGGGACGCACGGCCAGTGCCGTCCTGGCCTTTTGCCAGACCGGCAGATCCGCGCGGCAATCGCCGATATAGTCAAAGCCCCGGTCGCCGAAACGCCGCACCAGAAAATCGGCCTTCGCATGCCCCGACAGGTTCGGCCCGCGGCCGTCGGGATCGGTGCCGTGGACCTCGTCGAACAGGCCCAGATGCGCGGCCACCGCCTCGGCGACGCGCCGGTCCGAGGCCGAGACCAGCGCCGTGCGCCGCCCAGCCGCGCGGGCCCGTTCCAGCGCCTCGATCACCGCCGGATCATAGCCCAGCGTGGCCGGATCGATGACCATGCGGTCGGCGATCGCGTTCTTGAAGCGGACCTTGCCGCCGCGCAGCCCCAGGGCCATTCCCGGCATGGCCCGCGGATCGGCGGCCGCCAGCCTCAGCAGCGTCTCGTGCAGCGTGTCGGTGCGGCACAGCGTTCCATCCAGATCCACGACGAGAACGGCTTCGGCATCATCATCCGCATCCGCGGGTCGGGGGTCTGCAATCATCACGGCGGGATCCATGCTGGGCGTCCTGTCGGTCATAGGTCAAATACTTGCATGAGGAAAGAACGCGGCGATGCGGATATTCCGTCCCGGGCCGCCTGGGGGATGGTCAGATCGGGATCGGCCGCCAGCCCGGCGCGGGCATCGGCGATGGCCTGCCGGACCTCGTTTCCTTGAAAATCGGCGAATGCCGCGATGTCTTCGGATTGCCCGGTCGTGTCAGGAGCATTCGGTGACACGGGATCAGCTAGCTCGTGAGAAGACCGCAGCTGTCGGGCATTTCCATCACGCTTGCGATGGAGCTGCGTCACGCCTTTGGCCCTGATCTTGCGTCTGAAAACCGGCGCTTTGAAATCCGCTCACCGATCTCAGGGAAACCCACGACAGCAACGACCGCCTCGTCCGGTCCATAGAAGCCCTGATGACAACCGTGGTGACGATCCAACTTCTGACCGGTCCTTGGGAACCTCCATCCTTTCGACCCGTCCCCCGCCGCTCTCCGGCATGTGTGAGGTGCCGGAGAGCGGCTCCTGTATCGCACAGGAGCCGGGACCGATCTCAAGACAAGCGGTCCTTCAATCGCCGCACGAAGTTCATGCGCTCATGCAGAATCGCGATGATGATTGGGCGCTCGGCTTCGAGCCAGACGATGTAGTGACGCTTGCAACGGTGGATGCGAACATCATTCGGCAAGCCATCGAGCATCTTCCAGCAAGCGGTTCCTCTCCCCACAGCTTCGCAACACGCCTCGATCTGGCTGAAATATGTCTCGGCCTGATCGAAGCCCCACCGGTCGCAAGTGTAGCGCCAGATGCCGCGCAAATCCTTTTCGGCGGCAAGCGTGAGGCCATAGGACGGCACAGGGGCTAAAGACCCGCCTGCTCATGCGCCTCGCGCCGGATATCAGCCATCGACTTCGTGGAAAGCTCTCCGCGCCGCGCCTGGTCGATCCGAGGTTTCAAAAAATCGGCCAAGGCGGCGACCGCCTCGCCCTCGCTCATGTCATCGAGGGCAGGGGCATCGCCAAGGGTGCGTTTCAGCACATAGTCCTTGATGCTCTCGCCTTTCAGGGCAGCGATAGCCTTCAGCTTCTGGTGTTCTTCGGGTGTGATATCGATTGAGAGTCTGGGCATGATCCGAAGATAAGGCATCAGGGCGCACAAAACAACATTTGTTGTTGAGCTATACATATCCAAGCTTTTACCCAAAGTTCTTCTTTGGTTCTCACTCCTGCATGTGATAGATGATGTGTCAGAACCAGATAATAGCACAAAACATGGAGTTGAAATGGCGCGCTACTCCGTAAACAACAACACCCGGTTCAATGGCGATCACGAAGTCCAAGCCCCGTTGCGGGGCGAAGGTCTGTGCGAACGATTCGTGCTGAGCGCGACGGAATGCCTTGTCGCCGGACTGCGCTTTGACGCGGTCAGGACCGTCTAGGACGCGGATGCCTTGCGCCGGCGGTCCATCCGCCCGGCTGCGGGGCCGCGGCGCTTTCTGCGCTGGCTGCCCAGGGCGGCCAGGCCCAGCGGCAACAGCAGGACCGAAGCCGGCAGCGGCACCGCAGAGACGGGCGGCAAGGACGGTTCCAGGACGGTGAAATTGCCCTGCCACAGGCGCCAGATCGCCAGATCGCCGCTTGTGGTCGTCTGCGCGAAGGGTCCGGCCCCCAGGGGCAGGCTGTCCTCGCGGAAAAACACCGAACTGCCGGGCGTCAGATTGCCGCCCAGCACGGCGCTGACGCCGTAGAGCAGCGAGAAGCTCGAATCATCGGCCTGGACCTGCGTCGCCGACCGGCAATCGATCCCGCCGAGCTGGCAGGAATCGACCGATCCGGTTTCGGTCGTTCCGGGATCGGGAACGTTCAGCCTGGCCGTGAAGCTGACCCTCTGGCCCGGCGTGAAGGGCAGGATTCGCGGCAGACCCCAGACATCGTCGGCCTGGCTCAGAAAGGTATCGCTGCCGTCGAACAGGACCCGGCCGCAATCGCCCAGATCATCACTCGGCGTGCAGCCGGACACATCATAGACGCTGGCATCGAAATAGGTTGTGCCGAGAAAGCCGAGATCCAGCCTGATCTCCTTCACGGTCGCCGCGTTCACGGTCGTCGCGAACAGAATGGCGGTCAGAATGGCACCGATCCGGGTCCAGAACATGGCAAACTCTTTCCTGACAAGTCACACAGCCGGCGTCGCCGCCGGGTCGGGAAAAGTGTAAGCCAAGAGACGGTTCCGGCCAAACGGATTCTGCCGGATTCAGATGAATTAAACCTTTGCGTGCCATTGCCTGGCGGACTCTCCCTCAAGGTGCGGGTGCACGGGGGTGACGCCGGTCGCGGAACGGTCTATGCGGTCCCGGCAGGTCAATGGTCCCGCCAGCGGATGGTATAGAAGTTGCATCGACTGACATTTTTGTCCGGAGACGGTCTGCGGCACCGGGCGCTGCGCGGGACCGCCGTGACCCTGGGCGGGGTCGGGGGGCAGCAATTCCTGCGGCTGGCCTCGAACCTGATCCTGACCCGGCTGATGTTTCCCGAGGCATTCGGCCTCATGGCCCTGATCCAGACCTTCATGGTCGGGTTGCAGATGTTTTCCGATATCGGCATCGGACCGTCGATCATCCAGAACAGACGCGGCGAGGATCCCGATTTCCTGAACACGGCCTGGACGATCCAGATCATCCGCGGCACGATCCTGTGGCTTCTGTCCTGCGCGCTGGCCTGGCCGCTGGCGCGATTCTATGACGAGCCGCAGATTTTCTGGCTGATGCCGGTGGTCGGTCTCAGCGCCCTGATCACGGGGTTCAGATCAACCAAGAACGCCGTCGCCAACCGCAACATGCAGCTTGGCCTGCAGACCGCGATCGCCCTGGCGTCGCAGGCCGCAGGCCTGGTCGTGATGATCGTGCTGGCCTGGATGACGTCTTCGGTCTGGTCGCTGGTCATCGGCGGGCTGGTCAGCGGATTTCTGAGTGTCTGGGCCGGCCATCGCTTCCTGCCGGGGATGTCCAACACCTTCCGCTGGGAACGGGGTGCTGTGCGCGACCTGATCGGGTTCGGCAAGTTCATCTTCATCAGCACGCTGGCGGGGTTCTTCGTCAATCAGGGCGAGAAGGTCGTTCTGGGCAAGCTCGTCAGCCTGGCCGATCTGGGGATCTACAATATCGGCTTCTTCATGGCGTCCTTTCCGACCATGCTGGGCAGCATGATCGCGGGACGGATCCTGTTTCCGCTGTATCGCGAGATCCGGCCCTCCGAAAGCCTGCCCAATCGCAGGAAGATCCGGCGCGCGCGGAACCTGCTGACCGGCAGCATGATCGCGCTGTTCGGAACCCTCGCCATATCGGGGAATTTCCTGATCGGGTTTCTCTACGATCCCCGCTATGCCGCCGCCGGGCCGATGCTGATCATCATGGCGATCATGCAGATCCCCGCCGCCCTGACGATGGGCAATGCGCAGCTTCTTCTGGCCGAAGGCGATTCGCGGCGGTTTTCCCACCTGACCCTGATCCAGGCCGGGCTGAATTTCATCCTGCTCTTCGGCGGTTTCTGGCTGATCGGAATGGCCGGCGTGCTGCTGATCCGGGGGCTCAGCATTATCGGCATCTATCCCCTGCAGCAGATCTATCTCAGCCGCTATCACGGCACCGACCTGCGCCGGGACGCCGTCTTCCTCCTGATCGGGGCGCTGTTCTCGGCCATCGCCATCTGGGTCAACTGGGACGTCCTGGCGGAATTCGGCCGCGTGTCGGTATCGCTTGCACCGGCGGTGACGGGGAACTGGTATCCGAAGAACCTGTTCGGCGGCTGATCACTTGTATTCGATCAGCCGGGCCTTGCGCCGAAACAGGCGCGCGAAGAGATACTGGAACGCGCCAAGCGCCTCGGGGATCTTGGCGATGGTCAAAAGCGCGGCGCGCGGCCCGTCGCCGTCGCGCCGCCACAGGCGCAGGATCTGCGCGGGCCACAGCAGCAGCAGCGCCAGAAAGACCGGATGGATCGCAACGGCCCCCAGAAACGCCGCCGCCGGCAGGACCGCGCCCCACAGGATCGCCCGGCGCAAGGGCGCGGCGTAGTGGCGTTCGGGCGCGGCGCCATGCATGGCATAGCCCTGGGCGAAGGCAAAGCCCGCCCGGCGGGCGCGTTTCCAGAACTGGCCGAACCGGGTCATGGCGGCGTCATGCAGCACCATCTCGCCGTCGATGCGCCGGATCGTCCAGCCGCGCGCGCGCAGCCGGACGCATAATTCGGGCTCTTCCCCGGCGATCAGGGCGGGATCGAAACCGCCGACCTGGTCCAGCGCGGCCATGCGGAACATCGCATTGCCGCCCAAAGCGCGCGCCTCGCCCACCGGCGTGTCCCATTCCCGGTCGCAGAAACGGTTGTAGACCGAGGCCCCGGGAAACCGCTCGCGGCAGCGCCCGCCGGTTCCGGCAACCCCCGGATTGGCCTGCAGAAAGGCGCGGGCCCGGCCGATCCAGCCCGGATCCAGTTCGCAATCGCCGTCGATGAACTGGACCAGATCCGCCCGGACCCCGCCTTGCCGCCGCAGCCGGTCCAGCCCGGCATTGCGGGCCCGCGCGGCCGTGAAGGGAACCGACAGATCCAGCCGCAGAACCTCGACGCCCCGGCTTTCGGCCTCGGCGATACTGCCATCGGTCGACCCGGAATCGACATAGACGATCCGGCGCAGATCCGCCCTCTTCATGCTGTCGAGACAGCGAATCAGACGCACGCCCTCGTTGCGCCCGATCACGACGGCATCGACCAGGAAGGATGCGTTCTCCGCGGCTCGGTCGCATCCCGCGCCCTCCAGCCGCCGCCCCCGGTCCCCGCGCGGCATCATTGCGGCCCCGGCGGCGGGACCGCGGCCTGGCGCCGGGCCCGAAGGCCCGTCTGGCGGCTATACCTGTTTCGCCGGGGCGGGATCGCCTCTGCGGCGTCACCGGGCGCGGTCTCGCGGATCCGGCCCAGTTCCAGCCGGCCGGCCAGGGCGCCGGCCAGAAGCCATGTCACCGGCGTCAGCGTGGCATTCGGGATCAGGTCGATCAGGTTCGCCGTCAGGACCAGCGCCAGGCCGGCAGTGGCCGATGTCAGGGCCAGGCCGCGCCATCGCAGCGCCAGGAGGACCAGCGGAATGGCCAGCAACCCCATTTCGGCCAGATAGCCTGTCCAGCCCCGCACCCCCATGGCCTGAACCCAGTAGCCATCGGTCACGCTGATATCGACGCCGTTATCGTTGTAGACCCGGTTCCGGCCCCAGCCGCCCCAGCCGAAAAGCGGCCGTTCATTGGCCTTGGCCAGCAGGATATCCTCGTTCTCCAGCCGGAACGACAGGGACGCGGCCCGGGCCGGATCCAGATCCCGGGCGGTCGAGACGACGGTATCGACCGGGATCCACCCGGCGCCGCGCAGCATGGGATAGACCAGAACGATTACCGAGATCGACGCGGCCATCAGGATATGCAGGCGCACGGGCATCAGCAGGATCGTCGCGCCCAGAAGAATGCCGATCCCCAGGGCGCCCATGCCCTTGGCGAGGATCAGGGTCATCAGCAGCCACAGCGATGCCAGCAGCCAGCGCATCCTGAGCGGCCCGGAACTCAGCCGCCACAGGGTCAGCGCCGCCAGGAAACTGACGGACAAAAAGATCGCCAGCCACAATCCGTGATTCAGGAACACCACCGGCCGATAGCCGCCCGCGCGGATATGCTGAAGCCAGGCATGGGGAAAATATCCGTAGATCATCCTGCTCAGCTGCGGCGACATCCGGATCTCGTAAAGCGCCGGAAGCGTGTAGATCAGTCCGAACACCGCCAGCGAGACGAGAAGGGCTATATGGGCCTGCGGATGGGCGAGATATTTCCGGGCCAGCAGGAAGGGTATCAGGGAAAACAGCATGTTCCCCATGAACGAGAGCATGTCGTAGAAGCGCAGCCCCGGCAGCCAGCGCGGACCGTAACTGACCGGATCGCCATTGCTCACGACCGTCCCGGCCATGCCGATCAGAAGAACGGCCAGCAGGATGCGGACGGCCCGGCTGCCCGGGACGATCCCCGGCATGACCATTCCCTCGGGCAGATCGCGGATCGCCGGCCCTTTCAGGAAGATCGCGCTGGCCAGCACCGCGGCAAGCCCGGCGATCGAATTCTTGTCCAGCGACGGCACGGCGGGCAGATCGATCGCATAATTCTCGGGCAGGAAAAGATAGCCCCCCAGGATCGAGGCGGCCAGGGCCTGGGCCGGTTTCCGCGTGGCAAACAGCCAGAACACGACCACCGGCCAGAACAGCACCGCCAACATGCTGACCATGCTCGCTCCTTCCTATCGCCCCTGCGAAAGCGCCCGGGCGCCGGCCGCCTCCTCTGCTTGGAAGGCGATGTCGGGAAAGACGTCCTTCATGGAATGATCGTAGACGCCCCGGTTCTTTCCATAGGAATTGTCCCTCATGACAAGGTTCCGGCCCAGCACGGCGGACAGGACCGCGATATGCAGCCGGTTCGTCTCGACCAGGCTGGCGCGTTCGAGGATAAGTTGCAGGATCTTCGCGGTCGTCGCACAGGCGGCCGGAGACATGTGGGCATCGGAAACGCCATTCAGGTGCCCGCTCGAAAACATCGCCGACAGATCGAAATTCGCCGCCGGCAGATCGCCGCCGGGGGCCTCGCGGTCGCCGCGCATGGCATGAAGCCGGGAATCCCTGAACCTCAGATGCCAGAGGATCTTGGTCACCATCTTCAGCCAGGCGATCCTGATCCCGGGCCGCGACAGAAAGCCCGGATCGAGACGCCGCGACACCAGATCGTCGCGCGATATCATGAATGCCATGTCATGCCCGAGGCCGGTCCTGGCCGTGCCGCCCAGTCCGGACAGATAGGCATGGCTGTCCTTGTCCCGCGCAAACAGGGTGCAGCGATCATCCATCGCCGCAATGACGTCGCCGAAGGCGCGGATGGTATGGGGCAGCAGCACCAGCCTGCGGCAGACCGGGTGGTTGGACTTCAGGAAGTCGATGGCCCTGGGATAGAGTTCGATCAGGGATCCGCCGCCGCCATAGACGACGCTGCGATCCGGATAGACGCCATCGGAGCGGCCGATCTGCCAGGAAATGCCGAGTTTCTCGAACAGGATATAGGTGCCCAGGGCGATCAGCCCGTCTCCGGCATTGCCCGGATTGGGCACGTAGATGATGGGTTCGGGCCCGCATTCGCGCAGCGCCTGGGCAACGGGCCCGTAATCATGCCCGTGCGGTCCCTTCATGGTCTCGGCCGTGCTCACCCTGCCTCCCGTCCCGCAATGCGTGAATGCCGCGCTTTCTCAGGATCGCGCCGGATCAGCGCGATCATGTCCCGCGCCCAGGCATCCCATGTCAGATTGTTCCTGCAATATTCGTAGGATCCGGCTGCCAGCGCGTCGAAACCCGGCCTGTCCGACAGGATCCGGGCAATCTTGTCGGCATAGGCGGCCGCGTCGGATCCGGGATCCATGAGAAAGCCGTTCTCGCCCTCGCGGACCAGTGACGAAATTCCCCCGATCTCGTTGATGACGGCCGGAACGCCATGGGCATTGGCTTCCGCGACCACCATCGGCGTGCAATCGGCCTGCGTCGGCAGGACAAAGAGATGCGCCTGCGACAGCGATCGCGTCAGCAGCCGGTAATCCTTTGCCCGCCCCTTGTCGAGATAGCCCAGGAACCTGGCATTGCCATAGCGGGACGGATCGTCCGGCCGGCCGCCGATGACCGTCAGTTCAGAGGCGATCCCGCGCCGGTTGAGAATCTCGTTCGCCTCGGCCGCGATGATTCCGCCCTTGGTCTGCCAGTTCTTTCCGATGAAGATCAGCTTCAGCGGATCCGGGGGGGGCTTGGCTCCGGGCGGAGGCGGCAGGGCGTCGAGGTTGAGCCCGAAGCTGATGGCGTGGATCTTCGCCGCATCCGCGCCGCCGAATTCCGCCAGCGCGCGCCCGGCCATGTAACCCGAGGAATAGACGACCAGATCCGCGCGCTCCAGGGCCGTCTGCTCGACAAGATCGGCCTGCCGCGAGGTCGGCCGGGCATAGAAATCCCGGAGGAATTGCGGCGTGGCATCGGTCACATGCACGAATTTCGGCCCCGCCGCGCCGCGCCTTTCGGGGATGAAACGCGACGAGACCGGCACGATCACCCAGTCCAGTCCCTTCACCGCCCCGGCCTCGGGGCCGCGCAGGGGCGTTTTGCGCCACCTTCTCCAGGCCGACAGCAGCTTTCCGCGATAGCCGCGCCGATACGGGCCCAGGACGCGCAGCACGATGTCGTCGCGGCGCCCCAGGGCATCCAGCATGTAGGACGGCGTGCCCGAAAAGGACCGCCGGTCATAGGGATCATGGGCGCAGAAGAACCCTATTTTCAGCCTGTCATCCATGGCCACCGCCGATGACCGGGCGATGAACCGGTCTGCCGGATCCGGGTTTCATGGCCGCTTCATCCTGCGCGCCATGCGAAGGCCGTCCGATGCCGTCTCGCCGGGATGACCTCATTCCTGGAAATCGCTCAGGCCATTGCCGTGCCGAAAGCCGTTCAGCACCACCCCCAGCACATTCGTGTATTCGCCGACCTCGCGTTCGCAACTGTCGAAATCGCCGTAGCGGGTCTGGTCGGCGCGGGCGATCAGCAGGGCGCAATCGACATGCTGCAGGAAGGCCCGCGCATCGTCGCCGATCAGGATCGAGGGCAGATCGAAGATCATGATGTCGGGCTGATAGCGTTGCTCGATCTCGGCCAGGGTCTCGCTGGAGCGTTCGGCCATCAGCAGACGCGTCGGGTCGCTTTCGGCACTTCCCGACAGGGCGAGGGCCAGGTTCGGACCGACGCGGCAGGCGTGATCCGCGAAATCGCGCTCGCCGCGCAGCAGCGGCGCGATCGAGGGCGGGGTGGGCAGACCCAGCTTGTCGGCCACCATGGGCGCGCGCAGATCCAGGTCGAACAGGATCGAATGCAGTTCCGGCTGCCGGCCAAGCGCCAGGGCCAGGTTGACCGCATTCGTGGTCTTGCCCGATCGCGGCAAGGGCGAGGTGATCGCCAGCCGCCGCCAGCCGTTCTGGCGCATCTGATACAGCACCTTGGTGCGCAGCACGTCGAAAGGCGCCGAATCGAACGAGGCGTTCTGGGACAGGATCCGCGACCGGATCAGCGCGCCGCGATCCAGCGGGGCCTCGGGCAGCGCCTCCCACAGCGCGGTCAGGCCGCTGCCGGCGCGGGCCGCGACGGTGCCGGTGCCGGTGCCGGTGCGTATCCCGGCATCGACCGCGGCGGGCTGCGGCGCGGCGGCGGCCTCTGCACGCGGGGTTGCGGCGGCGGCGGCGGCGCCGCGCTTGCGGCGGGCGATCTCGATGGCGGCTTGCAGCTTTTCCATGCGGGCAAAATCCTTGGAAACCGGCCGGGCTCAGCCCAGCCCGAGGCGATTGACGACCTTCTGGGCCAGGATGTCCAGCGGCATGTATTGGGTATGGATGCCCCACAATCCCAGCGGAATGACGATCAGCACCGCCAGGATCAGCACCAGGGCCACGCCTTGCCGGTGGCGGCGTTCCTGGCGGGTCTCGATATAGGGGATCACCGCCAGCGGCGTGATCTGGAACCGCGCGCGCATCTCGGCCGGGCGGCGGATGGCGCGGTTCAGAAGCTCCATCAGCGCGAAGAAGCCGCCGGCCAGGCCCAGACCCAGCCCGACCCCCATCAAGGCCAGCTTCTTGCGGTTCGGACCCGAGGGCCGGCTGGGCACATTGGCCGATTCGATCACCGTGATGCGCTGCCCGCGGGCGGAGGATTCGATCCGCTCGGCGGTGCGGGCCGCGCCCAGATCGGCCACGGCCGCGTTATAGCGCGCCTGGATATTGGCCTGGTCGCGTTCCAGCGCGCCCAGAGCGATGGAATTGGTGGCGGTGGCGCTGATCGAGGCGGAGAGGTCCTGCAATTGCCGGTTGGCCTGCGCCAGATCCTTGCCGATCGTTTCGATGCGGGTGTCAAGCTGGGCCAGATTGATGTCCAGCAGCGAATTGCCGGTCTGGCCCGCCTCGTCGGCGGGGCTGGCGGCCTCGATCGCCTTCTGGGCGGCGGCGATGCGGGCGCGCAGCGCCTGCACCTTGGGGCTGCCCTCGGCATAGACGCCCAGCGTGTTGTTCAGTTCGGCCTGCAGGCTGGACAATTGCTGCTGTTCGGGCGTCTGGGGCGTATCGTTCTGGCGGATCGAGCCGGTCTGTTCGAACAGCCGCACCATGTCCTGCTTCTGCGCCTGCAGGGTCGAAAGATCGCTTTCCAGCCGCGATACCCGTTCCTGCAACAGCGATTGCCGATCCTGGCTGTAGCGCAGGTTCTCGGGCAGGGCATCGGCGTTCTTCTGCTTGAATTCCAGGATCTTCGCGTTCTGCTGATCCAGATCGTCGCCAAGCCGCTGCACCTCCTGCTGGTAGAATGCCAGCCGGTTCTCGGCCAGCCCGACCCGGTTGCGGGTGTTGGTGGACAAAACCAGCGTGGTGAATTCGTTGACCACCGCCGCCGCGATGCGCGGATCGGTCGAGGTGAAGCCCACCGTCATCATCGTCGCCTGATCGCGCCCCGCGATGCGCCGGATCGAGGTCCCGGCGCGCATCCTGGCGACCTTCTCGTCGACGCTGAGCGTGGCGTCGCCGCGGAACACGTTCAGCTTGTTGGCGATATCGATCAGATTGGCCCGCGTCATCAATTGCTGCTCGATCACGTCGAGCGATTCCGAGGGCGAGGGCGAATTGTCGCTTTCGGCGATCTGGGGTTCCTCGACCAGCAGCCGGGCCGCGGTGGAATAGATCGGCGGCGCCTTGACGGCCCAGACCAGCCCGAAGGCCGAACAGGTGATCAGCAGCGCCAGCATGACCGGCAGCCGCCGCATCAGAAGCGACCGGTAGAATTGCAGATCGATCATGGCAGGTCGCGCCTCGCATCCTTTTCATGCGCCAGGACCAGCCGCGCCGGCCTGTCGGGCGCGGTCCCGGTTTCGGCCGGGATGTCGGGCGCCGACAGGACCAGGCCGTCGCGCAGCACTTCCTCGACCAGGTCGGCCGTCACCACCGTCCCGCCCGAGGCGGCGCCATAGACCAGCGCCAGATCGGCGATCTTGTTGATCATCCGCGGCACGCCGCGCGCCTCGCGCTGGATCAGCGCCGCCGCCGCCTCGTCGATCTCGTGGCCCGAACCGCCGGCCTTGACCAGCCGGTGCCGGATATAATCGCGCGCGGTGGCCGGATCGAAACTGCCCAGATGGAAGGTCGCGCTGACCCGCTGGGCGAATTGCCGCAATTCGGGCCGCTGGATCGTCGCGCGCAGTTCCGGCTGGCCCAGCAGGATCAGCTGCAGCAGCTCGTCGGCGCCGGAATTGATGTTGGTCAGCATCCGCAGCTCTTCCAGCGTCTCGGGGCCCAGGTTCTGGGCCTCGTCGAAGATCAGCACGACCAGCTTTCCCGCGGCATATTCGGTCAGCACGAAATCCTGGAAGCTCTGGAACAGATCGACGTAATCGGCATCCTTCGGGGTCGCGATGTCGAAGGCGTTCAGCACCCAACGCAAGAGATCGCCGCGATCGCCGCGCGCATTCGAGATCAGCCCGATGCGCAGGTCGTCATCGACCTGCCGCAGCAGCGCCTGGATCAGGGTGGTCTTGCCGGCGCCGACCTCGCCCGTGACCACGGTCAGCGGCGCGCGCGTCATCAGCCCGTATTCCAGCACCGCGAATGCCTTGCGATGCCTGTCGGACCAGAACAGCATGTCCGGATCGGGCAGGATCGAGAACGGACGTACCGAAAAGCCGTAATGATCAAGATAGAACTGGCTCACACCGATACACGCTCCACAGACATTTGTACCATATAGACGTTGCCCCGGACCTTGGCCAGCGTGACACCGGGTCCGAACGCCGGACCTGCCTAAAAGTGAGGCTTTCGCCCCCCGGCCGCGTCGGCGCCCGGTCCTTCCGCTCCGGGTTCCGCCCCGCCCCGCGCCACGATCCGATGGCCGGTCCGATGGCCGGTCCGATGGCGGGCCGGATCCCGCGCCAGCCATAACCCGGAACGGCCGTCCCGGCCCACTCTTGTTGTCACAACATTTCTTGAGTTTTGACTAAATTGGAAATCTCTCTGTTCATTCCGGCCGCCCCGCGTGATAGGAATCGCGGGTCGCGGCATCGCGCTGACGCAACCGTGTCCGCGCCTGTCGGACCCTTCCGGCCTGCGAGGTGTTGGCTGCCGGAGCCGACAAGGTTTTGAGTGATCTCCCCGGGGGAGGATTTGATGATCAACATGGGCCCGGACAGCTTCCGCGCCGCGCAACCGGCGACGGCCCGGTCCGGTCGCGGGCTGTGGCGCAACGGCGCCAAGCGGGCTTTCGAGACGCTGCTGATCCTGCTGACCGCGCCGGTCACGCTGCCGCTGATGCTGCTGATGGCGGGGCTGGTGGCGCTGGACGGGCATAATCCCTTTTTCGCGCAGAAGCGCATCGGCCGGAACGGCCGCGTCTTTCGCATCTGGAAGCTGCGCAGCATGGTCGTGGACGCCGAATCCCGGCTTCAGGCGCATCTGGACGACCATCCCGGCGACCGCGCGCAATGGGCCCGCACCCAGAAGCTGAAACACGATCCGCGCATCACCCCGGTCGGCCGGCTGCTGCGCAAGACCTCGCTGGACGAATTGCCGCAATTGCTGAACGTGCTGGCGGGCAGCATGGCGCTGGTCGGTCCGCGGCCGATGATGGTGGGCCAGCGTCATCTGTATCGCGGCAAAAGCTATTACCGGCTGCGCCCGGGAATCACGGGTTTATGGCAAATTTCAGCAAGAAATGAATCGGAATTCGCGGCCCGCGTGCGCTATGATGCGGCCTATGAGCGCCACCTGTCGGGCCGCCTGGATCTGTGGATCCTGGTCCGGACGGTCGGTGTCGTTCTGCGCGGCACCGGCTATTGACGCGCCCCAACCTGCACCCGGCCGGCGGATCGCCCGGAAAACCGGGCTTCCATAAACGATGAGATGTTCATGATTGCCAAAGACCTTTCCCGTTCCGACCGCACCGGCCGCAGGACGTGGCGCCTGATCCTGCCCGCCGCCCTGGCGATGGGCCTGGCCCTGCCGCTGGCCGGATGCAAATCCCCCGCCGAGAAGGCGGCCGAATATTACCAGTCCGGTCTCGACCTGGTGGCCGCAGGCGATCTGGACCGCGCCATCGTGCAGTTCCGCAACGTCTTCGACATCGAGGGCAATCACTACGAGGCCCGCAAGGCCCTGGCCGAAGCCCTGGCAAGCAAGGGCGATGCCAGCGGCGCCTACAGCCAGTATCTGCGCCTGGCCGAACAATATCCCGACGATCTGCCGACCCGGATCACGCTGGCGCGGATGGCCTTCGAGGGCCGCAACCTGGATGAATTCAGCCGCCATGCGACCCGCGCCGTCGAACTGGCCCCCGACGATCCCGATGCCCGTGTCCTCGGCCTGGCGATGCGTTACCAGAAGGCCGACGAGACCGGGGACGAGACCGCCCGCAAGGCCCTGGCCGACGAGGCCGACAGCCTGCTGAAGGATCGTCCGGAGGATGTGCTGCTGCTTGGCATCGCGCTGGATCAGGCCGGACGGACCAATGACATGGACCGGGCCGGGACGCTGGTCCGGAAGCTGCTGGAATTGCAGCCCGACAACCGTCTGCGCTATCGCCAGCAGCTGGCGCTGCTGATGGAAAAGGGCGACATGGCGGGCGTCGAGGCCCAGCTTCGCGCCACGATCGAGAATTTCCCCGACGATCCCGAGGCCAAGACCGATCTGATCCGCTTCTACCTGTCGCGAAACCAGCCCGACCGGGCCGAGGATTTCCTGCGCGGGCTGGCCGATGCGGCGCCGGCCGGCGATCCGGTGCCGCGGACCGACCTGATCCGCTTCGTCCAGCTTCAGCGCGGCGAAGAGGCCGCGCGGGCCGAGGCGGACAAGGCCCTGGCGGCGGGCGGCGATCCGCTGATCTTCGGTGTGCTGAAGGCCGGCTTCGACTTCAATGCCGGTCAGCGCGAGGCGGCGATCTCGCAGATCCGCGCGCTGCTGGAAGGTGTCGAGCCCAGCGACCGGACCCGCGATGTCAGGACGCAGCTGGCGCGGATGCTGATCCAGACCGGCGATGTGGAAACCGCGAAAACCGAGGTCGATGCGGTCCTGGCCCAGAATCCCGGCCATCCCGACGCGCTGAAGCTGAAGGCCGGCTGGCAGATCACGGCCGACCAGACCGACGCGGCGCTGCTGGCCCTGCGCAACGTGCTGGACCAGAAGCCCGAGGATGCCGAGGCGATGGGGCTGATGGCCGATGCCTATCTGCGCGTGGGCGAGACCGATCTGGCGCGCGATTACCTGGCCCAGGCGGCCGACGCCTCGGGCAATGCGCCGGCGCAGACCTTGCGGCTGGCGCAGATGCTGGCCAATGAGGGTCGCTGGCGCCCGGCCGAGGATGCGATCCTGCCGGCGCTGAAGCTGGATCCGCAGAATCTGCCCCTGCTTGCCCTGCTGGGCCGGGTCTATCTGGAAATGCCCGACCTGCCGCGCGCCGGCGGCGTGATCGAACAATTGCGCGGGATCGACAGCCCCGAGGCCCGCGTGGCCGCCGACGAGCTGGACCTGAACCGGATCGCCGCCACCGATGGCCGGGAGGCCGCCGTGACCTATCTCGAGGGGCTGGCCCGGAACAGCGATGCCGGGCTGGGGGCGAAGCTGGGCCTGCTGCGGGCGCGTCTGGCCGCGGGCGATGCGGGGGCCGCGCGCGAACTGGCCACCGAACTGGTGGCCGCCAATCCGGACGATGCCGGCATGCGCATGGTCCAGGCCATGACCGAGGCCGCCGCGGGCGATCCCGAAACCGCCCGTGCCGGGCTGGACGCATTGATCGCCGACAATCCGCAGGATCCGCGCCCCTATCTGGCGCTGATGCGGCTTGTCAGCCAGCAGGGCGATGCCCAGGCCGCCCGCGCAGTGATGGATCGCGGCCTCTCGGCCCTGCCCGACAATCCCGACCTCCTGTGGGCCAAGGCGGGCGTTCTGGAACGCGCGGGCGATATCGACGGCGCCATCGCCATCTACGAGGGGCTCTACCGGCAGAATTCGGATTCCATCGTGACGGCCAACAACCTGGCCAGCCTGCTGGCGACCTGGAAGCCCGACGATGCCGAGGCGGTCGCCCGCGCCTCGGTCGTGTCGCGGCGGCTGAAGGATACCGATGTGCCGCCCTTCATGGATACCTATGGCTGGGTCCAGCATCTGAACGGCGACAGTGAAGGCGCCCTGCCCTATCTGGAAGGCGCCAGCGCGGGCCTGCCGGACGATCCGATGGTGCAGATCCATCTGGGCCTGGTGCAGGAGGCGCTTGGCCGGACCGAAGAGGCCAGGGCACAGCTGCGCAAGGGCCTGGACATGCTGCCGCCCGACCGCAGCGACAAGGCCATCGCCGATGCCCGCGCCGTGCTG
The DNA here is from genome assembly GCF_056857655.1 of Paracoccus sp. L-17. Classification (NCBI taxonomy): domain Bacteria; kingdom Pseudomonadati; phylum Pseudomonadota; class Alphaproteobacteria; order Rhodobacterales; family Paracoccaceae; genus Paracoccus; species Paracoccus sp. L-17. The sequence continues at coordinate 21,721 of NZ_JBSXNM010000027.1, forward strand.
GCCCGGCTGGAAGCCGCGCCGGCCGCCGATGCGGCCCGGGGGACCGGGCAATCCGCCGGGACCCCGGCCGCGACCGGGGACACGGCCGGGGATACCGCCGGGGACGCTGCCGGAGAAGTGACGGGGGATGCGGGCGGGTCCGTCTCGGGACAGAATCCCTGACCCGCTTGCGGGCGCCCCGCCATGGCCACCACCGCGCCGAAAATGGTGGCCATGGCCGCGCCGGAGGCGGCGCATATGTGGTCGGGGGGCGACACCTTGCCTCCCGAAAGGCGGCTTTTTGCCTTCCGGGCTTAACGGAATGGCAAGGGCCATGTCATAATCCTGAAACCGGCACGACGGATCGGATGGGCGCCGCGCCCGGATCCCTTCTTGTGCCGACATGAGTGAGGGACACAAGATGAAGACCCTGTTGCGCGTGATGCTGGCCCTTGTGCTGGCGGTGACCTTTGCGGCGCTGCGCCCGGATCTGTCCGGCCAGGCCCAGGCGCAGGAATACCGGATCCGCGCGGGCGACCGGCTGACGGTCGAGGTGCTGGAAGACAATTCCCTGAACCGCACCGTGGCGGTGCTGCCCGGCGGCACCATCAACTTTCCCTATGCCGGCAGCCTGAACGTCGCGGGATCGACCCCGTCCACCGTGGGCAATCGCATCGCCCAGGCCCTGTCGGGCGTGCTGGCCGCGCCGCCGACCGTCTTCGTGACCGCCGTGCCGCAGGAACCGCTGCCCATGGCCGAGGCCGAAAAGGAGGTCGTCAACATCTATGTCATGGGCGAGGCCTCGGCCCCCGGCGCCAAGGCGGTGCTGCCCGGCACGACCTTCCTGCAGGCGCTGTCGCAGGCCGGCGGGCTGTCGCCCTTTGCCGCCACCAAACGGATCCAGCTGCGCCGCGCCCGCACGCCCGGACAGGTGATCGTGGTCGATTACGACGCCATCATGCGCGGCGCGGTGATGAATTACGATCCGGTCCTGTCCGAAGGCGACGTGATCGTCGTGCCCGAAAGGCGGCTTTTCGAATGAAGCCACGGCACGGCACGGCACGACCCGGCCTGATCCGCAGCGCCGCGCCGCTGTTCCTGCTGGCGCTGCTGCCGACGGCGGCGGCCAATGCCCAGACCGACGATCAGCCGGCTGCCATCGCCCGGTTCAGCATCGGCCAGCAGCTGGCGCTGGACAATGGCGATGTGATCGGCGTCACGCCGCTGGATCTGACCTTCCGCCGCGCCACCCGGTCCCAGACCCTGGATCTGGGCTTGTCGCTGCCGCTGACCGAGGGCGACCCGAAGCAGACGAACTTCATCGGCTTCGGCGACCGGCAGGCACGCCTGTCCTATCGCCGCTTCGCCCGCAATGCCTCGCTGGAGGCGGGGCTGAACTATCGCGAGACCGATCTGGACCGCGAGATTTTCTTCGACCAGGATACCGGCACGCTGGTGACGCTGGATCCGGGAAGCGTCACCACGACCAGCGCCCGGCTGGGCTATGCCTTCGGCAGCCAGGCCAAGCTGGGCGGCGAATTCAGTCTTGAATACAGCCGCCGCGCCTATAGCGGCACCACCGATCCGGATCTGGTCGACAGCCGCACCGGCAGCCTCGCCGGCCGGATCTATCTGGAACCCACACCGCTGATCCGGGCCCGGATCGTCGCCGGGGCCGATCGCACCGACAGTGCCGGCGGCGGCACCGACAGCCGTATCTCGCAATTGGGGGCGGGGGCCTCGTTGCAGGTCAGCAAGGCCGCCAACCTGGATCTGGAGACGACCTGGACCGATATCCGCCGCGTCGAGCGCGATACCGGCCTGTCCAGGCGCGCCCGGGGCGTGGCGCTGCGGCTGAACGGCAGCCTGGCGCGGCCGGCCGGCGAATATACCCTGGCCTTTTCATCCGAACCCGACACCGCCGGCCGGCGCGAGGATCTGCTGCTGGGCCGCAGCATCCGGACGCCGCGATACGATCTGTCCTTCGCCCTGGGCGCGACGCGGTTTGCCGGCAGCATCGACCCGATCTTCCAGGCCGGATATGCGCGCGATCTGGGGCCGGTCTCCGACATCACGGCCTCGCTCAGCCGCGTGCCGGTGGTGGACAATGACGGCAACGAGGCGATCAACACGAATTTCGAGGCCGCCTATTCCCGCCAGTTCGACGAGATTTCCAGCCTGTCCGGGTCGATCCGCTATCGCGAAAGCCAGGTGCAGTCGGGCGATGCCCTGAATGCCAAAACCTTCGCCATCAGCATCGATTACAGCCGCGCGCTGACCGCGGATCTGTCGCTGAATGCCGGCTATACCATGGTCCGCGGCAAAAGCGGGGATGGCAGCCGCAACGACGATGAACGCCTGTTTCTGGGCATCAACCGCAGTTTCGATTTCCTGCCCTGACCCGGCCCATGCCATCCCGGCCTGACACCCACGTGAAAAGGTCGCGGCCGCGGCCAAAACAACTTTAAGTTGTTTGTCGTCTTGTCCTATGCTGTGGCGCATGAGCGGCCGACGGGATCAGCATCGTGAGACAATCGAAGGCGGCGGCAGAATCGTCGTGATGATGGCGCTGATCATCGCGAGCGCGATCGCAACCGCCCTGGTTCTGGGCCTGACGGGGGCCTCCTGGGGAATGATCGTGCTTGGCTATGTGCTGGGCGGCTGGGTCGGCCTGATCCTGGGCGTTCCGGTCCTGCTTCTGGCCGGGCGCTGCGGCAAGCGGACGGCGCGGAGGGGTGCAGGGACCACCCGCAAGCCCCTGCGCGACGGGGCGGAATGACATGCCGGGCGCCGTTTCGCCCGGCCGGCGCGGGCCGCCCCCACGCGGTCCCCGGTCCCTGAAAGCCCGCGCTGCCGGCCCGCTTCGCCGCCCAAGGCCCCGGTTCCGGACCCGATCGGGAACATTTCGATTAAAATGCTGCGCAAAGCGCGCTTCGGGCCGCGGCTCGGGCCGCCTATGATCGGCGGGTTCCCTGTTCCGACCGCGACCGATGCCATGCTCCCTGCCCTGCTTCTGCTGATCCTGACCGGCTCTTTCGTCACCGCCACGGCGATGGCGGTGCAGGGCGCGTCCTGGGCGATGATCGGGATGGGTTACGTCCTGGGCGGCTGGGCCGGGCTGTTTCTGGGCCTGCCGCTGGCGATGCTGGCGGCGGGCCGGCTGCAAACCGCCGATCCCGACTGAGGCTGCGGCCGTGGCGCGCATCCCGGCCGTTGCGCCCCCCCTTGTCTTGCCCGTGCGGGCGCCGCTAATCAGGCCCCGCAGGATTGTGGGGAACGGATGGACATTCTTCTGGTGGGGGCGGGCCTGTCGGGCGCCGTGATCGGGCGCAGGCTGGCCGAGGCGGGACATGCCTGCCGCATCATCGACGCGCGCGGCCATATCGGCGGCAATTGCCATACCGCGCGCGATCCCGGAACCGGGGTGATGATGCATGTCTACGGGCCGCATATCTTCCACACCGACGACGAAGAGGTCTGGGATTACGTCAACGGCTTTTCCGATTTCGTGCCGTTCCGGAACCGGGTGAAATCCACCACCCGCGGCGCGGTCTATTCGCTGCCGGTGAACCTGCTGACCATCAACCAGTTCTTCGGCCGCACCATGCGCCCCGACGAGGCCCGCGCCTTCATCGGGGACCTGGCCGAGACCGGCATTTCCGAGCCGCGGAATTTCGAGGAACAGGCGCTGCGCCTCATCGGGCGCGATCTCTACGAGGCCTTCTTCAAGGGCTATACCGAAAAGCAATGGGGCTGTTCGCCCACCGAATTGCCCGCCTCGATCCTGAAACGCCTGCCCCTGCGCTTCAACTACGACGACAATTACTTCTTCCACCGGTTCCAGGGAATGCCGCGCGACGGCTATACGGCGATGATCGCCGCGATTCTCGACCATCCGAACATCCGCGTCGATCTGGACACCCCCCATGCGCCGGACATGACGGCCGATCACGTCTTCTGGTCCGGGCCGCTGGACGGCTATTTCGACTATGACCTGGGGCGGCTGGGCTATCGCACGCTGGATTTCGAACGCTTCACCTACCGGGGCGATTACCAGGGCTGCGCGGTGATGAATTACGGCGATGCCGAGGTGCCCTGGACGCGGATCACCGAACACAAGCATTTCAGCCCCTGGGAGACGCATGAGGGCAGCATCTGCTATCGCGAATATTCGCGCGCCTGCGGACCGGACGACATCCCCTATTATCCGATCCGCCTGGTCGAGGAAAAGGCGCTGCTGGAGGAATATGTCGCCCGCGCCGAGACCCTGTCGGGTGTCACCTTCGTCGGGCGGCTGGGCACCTATCGCTATCTCGACATGGACGTGACCATCCGCGAGGCGCTGGACACGGCCACGGCCTTCCTGGCCTGCGGCGCGGCGGAACGGCCGGCACCGGCCTTTCTGCGCCGGCCGCTGTGAGGGACTTGCCGCGCGGCACGGCGCGCGCGCCGGTCCGGGTGGCCTGTTCGGCGCGGCGCGGAAGGTCTATACCCGCCCCGGCGCGGCGCGGACCGCGGCACGAGAAGGATGTCCGATGGTAAACGACGCGCAACAAGCCGGCGATTTCGATCTCAGCGTCATCGTCCCGGTCCACAATGCCGAACGGCATCTGGAAAAGCTGGCCGGGACCGTCTTCGGGCTTGGCCGGAAGGGGCTGCGCTGCCAGATGATCTGCGTCGACGACGCCTCGAGCGATGCCAGCCCGGCCATCCTGCGCGACCTGGCCGCCACCCATCCGGACCTGATCGCGATCCTCGGCGACGACAATCGCGGCGCGGGCATCGCGCGCAACGAGGGCTGGCCCCTGGCGAGCGGACGCTATGCGCTGTTCTTCGACGCCGACGACATCCTGCATGGCGAGGTTCTGGCCGATGCGATCCGCGACATGGATGCGGCGCCGGACATCGATCTGGCGATGTTCGCCTATCGCTACGAACGCGAGGAAACGGCCAGTTTCACCGACATGAACTACGACGACCGCAAGACCCTGGATCTGCTGCTGAAGGGGCAGGCGGTCGAAACCGGCCGGATCGAGGACATGGCCGGGCTGCTGACCTTCACCAATTACCCCTGGAACAAGCTTCTGCGCACCGCCCATTACCGCGACCGGGGGATGCGCTTCGGCCGCACCAGGGTCAACAACGACATCCTGGGCCACTGGCACGGCCTGCTTCTGGCGCGCGCCATCATGCTGCGCGACGCGGTCCTGTGCACCCATGTCGTCCATCCCGCCGGCACCAACCTGACCAATGCCTTCGGCGCCGAACGTCTGGCCATGTTCGAGGCGCTCGAGGAAACCTATGATTTCCTCGAGGCGCGCCCGGTCCTGCGCCGCCGCTTCGCGCATCATTTCTGGGCGCTCTGCGACCGTCTGGCGGGCTGGGCCCGGCCGCGGCTGGACCCGGCCCTGCGCATCGATTTCGAGGCCCGCTACGCCGCCCTGCTGGGGCGGCTGGATCTGGGCGATCTGGCGCGGATGCGGACCCGGCATTCGCCCCGCCTGGCCGGATCGCTCGTCAATCACCTGATCCGCTGAGGACATTGCCTTGCCCAGATTGTCGATCATCGTCACCGCCTACAATATCGAACCCTATATCCGCGAAAGCCTGGATTGCGTCCTGGCCCAGACGCTGCGGGATATCGAGATCATCGTCGTCGATGACGGCTCCAGCGACGGAACGCCGGCAATCATCCGCGAATACGCCGAACGCGACGCCCGGATCCGCCCGATCCTGTTTCAGACGAACACGATCGGCGGCGTCGCCACCGCCGCCAATGCCGGCATCGAGGCCGCGACCGGCGATTTCATCGGCTTCGCGGATGGCGACGACCTTTACGATCCGACCATGTTCGCCCGGCTCCACGAGGCCGCGATCGCCCATTCCGCCGATCTGGCCATGTGCGATTATCAGCTTCTGGACGCCCGCACCGGCGAGACCCGCGATCCCGCCGATGCCGGGCGCTGGCGCGATTATCCGGCCGAGACCGCGCTGGATCTGGACGAGGTCACCCGGCGCGAGATGCTGCGCTTCATCTCGGTGCCCTGGCGCAAGATCTATCGCCGCGACCTGGTCGAGCGGATCAACCTGCGCTTTCCGGTCGGCGATTACTTCTACGAGGACAATCCCTTCCACTGGGCCGCGATCCTGGGCGGGCGGCGCATCGTGCTGGTCCCGGAAAAGCTGTGCCGGCACCGGGTGGCGCGGGTCGGACAGACCATGGCGACGGTGGACAGCAGGCTGCTGCGCATCTTCCACCACCATGACAACATCCGCGACTGGCTGCGGCTGCACGGGATGGATGCCGAATACGGCCCCGATCTGCTGGGCTGGACCGCGAACCAGCTGTCCTGGGTCAGCCAGCGCACCGAGGGCCCGCTGCAACGCGAGCTTTTCGACCGGCTGCGTCCGGTGATCGACCAGTATGACGATCAGATGCTGGAGGATTTCGGCCAGCGCAACGGCCGCGGCCGCACCTTTCGGATGCTCAAGGCGCTGAAGGCGGGCGATTTCGCCGATTTCGACAAGGCGGCGCTGTCGGGCCGCCCGGCCCCGTCCGGGACGCTGCCCGATAACGGGCGCGCGGCGCGCGGCAATACCGTGCTGGCCCGCGGTCTCTATCACCTGCGCCAGTCCGGCCTGCGCGAGACGGCGCGGATGACGGCGCGCTATGTCAAGGACCGCACCGGGCTCGACCTGCCCCGGCACCGGTCCTGGCAGCGGCTGGGCCGGAATCCGCAGGCGGTGACGAACGAGGATCTGATGGCGGCGCTGACCATCCTGCAAAAGGATATCCGCCTTCTGCGCGCCGACATGATGCGGATGGGCCGGGACCTGCCCGCCGCCCCCGAGCGGGGCGGCGGCGACGACCGGCAGGACTGACGGGAACGGGGGAACAGGGACGGGGATGACGACGGTCCATCTGCATGTGGGGATGCCCAAATGCGCCTCTTCGGCGCTGCAATCGCTGCTGCACCGCAACGACCGGCGCCACCGCGCCGAGGGGCTGTGCTATCCCGAAAGCTTCCGCGAGAGCGGCGGCTATTTCAGCCACCGCCCGCTGCACCGCCTGGCCCCGGAGGCGATTCCCGCCGCCATCGACACGATCGCCCGCGAGGCCGAGGCGGCGGGCTGCGCCCGGCTGCTGATCTCGTCCGAGGAATTCACCAATTCGCAATGGGACCGGCCGATCACCGGCACCGTCGTCGATGCGCTGAATGCCCGTTTCGGGACCGACAATGTCCGCATCCTGATGCTGTTCCGCAACCATTTCCCCTTCGTGGAATCGGTCTATGCCCAGTTCCTGAAGGGCGGCCTGTTCCGCACCCCCCAGGATGTCTTCGCCGGGCCGGACCGGGGCGGCATCACCACCTTTGCCGCCAGTTTCCGCCAGCGCAACGGCTTCGATTTCTTCAGCTATGGCGATTTCATCGAACGGATGCGCTTTCACGCGCCCTTCAATCCCTTCGACCTTCTGTCCATCGAACGGGCGGATTGGGGCGGGCAGGACGTGCTGGACGTGCTGTGCGCGCGGCTGGGCGTCAGCCGCGGCGACGAGGCCGTCGCGGCCAATACCCGCTATTCGGAAACGGCGCTGGCGCTGCTGCATCATGCACGCAGGGTGCATGGCCTCGACCGGACACGGGAACGGCGCGACATGATCGCGGCCCTGTTTCCGCCCGGCAAACGGGCCTTCTCGCGGCTTCTGCATGTCAGCGGCCGCCTGTTCGACCGGATCGCCGAGGCCGCGGAACGCGACCGCCGCTATTTCCTGCGCCACACATCCGAACCCTGCGCGGCGCTTTTCGCCATCCCCGAATCCTTCGCCGGCCGCCGCGACCGGCCCGAGGATCTGCGCCTGCCCCGCTGGGGCACCGAACTGGTCGACCGGATCATGCAGCCCGACCGGATCTCCTTCGCCGAGGCGAAACGGATCCGGAATGCCCTGATGAAATCCGCATCCTCCACGCCCGGGACCGAAGAAGGCCGCGGCAACCCGGCGTAAGAAAGCCGTCGCCCGCCTCAGTCCGGCTGCAGGACGATCTCGTCGCCCGCAAGGGTGACGCGGGCGGGGGTGAGATCGGCGGCCTCGCCCCGCGCGCGCAGGGCGGCGAGGCCGTCGCAGAAGGCGTCGATATCGGTCATGTCCAGCCCGCGCAGGCATTTCGGATCGACCTGCCACCAGGCGCTGTCCAGCAGCCGGGCGGCCTGTTCCGGATCGAAGCGGGGGCGGATGACCCGGGCCGGATTGCCGCCGACGATGGTATAGGGATCGACATCCCTGACCACCACGCTGCCGGCGGCGACGACCGCGCCGGTGCCGATGCGGATGCCGCCCTTCAGCACGCAATAGCCGCCGATCCAGACATCGTCGCCCACCCGGACCCCGCCCAGGTCGCGGGTGAAATCGGGCTTTCCGACCGCGTTCACCACCTCGGGCAGGTGCCGGGCATGGTAATGGCCATAGAAGAACGGGCTGGTCGAGACCGCCGCGACCGGGTGATTGCCCGAGACCACGTTGACCCCGCGCGCGATGCTGCAAAAGCGCCCGGCCCGCAGCTTCAGCATGTCCCTGGTGGCCCCCGAGACATAGCTGAACGCCCCCAGCGACATCAAGAATCCGGGCGGATGGCGCGAAAACGCCTCGCATTGCAGGTTCCTTGCGACCTGCAGGTCGGCCATGGCCCGGAACCGGCGGCGGGTGGGACCGTCGAAAGGCTCGATCCGGCAATCGTCGAGAAGTTTCGCGGCCTTGAAGGACAGTTTCATCGCATCCGCATCCGGCTGAAGAGGGGGCGAGACTGCCCCAGCGGCCGGCCCCGTTCAAGACCCGTCCAGGCCCCGGCCGGCGCTTTCAGGCAGGCCCCGCCAGGCCCGCCATGCATCCGTCGGCGCGATGCGGCGCTGCAGGCAGAACCGGGCCAGCCGCAGCGCGCCAGCCCGGCGCGCAATGCCCGCGTCGATATTCACGATTCCGCGGAAATCCGGCCGCAGCCCCGGAAAGGCCCGGCGCAGGTGATCGCCCAGCACATAGGCGGTCATGATCCTTTCGCCCAGAAAGCCCAGCCAGCGGCGCTGATAGCCCCCCCCCGCCTGCCCGCCCGCCTGCCCGGCCGGACGCCCGCCCCGCCGGCGGCGCGTCTCGGCCAGGATGTCGAACAGCAGCGCGCTGTAATGATCCAGGACCGGCCGCGACATGACGAACATGTTGCCCATGACAAAGCGGTTGCCGCGCAATGCGCGGGCCAGATCGGGGGCGAATCCGGGATGCCGCTCGGCCGCCACGGCGCGCAGCACCGCCAGATCGGCGGCGTGGTGAAAGACCCGGTAATGCAATCCCAGCGGCAGCGACAGCCGTGCCGGACGGGGCACGATCAGCAGGGGTTCGGCCGGGCGGGCCAGGCGCGCGGCGACATCCTCGTGCCAGGCGGATGGGTCGAAATCGGGGACATGCCGTTCGGCATGGAAATGCCCGTTCAGCCGGCCTGCAAGGTCGAACAGGCGGCGATAATGCATCAGCCCGACAGGCCCGTCGCCGGGCAGGTTGCGCCAGGCCCAGTAATGCGCCGTCAATTCGCAATATTCGGGGTTCAGCGCCGAGATGCTGTCCCCCGTATCATCGCCGATCATGCCGGGCAGCGCCGCCCCGGCCAGCGCCCGGCCGACATGGATCGGCAGCAGATACGGCCCCGCCGGCACCGCCGCCGCCGCCGCCGCGTGGCAGGCGATCAGGATCCGCGCGCGCCCTGCCGTTCCGGTCGCAGCCTCGGCCCCCGCCACTGTTCCTGGCCCTGTTTTTGGCCCGCTATCGCTGTCCATGGCCTCATCCTTCGCGTAACAACGGGCGCGCGCTCAGCGTTAGCAAGCGCGGGCGGGGAAAGGAACAGGGCCATGGCGGACGGGCGGCGGACGGTGATGTTCCTGGGCGGCAGCCCGATGCCCTTCTGCCGCTTTCGCCGCGCCCTGATCGAAAGGCTGGTCGCCGATCACGATTGCCGCGTCCTCTGCGCCTATTGGGGCGATGACAGGGACGGCTTCTTCGCCCCCTTCCCGGCGACGGGGGTCAGCTGGCACGATCTGGGCGGCGATCATGCCAGCCCCCCCGGCGCCGGCGATCTGGCCCCGATGGCGCGGCTGTTCCGCCTGATCCGCCGCCATCGCCCGGAGGTGATCTGCTGCTTCAACGCCAAGCCCATCGTGCTGGGCCCGGCCGTGGCCCGCCTGGCCCGGCGCCGTGCCCGGATCGTGGCGCTGATGGAGGGGCTGGGCAGCGCGCTGGCCTTCCTGCGGGCCGAATCCGGCGCCCGGCGCCGCCTGTTCCGCGCCCTCACCGGCCCCGTGGATCGCTGGGTTCTGCTGAACGAGCGTGACGCGGGGCTGATCGCGCGGCTGCATCCGGCCCGCGCGGCGCAAGACATCGCGACCCTGCCCGGCATCGGCATCGATCCGGATCATTTCCGCCCCGCCGCCGATCCGCTGGCCGCGCGGCGGCTGATCTTCGTCGGCCGCCTGGTGCCGGAAAAGGGACTCGACACCTTCCTGTCGCTGGCCCGGCACCTGGAGGGCGGCGGCTGGCGTTTCGCGGCGGCGGGCCTGCCCACGCCCCGCGGCATCCCGGAAGACCGGATCCGCGGCTGGCTGGACCAGGGATTGCTGGAATCCTGCGCCCCGGTCCGCGACATGGCGGCGTTCTATCGCCGCGCCTCGGTGCTGGTCTTTCCCTCGCGCTACGAAGAGGGGCTGCCGGCCGTGATCATGGAGGCGCAGGCCAGCGGCCTGCCCTGCCTGGTCCGCGACGCCGCATCCCTGCGCGACGCGATCGGCGATGGCGAGACGGGGTTTTTCGTCCCCGGCGACGATCCGGCCGACTGGGCCGCCGCGCTGCGGCGACTGGAGGATCCCGCGACTTTCGCGGCGCTGTCGGCCGCGGCGCGGGACCGGGCGGTGACGCGGTTCGGCCAGGACCGCATCAATGCCCGGCTGACCCGGCTGCTGCTGGAAGGCTAGATCAGCAGATCGTCGCGCCCGACATCGCCGCCATCGCGCAACAGGATATCCAGTTCGGCGCGGCCGTCCTGATCCAGATCGGCGCGCAGCACGACATCGGCGCCCCGCTCGACGATGCGCAACAGGCCCTCGTACAGCCCGCCCGTGCCATGGGCGATCCGCTCCAGCCCCAGCCAGCGCAGATCCAGCACGTCCTCGCCCGGGGTGAAATCGGCGATCCGGTCATGGCCGTTATCGCCCCGCAGGCGGAAGACGAAGCGATCCGCGCCGCCGCCGCCGATCAGCAGGTCGTCGCCCGCCTGGCCCGACAGCACGTCGTCGCCGGCATAGCCGTTCAGCGTGTCGTTGCCGGTCCCCGACAGCAGGGTATCGTCGCCATATCCGCCATGCAGCCGGTCACGGCCGCCGCCGCCGCGCAACTGGTCGTCGCCCTGATGGCCCCAGATCCGGTTCGCGGTGCCGTTGCCGATGACCCAGTCCGCGCCCCGACCGCCGCGCGCATCCTCGATCGCGGTGCCATAAGCGATGCCCAGCGTGCCCTTCCAGCCCAGCACGTCCGAAAAGGCGCCGGGGCGCAGATCGATGCGCTGGTCGTGGCTGTCGCGCGACAGGTTCAGCATGTCGCGCCCGCCGCCGTCCCAGATGGTCAGCAGGATCGGCACCGACATCTGGCCCCGGTCCAGCATCTCGCCGAAGCGGGCATAGATGCCGCCGGCGGTGCCGCCGAAGCCATAGACATCGGCGCCCCTGTCATCGGGGGCGCCGTAAAGGTCCTGGATGGCGATGATGTCGGCGGGCATCGGCGTCAGCACATAGCCGCGGCTGGCCGAGACGTTCGGATTCTCGGCCGGCGAGAAATAGGACATGACCGACATCTGCCAGCTGTCCAGCCCGAACCGCTGGTCGCCCCAGCTGGCCTGGCTGTCATAGGGCCCGGCATGGCCCAGCCCCAGGGCGTGGCCGATCTCGTGGATCCAGCTCTGGGTGTAATAGCTGACCGCCCCGCCGCCATAGGCATCCAGCCAGTCCTGGCCCATGTTCACCACCGCCGACAGCCTTTCGCCGTCCCGCGCATGGGTGCTGTAGGAATAGGCGCCCCGGCCGGCATCGGTGAAGCGCAGATCGTGATCGCCCGCCCGCCCGTCCAGCGCAAAGCGCAGCCCCGTGACCGTGCTCCAGGCGTCCAGCGCCAGTCGCACGATGCCGCGATCGGCCCGGTCCGACAGATCCATCCAGACCGTCAGCCCGTCGCCGGCCTGCCTGTCGAAGGGCGGCGCCGCATAGCCCATGTCGCGATAGAAACCCGTGGTCAGATAACCGGCGATCTGGGTGGCGGCGCTGCGAGTCATCGAACCATGCCCCATGCAAGACAGGCCCAGCCCTAGCCTTCCGGCCCCGGGCGATCAAATCACAAGCGTCGGGCCAGCGATCTTTTTCCCGCCCCGGCCCGGATCTTGCGCAAGATGGCCACACTTTCCGCGTGTGCTGCCTGCGAAGGATCTCGGCCAGCCAGGCCCGGACACAGCGCCAGAGACCGGCTGGCGCCGATGCAAAGCCGAAAGCGATACCGGGTTTTGCGATCTGAAAACCCCATGATCCGCAGCACGAAGCCGAATTGCGGATCACTGCGACAAAAGCCGGAACGCCCCGCCACCCCCGATAAGGTCGGCTTATCGAAGATGGCGGGGCGAAGCCTTGCCGTTCGGCGGCCGGTTCGGCCCGGCCCGGCCGTCACCGGATCGGGATCGGGGCGTGCAGGGCGCCATGCGCGGGGCGGTTCGCCTGCCTGCCGCGCTGGTGCGCGAACCGGACCCCGGGACGGCCGCCGCGGCGCGGGCTGGCGATCTCCCTGACGCAGGGTCATTTTTCCGGACCGCCTGACAATTGCTTGATTTGTCCTGGTTGCGCGGGTTTCAGCCGCCGGTTTTCAGCGGCAAGCCGCCGATCCTTTCGCGGCATCTCGCTTTTCCGGTCCGGTTCCGGGATGCTGGAATCCGTAAAGTAGAAAAAACTGTTTTGTGCAATTTCGCGGAAACCATCACCACAAACAAGGCTCAGCATGCTCATTCAAGACCTCCTCGTCACCCTGCCCGGATTGCTCGGCTCGGCGTCGAGGATCGATGGCATCGACGCGGCGCGGCAAAGCGGCGCGTCCAGCACCTCTCTGCTTGTCGCCCAGCCCGCGGCCAGTCAGACCCTGTCGCTTTCCGGATCGCCGGCCATCACGACAGCCCCCCTTGCCAGCTTCGATCAATCCCCCTTCGACCGGGCCAGCGCGACGACCGGACCGAATCTGCTGGATTTCTATCAGGCCCAGAAGATCGATTTCGACAATCCCGTGGCCCCCGACAGGACCAGCCCGCCCGTGGACCAGGGTGCGGGTGAAACGCCGGGGGATCCGGACGGAATTCCCGTCGATCCGGTCCCGGATCCGGGCGAAACCCCCATTGATCCGAATCCGGGCGAAACCCCCGTCGATCCGGATCCGGTCCCGGATCCGGGCGGAGCCCCCGACCTTTCGGTCGATCTGACCACCGAGGTGCAGGCCGAAGCCGGCCGCGTGCTGACGATCACGCCGCCGGACGCCGATGCCGCCATCGACAATATCCGCATCCTGTCGCAGTCCGATCACGGCCAGGTCAGCGTCAATCCCGACAACACCCTGGCTTTGGTCCTGTCCGAGGATCCGGGCAATACCGATCCGACCGATTTCAGCTATGAGATCACCTACCAGAATGGCGCCACCCGGACGGTGAGGACGGATGTCGCGATCACCGAGGGCACGCAGCAGAAGGGCTGGTCGCTTGGCGATTACTACATGCTGGAGGAAGGCCGCGACGGCAAGGCCGTGACCGAATATGGCGAGAATCACCGCAAGGTCTATGTCACGGCCAGCGATGACGGGCTGAACCGGGCCGAGATCGCCAGGGCGGAAGGCGTGTCCGAAAAGACCGTCACCGCCGCCTGGCTGGCACAGCGTCCCGAATACGGCGCGACGCCGGACAAGGCCCTGAACCCCGATATCGGCATGGAATTGTGGCAGGACCTGACGGCCGCCTCGAAGGGGCCGAGCTCGAACTGGCTGCTGTTCGAACGCGGTCAGGAATACGCCGATGTCACGCGCGTGGTGACGCGGGGATCCTCGGGGGAAAGCGCGCTCAATCCGCTGGTCATCGGCGCCTATGGCGAGGGCAGCGATCCGGTCATCGGCGGGTCGGTCGATGTCTTCCAGGATCCCAGTTCGAATGTCGTCGTCAGGGATATCGACATCGACGGCATGCTGGCCCTGTGGGGCAGCAACCTGCTGTTCGACAATGTCTCGTTCTATGGCAGCGGCGGCTCGGTCCAGGGCATCGACCGGATCACCATCCGCAACAGCGATTTCGTCGATATCGTTCGCGACGAACCCGTGGATGGCGGCGATACCTGGAATCCCCATATCAACCGCGCCGGCGGCATCTATGTCTCCGAAACCAACGGGCTTCTGCTTGAACAGAACCTCTTCGACCATAACGGCTGGGCCGATGGCTACGATTACAACCTCTCGGCGGATTCGCCGATGCCGCCCAGCATGTTCAGCCAGAACGCCTATCTCGACTACAACAACAGCGACGTGACCTTCCGCGACAACATCACCATGCGGGCGGCGTCGTTCGGTGCCCAGATCCGCTCTGGCGCCTTCATCGAGGATAACAGCTTCATCGACAACAACGCCGCGGTGAACTTTCTGGGCGGCGACAGCTACAACAAGGGGCCGCTGGGCCATTACACGCTGATGCTGGACAATCTCGTCACCTCGGCCGGCCACAAGCGGGCCGCCGCGATGGAGGGCGGCCTGTCGATCGGGATCGACAATGCCGGCTATCAGACCGCGCTGATCGGAAACATCGTCGCGCAACTGGCCGATCCCGGCAATCCGGCGGAAATCGCGGAGAAATCGGTCAACCACAATGCCCTGAAATCAAGCCAGGATCCCGCCTGGGACGATACCATCATCTACAACTGGGCCACGACGCCCGAGGGCGAGAGGCGCAATCCCGACGCCAATACCGCCGGGCTGGATCCCGCAATCCTCGACGCCACCACGATCCAGAACTTCGCCGCGAACCTGCTGGGCCGCGAGACGGCCAGCATCGCCGATCTGGGCGATTACCTGCGCGACCAGGCCGATGGCAGGCTGGATCGCGTCGTCGATGCCGATCTGATCAATGCCTTCTTCCGCGAAGGATTCGGCCTCTCGACCGAATTGCGCGGCGCCGAGGCCACGCTGCGCTTCATCCCCGATGATCGCGGCGAGGGGATGCGGTGGGACAACCGGCTGAACTGGGATACCGGCGACCTGCCCGGCACGCAGGACGGCGACAGCGTCGATCTGGGCGGCAACCGGGTGCTGTTCGGCGCCCAGACCGTCGCCGTGGACGATTTCGTCTTCGGCGATTACGGCTCGCTGAAGGCGACGTCCGGGCGGCTCGGCATCGAGGGCGGGGTTTCGGTCGCCGAAACCGGCGCGCGGCTGGAGATCGGCAATGCCGGGCAGGTCTGGATGGCGAATTATCTGGACAGCGACCGGCTGGAGATCGACCTCACCGGCGGCCGCTTCGCCAATACCGGCGCCTTCGCGGGGGCGACCGGAATCAGCCTGGGCGGCGACGGGCAGGCGCTGCTGGCCACCTCCGGGGCCAGCTTCGATCTGCGCGACGGCAGCAGCATCACGATCGCCGGCAGCGCGGCCAAGGCGGGCTTCGACGGCGGCGATGGCGGCAGCGCGGTGCTGCGCATGAACGAGGGCGCGGATCTGGCCTTCACCGCCGATGAAACGGGCTTCGGCAAGCTGGCCGAATTCCGGTCGGGGGCCTTTGACACCTCGAAGGTGACCTCGGGTATCCGGCTGGACGGCAATCTCAGCATCGATTTGTCCGAATGGAAGGCCGATCCCAAGGCGCAGAAATGGGTGCTGGTGGATGTCGACCAGATGATCGGCAAGTTCGACGATCTGACCATCACCGGCATGGCCAGGAACCGCGATGCGCTGGTCCGGGTCGATTATGTCTCGGATACCGTCACGCTGACGCTCAGCGATAACGGCCAGGGTTCGGGCCGGGTGCGCATGGTCGAGGCGGGCGAGGCCGATTTCATCGATTATTCCAACGATGCCGCCCTGACATCGCTGTGGGACGATCTGCACAAGGCCGCGCCCGAAATCAGCGATCTGCCGATCTGATCTTTCGCATGCGAAAGGCCGCCGGCCGAACCATCAAGGGCCGCCCCGACGGGGCGGCCCTTTTCGCATGCGAAAACCGGCGATCCGGATGCCGTTCCCGGCGGGCGGGATTTTCGCATGCGAAAGATCAGCCCCGCGCCGCCAGCCAGTCCTGCAGGTCGCGGGCCAGATCCGGGGTCACGCCCTGCCCGCTGAGGATGATCCGCCCCGGCCGCGCCGTCATCTGCACGCCTTCGGGCTGATCCGCGCCGGCATCCTGGGTGGCCTTCTGCGCGGCCTCTTTCGGCGCCGGCGCCAAAGCGCGGTCCAGCACCGCCCGTTCCCCGGCCGCATCGGTCGGCGCCCTCGATGCCAGCCTGCGCGCCAGGCCGGGCGCGAAATCCGGATCCGCGGCGGCGCGTTTCGCCAGCGCCAGGCCCAGATGTTCGGGAATCGCCTCGGGGAAACGCAGCGCCGCGCCAAGCGCCTGGTGCAGGGCCACGAAATTCAGGATCTTCGAGCGTTTCGAGGCCGAGACATGCACGAACAGCGCCTTCACCGCCGCGCCGGCATCGGGAAAGACGCCGATCCGCGCCGCCTCATGGGCCAGCCGGGCCCGTTCGTAGAAGGACAGATCGGCGCGGATCTCGTTTTCCTCGACCATCGCCAGATAGGCGTCGGGCGCGGCATCAAAGGGGCGCAGCAGCGCGCGCACCTGGCCGAAGCGGTCCTCGCCGGTCTCCTCGTGCAGCGCGCGCAGCGCGCTCAGCCGCCGCGCCCCCGAGATCAGGCCGAAACGGCCATCCCTCAGCGCCACCACCTCGATCGGGGTCTGCTGGCCGCGGGCGGCGATGCTGGCCTTCAGCGCCGCCATGTCCTCGGCGCCGAAGATCATCCGGTCGCGGGTCAGGTGCCCGGCCTCGATCCGGTCCAGCGGCAGATCCTGCACCATGCGCCCGCCCTCGCGGGCGCTGCGCATCTCGGCCGCCAGATCCTCCAGCGCCGCGCGCGTCGCCGCATCGCCCGCGATCCGCGCCACCGGCGGGGAATGGATGTCGCGCGTCGGCGCCACGCCCAGGGGATAGCCCATCTGATCCTCCGATCCTGTCTCGCCGCCGGATGGGGCGGCCGGTGTCAGGCGTCTGCGCTTGGCCATGATCGGTCCTCCTCGCGCGCCCGGCCCCAGGGATAGGGCGGGGCGGTTCATCAAATCCTAACGCGGCGCGCGCTCAGGCAACGCCCGCATCCTCCTGCGCCTTCTCCTCGCGCCGCCAGATGCCCAGAAGCAGCGACTTGAAGGCGGCATAGGTGCGGTCGAAGGTCTCGCGGCCGCGGGCATAGGTCTCGCGGTTGAAATCGCGGTAATCGGCCTCGTAGATGCCGTGGACCTGTTCGCCCGCCTGCCCGATCAGGGCGGTGAAATCCTGCCGGTGCGGCGACAGGGTCTGGCCCAGATAGGACTGGATCAGCCCCGCCATCTCGGCCTGCTGGCCGGCATCGTAGCGCGTCATCACCGCCCGGATCGCGTCCCATTCGAAATGCAGTTCCGGCCGGCCCAGGGCGCGGGCGGCGACATTCTCGCCCTCCTCGATGCTGGCAAAGGTCGAATGCAGCATGTCGAAGAACCGCCCCGTCGAATCGAATTCCAAAAACGAGGCGCCGAAGGGCACCAGCACGATATCGGCCGCGGCCAGCCCGTTGATGGTCAGATAGCCAAGCGCCGGCGGCGTATCGATGAAGATCAGGTCGTAATCTTCCAGCACGCCATCGGCCGCCAGCGTCTCGGTCAGCGCGTCCCACAGCTTCCAGCCGCGCGAGGCCATGCGCCAGACCGGGATCTGGAATTCCGCCCAATAGAGGTTCAGCTGCGCCCCGATCAGGTCGATATTGGGCCAATGCGTGGGCCGGATCAGGTCGGCGGCCTTCACCTTCAGCGCCTCGTTCAGCGCATCCTCGACCGCGATCGGCGGATCGCCCCGGTCGATGCGGCGCTGGTTGTCGATGCGCAATGTCTCGGCATAATGCCGCGCCAGCAGCGGAAAGACCGTCTGCCATTCATCCTCGATCTGCGCCCCGAAGATCGAGGACAGCGATCCCTGGCTGTCCAGGTCCACCATCAGCACCTTGTAGCCGTCCAGCGCCGCCGACATGGCCAGATGCGCGCAGGTCGAGGTCTTGCCGACCCCGCCCTTGAAATTCGCCACCGCGACGATCTTGGCGGGCAGGTCCTTCGGGCGATAGGGCAGGTATTCCTTCGACTTCGACCCCTCGGCGCCGAAATGCGCGCGCAGGCGCTGCACCTCGTCCAGGGTGAACCACTTGGCGCCGGCCCCGGTCTCGGACCGGCCCTGCGGCAGGTCGGGGCGGGCGCGCAGCACGCGGCGGAAATGCTGCGGCGCGACGGGGATCAGGTATTTGGTGATCTCCCAGGTGGAAAACATCCGCAGCCGGCGGTCGCCGTTCTCTTCCAGCCCGCGCCCGGTCAGGTCGGCCCGCCCGCGGCGGTAATTCTCGGCGATCCGTGCCAGCCCCCCGGTATCGGTCGGCTCGCCCAGCAGCGACAGCGCCCGGTCGGGCGAGATGTTGAAATAGGGAGGAAGGTCCTGTCCGCTCATCATGCCTCCGAAAGAGATGCCCGCGCCTTGATGTAACGCTTTTGACGCATCATACGCGAAAACGCGATACATGCCATGCAAATCGCAACATCGCCGCTGTTTTCTGGGCAAATCCGGGGCTTCGGTTCGCGCGACTGTGGCAATTCCGCCGATCCTGCCTTGTTAGAATCCAGTTAGTTATCTGTTACGGACCTGCCGGCCTTGCCAGGATTTACCGCAAGCTGCTGATCTTGCGGCCTTTCCGAATCCGGTGCGGGGGCTGGGGCGATTCCGATCCCACGATGATGCGACTCCGATCCCCCGACAAGGCGATTCCGATCCCCCGATCCGGGCCGCCGCTTTCGCGCCCCCGCGCTGGACGCATCGGCTGTGGACACGTAGGCTGGGTGTCAATGAAACGACGAATCCGGCCGGGACCGAAAAGGCCGCCGGCCCGGATCGCCAGAGGCAGCAGCAGCGTGGCCGCGACCGGGAAAACCCGGCCGGCCCAGGGGACGGGAAGGGCAGGGGCATGGCCGCATCCTTGCAACCGGGGACAGCCCCGCAGGCGGGCGCGCCCGCCGCCATGCAGGATTTCTTCGTCTGCGATTTCCTGGCCCCCGTGCCCAAGCACGACCTGGCCTCGATGGAACATCCGATCTTCTCGCTGTCCACGCGCCCCGACCGCCGGGTGGTCAGCTATGACCATAACGGCGCCACCCTGACCGTCACCCCCAGCGTCAAGGGCCGGGCGACGATCTTCGATGCCGATATCCTGATCTTCTGCATCAGCCAGCTGATGGCGGCGCTGAACGCGGGCCGGGCGGTGTCGCGCAAGCTGACCCTGACCGCGCATGACCTGTTGCAGGCCACCAACCGCGAGACCTCGGGCGATGGCTACAAGCGGCTGCGCGACGCCTTCGAACGCCTGGCCGGCACCCGCATCACCACCAATATCGTCACCGGCGAGCAGGAGATCACATCCGGCTTCGGCCTGATCGAGGCCTGGGAGATCGTGCGCAGGACCCGCGCCGGCCGGATGGTGGCGGTCAGCATCACCCTGTCGGACTGGCTGTTCCAGGCGGTCCTGTCGCGGTCGGTGCTGACGCTGAGCCGCGATTACTTTCGCATGCGAAAACCGCTGGAGCGGCGCATCTACGAACTGGCGCGCAAGCATTGCGGCCGCCAGCCGGAATGGCAGATCTCGGTCGCGGTGCTGGCCAAGAAGACCGGCTCGACCAGCCCGGTCCGGGTCTTCCGCGCCATGCTGCGCCAGATGATCCGCGAGAACCGGCTGCCCGATTACCTGCTGGCCGAGGCGCCGGGCGACATCCTGCGCGTCACCCCCCGCGCGCTGGTCCTGGAACCGGGCGCGGGCCCGCATCTGTCGCCCGAGACGCTGGAGCGCGCCCGCGCCCTGCGTCCCGGCGCCGATGTCCATGCCCTGGCCGCGCAATGGCGCGGCTGGTGGGCCTCCTCGGGGCGCAAGCGGCTGCGCGATGCCGACAAGGCGTTCCTGGGCTGGCTGGCCCGGACCCGGCAGCAATAGGCGCGGCGGGAAAAGAGCCCGAAGGCGGCGGGGGCGGCGGTTCAGAGCCCATGGGCGCTTGCCTTTTGGCGGATTCTGCCCGAACCAGCAGACTGGATCGCCAGGGGGCCCGTTTCGACCATGTCCAGCATCGCCGTCATCATCGTCAATTACGGCACGGCCGATCTGTCGATTGCCGGGGTCGACAGCGTGCTGGCGCGCGGCCATGGCGATCACCGGGTCGAGATTCACCTGCTGGACAATGCCTCGCCGGGCGGTGACGGGGCGCGGCTGGCCCAGGCGCATCGGGCCCGGGGCTGGGGCGGACGGGTCAGCCTGTGGCAGGAACGGACCAATCACGGCTTCGGCCGCGCCAACAACCTGGTCATCCGCGCCCTGGCCGGCCGCGACGAGGCGCCCGATTACATCTTCCTGCTCAATCCCGATGCGCGGCTGCAGAACGAGGCCCTGTCGATCCTGGCCGATCATCTGGACCGCCACCCGGCCGCGGCCGCGGCCGGGGCGGGCATCGCGCTGCCCTCGGGCGTGCCGGTGACGGCGGCCTTCCGCTTTCCCTCGATGCTGAGCGAATTCGTCCAGGCGGTGAATCTGGGGGCCCTGTCGCGGCTTTGCCGGTCCCGCCTGGTGCCGCTGCCGGCCGATCACCCCGAAGGCCCGGTCGATTGGGTCAGCGGGGCGGCGGTGATGATGCGCCTGCCGGCGATCGCGGCTCTGGGCGGGTTCGATCCGGATTTCTTCCTCTATTACGAAGAGGTCGAACTGATGCATCGCATCCGCCGCGCCGGCCACCGGATCGATTATGTCCCGGCCGCGCGCGTGATCCATGCCGAGGGGGCCGCGACCGATGTCAGAAGCAGCCGCCCCGACCGCGTCGCGCGCCCGGCCTATTGGTACGATTCATGGCGGCTGTATCATCTGAAGACCCGGGGCCGCGCGGGCGCCCTGGCGGCGGGGCTGGGCTGGCTGGGGGGGGCGTTGCTGAATGCGCTTCTGGCGCTGCCGCGGGGGCAGAGGCTGAAGGCGCCAAAGGGCTTTCTTCGCGATTTTCCCCGCCGCGTCCTGTGGCCGCTGATCCGCGGCGGGCAGGGGGCGCCGTGACCCCGGTGCCGTGACCCCGCGCGCCGCGACCGGCCGGACGATGGCCATGGCGTATCGCCGCGGCGCCGTGCTAGCGTGGCAGGCGGCCGGAACAGCCGGGCGGAAGGACGGAAAGGCCGAGAACAGAGCATGTCTTACAGCCGGGCCTTGGCCCTTGTTCTGCGCAGCATGAAGGACGTGGCGCCGGCCGATCGGCCCGGCCATCGCAGGCTGCGGCTGAAACTGTGCCTGGCCGCGGCCCGCCACGGGCCCGCCCTGGCGGCGCTGTCCGCGACGCCATCCCCCGCCCTGTCGCGGATCCTCGAGGAGCGTCCGCAAACGGTGGCGGGGCTGCTGGTCTGGCCCTATCTCTGCGCCGCCTGGGGCGTCGGGGAACGGCTGCGGCGGATCGGGGCGCATTACCGGATCGTGGACCGGCTGGGCGCGCCGCTGCCCTTCGCCGCCGATCAGCGCCTGGTCCTGGCCGATCTGTCCGATCTCTGGCCCGGCCTTGCGGTGGTGCTGGACCAGCCGCCCTGGTTCATGCGCGAGGGCGGGCTGACGATCAGCCTGTTCGTCGCCGATTTCCGGGCCTATTCGCTGGCCTTCTCGTTCACCGAGGCGGCCGGGGACGGCGGGATCGATTGCCTGATCGGCGCCCTCCAGGGGCGCCAGGATGACGCGGCCGCCGATCTCTACCGCGATCTGACCAAGGCCGCCCACGGGCTGCGGCCGCGCGATCTGCTGATCGAGATCGGCCGGATCCTGTGCCGGCACTGGCAGGTGCGCGCCCTGTTCGCGGTGGCCGATGATTATCGCCATCACCGCCATCCGTTCTTCGGCACCAAGACCCAGGCCATGCAGGATTACGACGCCATCTGGCGCGACCGGGGCGGGGTGCGCGAGAACGCGCATTTCTTTCGCCTGGCCCTGCAATCGGAACGCCGCGCGGATGAGGCGATCAAGCCGAACAAGCGGTCGCTGTATCGGCGGCGCTACCGGTTCCTGGACCGGCTGGAAGACGAAATCCGCGCGAACCTGCCGGCGCTGGCGCCGCAGCCCTGCGCCGACCGGCAGGAGACGGGATGCTGATCGAGGATCGCGACAGGAAGCTGCTTGGGGCCATCGCCCTCTATCAGCGCCACCGGGACCGCAAGTCGCCGCTGTCGCGGCTGAAATGCGCCTGGGGCAAGCTGGGCCATGTCCTCTATTCGCTGCTGGGCGCCTGCGACATCAGCCGCGAGGCACGGATCGACCCCGGCACGCGCTTTCCCCATCCGACGGGGATCGTCATTCACCGCGATGCGGTGATCGGACCCGATTGCCTGATCATGCAGCAGGTGACGCTGGGCCAGCTGGCCCAGGGCGGCGCGCCCCGGATCGGGCGCGGGGTCTATCTGGGCGCGGGCGCGCGCATCCTGGGGCCGGTCCATGTCGGCGACGGGGCGCGGGTGGGCGCCAATGCCGTGGTGCTGGCGGACGTGCCGGCCGGCGCCACGGTCACAGGCATCCCGGCCCGGGTGGTGCGGCAGCGATGATCGGCTGGGGCATCTGCATCGCCACGCTCGACCGTCCCGACGTCCTGCGCCGGACCATCGCCCATGCCCTGTCGCAGACCGTTCCGCCCGCGCAGATCGTCATCGTGGATGCCAGCGACGGCTGGCAGGCCAGCCGCGATGCGATCGCCGCGATGCTGCAATCCCGGCCCGCGATCCGGCTGGATTACGTCCACAGCGAGATCCGGTCCTCGACGACGCAGCGCAATACCGGCATCGCGCTGTGCGACACCGAGGTGATCTTCATCATCGACGACGATTCCTTCATGTATCCCGATTGCGCCGAGGCCGTTCTGGCGCTCTACGAGGCCGATCCCGATGGCCGCCTCGCCGGGGTCCGGACCGCGCTGGTCGAGACCGCGCCCGCGCCGCCGCCCGAGGCCACCGCCACCGCCGCCGAGGCCGAGGCCGCAACCGGCGACCTGCCGGCCGCCGCGCCGCTGCGGCGCAAGGCATCGGGCAATCGCGGCCGGCTGCAAGTCCTGCAGCGGCTGGTACTTGGCAGCCGGGCGGGGCGCTGGTTTCACCGCAAGGTGCTGATGCAGAACATGCAAGAGACATTCCTGCGCTATGACGGCCCGCGGCAATCGCCGCTGCCCGAGGCCCTGGCGGCGCGTGGCGCGGGCTCGGTCTCCTTCATGCCGGGCTGCGCGATGAGCGTGCGCCGCGATATCGCCCTGGCCGAGCCTT
The DNA here is from genome assembly GCF_056857655.1 of Paracoccus sp. L-17. Taxonomy (NCBI): domain Bacteria; kingdom Pseudomonadati; phylum Pseudomonadota; class Alphaproteobacteria; order Rhodobacterales; family Paracoccaceae; genus Paracoccus; species Paracoccus sp. L-17. Next base: position 45,373 of record NZ_JBSXNM010000027.1, read on the forward strand.
TCGATCCGGCCCTGCGCTATTACGCGGCCTACGAGGATGTCGATGTCAGCTATCGCTATGCCCGGCACGGCCACCTGGTTCATGCGCCGGCCGCGCGGCTGCATCATTTCGAGGCGGCCTCGGGCCGGATCCGGCGCAAGAAGGTCATCGTCTTCCAGTTGCTGAACATGGTCGTCTATCTGCGGCGCCATGCCGAACGGCCGGAAGACTGGCGGCGGGCCTATCGGGTGATGCTGTATCGCAGGCTGCTGGGGGAAAGTCTCAAGGATCTGCTGAGCGGGCGGTGGAACTTTCCCCAGATGCGCGGCGTGCTGATCGCGCGGCGGCACTGGCGGCGGGTCTGGGAATGCCCGATCGCGCGCCTGGACGATTGGTATCCCGCCCTGCAAAAGCGGATCCTGGACGGGCTGTGAAGGGGGCGGCGCAGGGCCGCGCGCCCCGCCCGTATCCCAGGCCCGCATGCATCCTAGTCGACCGGGAAGAAGCGCGGCAGCGGATCAAGCAGGTTCCGGGTCATGTCCATCAGCCGGGCTTCGGCCGCGTCGTCGGATTCGTTGCCCCGGATCGGCGTGGTCAGGCGCACGATGCCGCCATCCGTCTGGCCGCGGCCGATCCCGTCCATCAGAAGATAGAATTTCGCCGCCAGATCCCAGGCCACCCGCCGTTCGCCCTGCTGGAACCAGTAATAGACCATCATCCGCGAATTGCCGTTCTGGATGACCGCGCGATTGATCGGGAAGGCCTCGTTCACCCCCAGCCGCGGGGCGATGTCGATCCGGTTCAGTTCGGCGATTTCCCAGCCCGAGCTGGGCAGGCAGATCTCGGGCGAATGGACGCCGCCCTTGGATTGATCGTTGTAGAAGGCCATGAACAGGCCGACGGGCGGGACATCGGCGCCGCTGAGCATCGTGACCTGGCGGTAATCATCGGCCGCCAGCGTCTTGGCGATATCGGCCGACAGGCGCTCTTCGGGGCCCGACTGGCGCCAATCGCCCAGTTGCTGGGGGAACATCGCGAAGGGCGTGCGGACGGTCTGCACCCCCCGCGCTTCGGGGATCAGCTGCCAGGAGGCCAGGGCCAAAAACCCGATCGCGGCGGCCGAGATCATGGCCGCGGAGGGTTGCGTCAGGCGGATCCGGCCAAGCTGGGCGAACATGCCGGTGGTTTCCAGATCCAGCGCATCGGCCAGGCTGGGACGGCCCGGATGGAACAGCAGCATCAGTTTCGCCAGGCCGAACAGGATCACGATGCAGATGACGAAGATCACCCAGCCCTCGAAGAAATGGGTAAAGCCTTCCAGGGTCTCGACGCCGTATTCGTTCGCGATGACGCCGGCCAGCGCGATGCGCACGGAATTCATCACCACGGTGATCGGCACCGCGGCCAGCAGCAGCACCGCCTTGTGCCAGCGCGGCCCGCGATAGAGAACCGCGAAGATGTAGGAAAAGGACATGATCGGGAACAGGTAGCGCAGCCCGGAACAGGCCTCGGCCACAAGCAGGCGCATGACCCCCAGATCGATGATGTTGCCTTCCAGGAAGACCGGGACCGACAGCATTTTCAGGAACGACACGCCCAGTTCGGACGACACCATCTGCAGGAAGATCGACACCTTGTAATACAGCGTCGCGGGCAGCGGCAGCATGAAGACCAGGTGCAGCACGGCGGGCCAGAAAAGCCGGCCGCGCGACCAGCCGAAGGAGACCAGGATGATGCCCCCGACCCAGATGATCGTCGCATAGGCCACGATGTCGTCGATTTCGGCCAGCTTGCCGAGCGTGCCGGCCAGGAAGGCCAGCACGATCACGACCACGCCGGGCCAGCGATCGGGAATCGGGCCGGGCTGCGGCGGATATTGCCGCAATTCCTTCAGGAAGATCAGTCCGGACAGGACCGGGATCAGCGGGCCATGGCTGTATTCGGGCGTCTGCCAGGCCACCAGAAGCGCATCCAGCCCGTCGATGAAGAACCAGCCCGCCGCGATCGTGGCCAGGGCCAGGGCGATTATCCCCGCCACGGAAACGGGATAGGATGAAGCAGGATGGGAAACGCCAGTCTGTCTTGCGGCGATCTCTGACGTCATGACCATGATACGAACTTTCACTGGGAACCCGGGGCAGAATAGCCGTTTTGCCACCGTCGCGCTACAGGCGCCTTGTCAAAAAGGTAAAGACATTCCGGAATGTGAAGGGGCCCATCATCGCTGACGGACCCCTGCTTTTCTTGCGAATTCGGCGATGGCGCCGGTCAGGCTTTCTTCTGACGGCGGCGCATCACGCCAAAGCCGCCCAGCCCGGCCAGCAGCATCAGGCCCGCCGCGGGCAGCGGAACCGGAGCGACCGAAACGGAATCCACGTCGAAGCCGTCGAAGCTGGTGGTGCCGCTGCGGCCGAATTCATTCAGCGTGGCGTCGACCAGCTTGATGTATTCGAAGCCCATGCCGGCCAGCACCTTGCCGCCGCCATTGAGGTTGGTCAGACGGCCCAGCAGGGTTTCGACGCCGCCCATGATCGCATAGACGTCGACGGCTTCCCGGTGCCGGCTGGTGGGGCTGATGTTGTAGGTCACTTCCCAGACGCTGACATCCTGCTGGGTCGGGAAGGTGGTGCCGAAGCCCAGCGTGATGCTGCCTTCGTCGTCCACGCTGCCGTCGTCGTTATAGGTCGTCAGGCCCAGCGAATAGAAGCGGCCGTCCGGGGCGCCCTTCGCATTGTTCGGGTTGTAGCGCGAGGGCTTGCTGCACGCCCCGCCATCGCGGGTCGTATCGCAAAAGCCCGGATCGGACGCGATGACATCCGTCGCGTAATAGGTCGCCGCGTTCGCCGCGCCGACCGACAGCGCCAGAACGCCGCCTGCAGAAAGAACTTTCAGAATATTCATGTCCTCACCTCTGTACTTGTTACGTGCTCACCGGCCGCGTTCATCGACGGCGCGGTTGTCTGTTAAAACTTTAACCTTTCGGCAAGGGGCACACAAGCATCGGCAAGGGGCGGACGGGCGCTTTATTGGCCCCGCGGGGGGAATATCAGACAAAACCGGCCGCGCCTTGCTGCCATAGGTTGTATTACGATAATTTTCTGAAATCACTGGCTGCAAAACGGCCGCGCCGCGGCCGGTCCCGCCGGATCGGGGCCCGGGCGGCGCGAATCGGAACGCGGGCCGCTTGCGCTTTCGCCCGTGCCGCGCCACAAAGCCGGAACCCCCCTAGCAGCCTGTGCGAGTCCTCGCGATGCCCCGTTCTGATCCCGCCCCGGACGATTACGTCCTGATCTCGCCCTGCCGGAACGAAGCCGCCCATATGCGCCGCACCCTGGACAGCGTTCTGGCGCAATCCGTCCCGCCCGCGAAATGGATCATCATCGATGACGGATCGACCGACCAGACGCCCGCCATCCTGGCCGATTACGCCCGCCGCCATGATGTCATCGAGGTTCTGACGGCGCCCGACCGCGGCCACCGAGCCGTGGGTCCGGGGGTGATCGAGGCCTTCTATCACGGGCTGGACCGGGTGGACCTGGCGGCCTTTCCCTATCTGTGCAAGCTGGATCTGGATCTGGATCTGCCGCCGCGCTACTTCGAGATCCTGATCGGGCGGATGCGGGACAATCCGCGCATCGGCACCTGTTCGGGCAAGCCCTGGTTCCGCAATGCCGCGGGGGGCTGGGTGTCGGAAAAATGCGGCGACGAGATGTCGGTCGGCATGACCAAGCTTTACCGCCGCGACTGCTTTCGCCAGATCGGCGGCTTTGTCCGCGAAGTGATGTGGGATGCGATCGATTGCCACAAGGCGCGGCAACTGGGCTGGATCGCGGTCAGCTGGAACGACCCGGATCTGCGGTTCGAACATCTGCGCCCGATGGGATCGTCGCAGAAAAGCGTCTTCACCGGCCGCCGCCGGCACGGGTTCGGGCAATATTACATGGGCTCGGATCCGGCCTATTTCATGGCCACCGGAATCTACCGGATGGCGCATCCGCCCTATGTGCTGGGCGGGCTGGCGACCATCCAGGGCTATCTGGGGGCCTGGCTGCGCGGCGCCCGGCGGCACGAGGATGCCGAACTGCGCCGCTTCATCCGGGCCTATCAGCGCCGCGCCCTGCGGGTCGGCAAGGCCCGGGCCACGGCCGAGACCGAGGCCGCGCGGGCGGCATCATGGCAGCCGCTCGCGGCTGCCGGCATGACGGGGGCCTGATCGGTGACGCAGGATGACGGGCGGCCCAGGGTTCTGCTGATGGCCGAGGCCGCCAATCCCGAAATGGTCAGCGTGCCGCTGGTCGGCTGGTCGCTGGCGCAGGCGCTGCGCGATGTGGCGGATGTGCATCTGGTCACGCAGATCCGCAACCGCGACGCCATCGCCCGCGCCGGATGGGTCGAGGGCCGCGACTTCACCGCCATCGACAGCGAAAGGGTCGCCCGCCCCTTGTGGAAATTCGCCAACCTGCTGGGCGTGGGCGGCAGGACCGGCCGCGGCTGGACCGTCGCGCAGGCGATCAGCCTGTTTTCGGACGCCTATTTCGAACGCCTCGTCTGGCGCGAATTCGGCCCGCGCATCCTGGCCGGGGAATGGGACCTGGTCCATCGCATCACCCCGCTGACGCCGGCCAAGCCCAGCCTGGTCGGCCGGCGCTGCGCGAAGGCCGGCATACCCTTCGTGCTGGGCCCGCTGAACGGCGGCGTGCCCTGGCCCAGGGGGTTCGAGCGCGAACGCAACCGCGAGGGCGAGCGTTTCGCCGCCCTGCGCGGGCTGATCCGGCTGATCCCGGGACGGCGGGCGACCTGGCGGGCGGCGCGCGCGATCCTGGTCGGATCGCGCCGGACACAGCAGCTGATCGCGGCGCCCGACCGGTCCCGGACCGTCTATATTCCCGAAAACGGCATCACCCCCGAACGCTTTCCCTGGGCCGAAAGGCCGCCCCGCCGCGCGGGGCCGCTGCGGGCCTGCTTCGTGGGCCGGCTGGTGCCCTGCAAGGGCACCGACATGCTGCTGGAGGCGGCCGCGCCCCTGCTGCGCGAGGGACGGCTGCATCTGGACATGATCGGCGACGGACCGATGCTGCCCGATCTGCGCGGGCTGGCGGAATCGCTGCGGATCGGGGATGCCGTCACCTTCCACGGCTGGGTGCGCCATGACGACGTGCCGGCCATCATGACGGCCTGCGATCTTCTGGCCTTCCCCTCGATCCGCGAATTCGGCGGCGGCGCGGTGCTGGAGGCGATGGCGCTTGGCCTGCCGCCGCTGGTCGTCGATTATGCCGGGCCGGGCGAGCTGGTCGAACCCGGCTGGGGCTTCAAGGTGCCGCTTGCCGATCGCGACACGGTGATCGCGGATCTGCGCGCGGTGCTGGACCGGATCGCGGCCGATCCCTCGGTCCTGGACGGGCTGGGCGCGGCCGCGAGGCAGCGGGTCGAGCGGAAATTCCTCTGGTCGCGCAAGGCGGGGCAGATCCGCGCGGTCTATGACTGGGTGCTGGGGCGGCGGTCCGAAAAACCCGCCCCCTTCGAAACCCGCACCTGACGGCGATATCGCGCCTGGCGGCGCGCTTCAATAAACTGATATCGCTGCGCTTTATATCCTTGATTGCATTGTCTGGCAGAATTGCAAGATTGCCGGGCAGTGGCGGATTTCTATTCTTCACGAATGCGAGAGGATTTTGCCGATTCGCGTCATTCGGAGGATGGTTTTCATGAGTATTGGAAAAATTCTGTTTTCGGCCTTTCTGGCGACCTTCGGATCCTCGGTCCAGGCCGCGACGATAGAAAGCGGCACCTATGCCGTCGAAATCGAAATGGTCAATCTGGAATGGTCTTGTTCGGCCAGCTATGGTTGCGCCGGGTCAGAGCCGTATTTCACGTCTCTCTACGGGCTTGATCCCGGCGATATTGTTCGGGGATGGATGATTCTGGAATTGGGAGATTACGGATCGCGCACGGCCATGTCGCTGTCCTGGCCCGGTCAGACGCTTCTGTGGAACAATCTCAGCCGTGTCGGCGCGTATTCCTATTATGATCCGAATAACGGTCAGAATCTGAAACTCGAAAAGCTGGGTTCGCTTCTTCAGGGTCGGTTCGAGCGTTACGACGAGGCGCCCTGGGGCTATATGGCCAGTTTCGATCTGAGGGAGCTTGCCCCCGTGCCGCTGCCGGCCTCGGCCGCTCTGCTGCCGGTGGGAATGGGCGCCATCGCCTGTCTGCGACGGCGCCGCAGGCGGCCTCACGCCACGGTCAGCCGCAGGACATTCCCGCCCATGATGCTGACCCCGGCGGGCAGGGTTGCGCCGTTGTCGGTGATGCTGTCCGCCACGATCAGGTCGTAGCTGCCGGGGGCAAGGCCCTGGCTGTCCACCGTGAC
>NZ_JBSXNM010000028.1:0-51818 GCF_056857655.1 Paracoccus sp. L-17
GACAGATTCTCTGACATGAAAGGCAGCGCAGGCCAGGACCCGCGCGCCCAACCCAGGGGCCCGAGCAGCCCGCCAGAAAAAGCTCAAACCGGCGCGGGGTAGAGCAGCCCGGTAGCTCGTCAGGCTCATAACCTGAAGGTCACAGGTTCAAATCCTGTCCCCGCAACCAGAAAATCAAGAAAGATCAAATAGATAGGCTGATGGTATTTTTATACCATCGGCCTTTTCGCGTTCTACATCAACGCCACATCAACACCCGGAACCAAAACCGGCATCGGCCCGCATTCGCCGACATTCACTGGCAGCGGACGACAGATGCGTCCGAATCTGACGGGGGCGCGGATTATCTTCTCCTCATCAACGGAGGGAAAAGATGACCTGCGAAAAACACCTTGCGCTCGACCTAGTCTCCTCCCTGGCAGAGCGCTTTGGGCCCGGAAGCAAGATCGCCAAGGAGCTGCCGGGATGGATCGAGTATCTGACCGACGTGGAATGCCCTGAGCGCCCGCGGACCCGGCCCGGTGCTGCCTGGTGGGGGAGGGTGCGCAGTCTGCTGGATGATCTCAGCCAGGAAGCTGGCGCTAGCGACGACAATGTGGTGCGGGCAAATGCGACGCGGATCGGCGAGCACTTCTGCTTGACGGAGGTCGAGGCGCGGATCCTCGAGTTCTTCGCCAACTATCGCATCTTCGATATGTTCGAGCATGTAGTCGATCAGGCGCTGGAAACGAGGGAGGTGACCCTGCTTTTCCTCGTCGCGCAATTCTCGGGCGCTGAGCAAGGGGAAGTCAGAACGGCACTGCGTCCCGATGCACGGCTGAAAGCTTCAGGCCTGTTGCAGAACGAGGGTCGCAACTGGTCCAGCCAGAAAGTTCCTTACGCTGTTTCACCTCGATTGGCGGATGTCATGCGGGCGGATGTCGATGACATCGAAGAACTGGTTGCGTTGCTGTTTCCCCCAGCGCCCGCACCTGAGGCCGAATGGCGGGACTTCGAGGGGCTGGGCGAAAGCGCTGATCTCATGCGCAAACTGCTGACCAATGCGATCGTGAACGGCACGCCGGGCGTGAACATCCTGCTTTATGGCGCGCCGGGCACGGGCAAGACCGAATTCTGCAAGGTGCTTGCCCGCGAAGTGGGGGCCAGCCTGCGCGCCATCGGCGAGGCTGATGACAGCGGCGAAGAGCCGTCGCGGGGCGAGCGGCTGGCCGAACTTGGCATTGCCGGACGGATGCTGTCGGCGCGGCAAGATACTGTGCTGCTGCTGGACGAAATGGAGGACCTGTTCGGTGGCGCGATGCCGTCGTTCTTCCGGCCAGAGCGGATCTCCAAGGTCTTCGCGAACCGGCTGCTCGAAACCAATCCCGTGCCGACGCTCTGGACCACCAATTCCATTGAGGCCTGCGATCCGGCCTTCCTGCGCCGTATGACCTTTTCCGTCGAAATGCGCACGCCGTCCGAGTGGGTACGCAAGCGCATCTGGCAAAGGCTCGCTGATCGGCATCGGCCGCTGGCCGAGACGGGCGCGCTGATGGCGCTGGCCGGGGTCCACGACCATCCCCCGGCGCTGGTGTCCGATGCGATGCGCGTGGCGCGGGACTGCGGCGGCGGGATCGAGACGTTCGGGCAGGTTCTGGGAGCTTCGGCCAAGCTGACCAATGGCGGGATCGCGCCGCCGCCGCGCCATCATTCCGAAATTGCGTGGGAAGCCGCTCTGGCCAATGCCGACAACGATCTTGCCTTACTGGAGGCGCAGCTCGCAGGCGCCGATACCGCACCGCGGGTATCCTTCTGCCTCGATGGTCCGGCCGGGACGGGCAAGAGCGCATGGGCGCGGCATCTGGCCAGGCAGCTGGGCCTGCCGGTGATCGAGAAACGCGCCTCGGACCTTCTGTCGATGTGGGTCGGCGGCAGCGAGAAGGCCATCGCGCGGGTCTTTGCCGATGCGCGGGCGGAGGGCGCGCTGCTGATCTTCGACGAGGCCGACAGCCTGCTGGCCGACCGGCGCAACGCCTCGCACCAATGGGAGGTCAGCCAAGTGAATGAGATGCTGACCTGGATGGAAAGCCATCCACTGCCCTTCGTCTGCACCACCAACCTCGCCGAGAACCTCGATCCGGCGACCCAGCGGCGCTTCACCTTCCGCATCCGCTTCGACTGGCTGCGCGAGGATCAGTTGCCACTGGCATGGCGTGCGCATTTCGATGCGCCGGTGCATGGTGATGTCCGGGCGCTCGACCGGCTGGCAGCGGGGGACTTTGCCAATGTCGCCCGCAGGATGCGTGCCCTCGGCCAACAAGATCCCGCGGCCATTCTTGAGGAGTTGCGGCGTGAATCCGAGGCCAAGGAAGGCAAGACAAGGGCCATCGGCTTCGGCCGTTGACCTTGCGAGCATCCGCAAGGAATGTGAGGCGCGGAAAACAGGGAAACCAATGCGCTATTCACGTCAGGAAGACCTGCTGAAACTGGCCCTGATGATGCAGGGCTCGGCGGAGGGAGTTTCCATCGCCGATATCGAGCGTACTTTCGACGTTTCCCGGCGCACGGCCGAGCGGATGCGCGATGCCGTGCTGCGCGCCTATCCGCAGCTGGAAGAGCGCCCCGGTCCGCAGGGTCAGAAATACTGGCGCTTTCCGCCCGGCACGCTGGGCAAGATGGAGGAGCCGACGCTGGATGAACTCGGCGCCGGTCACCGTGCTGTGGCAATTGCCCGGCGCGAGGGCGATCTTGCCACGGCCGAAACCCTGGAACTCCTGCTGGCCAAGGTGCAGGCGATGTTTCGTGCCGACCGCCGCCGTCGCGTCTCCGCCGATCTGGAGGCGCAGCTCCTGGCCGATGGCGTGGCCTTCCGCCCCGGCCCGCGCGAACGCATCGCGCCGGAGATCCTGTCCACCCTGCGTGAGGCGATCCTTGCCGGCGCGATGATCTCGGCCGACCACCGCGCCCGGGCCTCGGGCAAGCTGTCGCGCGACACCCGGCTTGGCCCGATCGCCATGCTGTTCGGCGAGGGTCGGCAATACCTGCTGGCCTGGAGCGAATACCAGGACGACCTGCGCCTGTTTGCCTTGGCCGGCTTCGAGCGGATCGCGCTGGAAGATGACATCTACGAACGCCCCGAGGGCTTCGACCTGCAGGACTGGCTGGCCGAAAGCTTCGGCATCTGGCGCGAGGAGCCGGAGGACGTGGAATGGCGGTTTCTGCCCGAAGTGGCGGATGAAGCGGCGGCCTATGTGTTCCACCCGAAGCAGGAGGTGGAGCGGCTGCCCGACGGTTCGCTGGTGGTGCGGTTCCGAGCCGGGGGGCGGCAGGAAATGGAGTGGTATCTGGCCAGATGGAAGGACAAAGTGGAAATGAATAAATAGAATCGTGGTGATGCTATTTCGGCTGGTTCTGCCTTGTATTGATAAAAAATCCAGTCACCGACATGATAAGATGTTGCAGGAAATATTTACATGCTGAAAGCCGTTGCGCAAGGGAAAGCCCATTGGCTATTCGACCGGGTGACTACTCATGGAACCGACTTAAAGAGAAGGCCGCAAGAGGACCTCGTAACCTCCGCTGTTTTCGGAAGCCTTGACCTTTTAGATGAAGCAGCCAAGCGCAGGGCGCTAAAACTTCTACTTGGCCATAAGGCCTGGCAAGAGTTTAACCCGCCTGAGTGCAATCAAGTAAAAATTGAACTTTGGCCGCAAGGAATGCGAATTGATGGAGGGCGGGTAGAGCCTGACGTGCTTCTACATGCAGGGGATAGAATCGCAATCGTTGAGGTGAAATGGTATGCGCCACTCTCACCTGATCAACTTGATAAAGAAATTCGAGCGGTGAGGAGTTTTTATCCCGGCAAGAACGTCCTCGCCATCTTGCTTCTGGGCGACGCCACCTTGCCGTTTGATTTCAGCCCCGATCGAATATTTTCGAACGCTCGTTCGTGGCGCGATGTGGCGCGTGATGTGGCGCGCGCCGTCGCCAACCCGACTGACTCTCCAGGGCAGTGGGCCGACATGATCATGGGGTTCTTGCGAAAAACGGAATTCGGTCGAATATTTCACGGTTTTGGCGACCAGCATTGTTATCCAGTCGGATCCGGTTCCTATTGCTTCAGGGCGGATGGCGATCCGCCATGGCTCAATCAGAAAATGATATCAGTTCAAGATGATCACTATAAGTGGAAAGGAAAAATGAAATGCTGACTCCGGAGCAGGAAAACAGTGCGCGGAATCTCTGGCAATCAGTTAGGAATATCCATCGCTCAGCAGCGCACTTGGATGTGCTTATGGATAGCTTGAAAGAGATGATCGAAGGAGAGTGCTTCGATGGGGGCGAGGTGCGCTTTAACAGTAAAATTGATGACGAGTATGCGGGAAATAATTGGATTTGCATGTCCCGATCAATGCATGCAGAGATTTGGACTGAAGAGCCGGCAGACAGGCGCCGAAGGCCAAGGCAGTTTGGAACCATATCAATCCACCTGATTATCCACGATGGCTCTGACGAAATGCTTGATGTGAACTGGCCTTGGCGAGGTCAGCCAAGCCTGATTGCTTGCTGGTCGCGGCCTGAAGTGCGGACTGAGGGTTGGGAGGAATATTATATGTATGCTGAGAATTTTAATCCAGAAGATGAGGATAATTTAGAGTGCATTGCTCGGTTTTCTCCCCGTGTCTGGCATTGGAAATCTGATGGAGAGTGTTCGGGCGCCTTCTTCTTTGCTGTTCCTGTTTTTTCCTTGAGAGATGAAAGGGATATAAAGAAGCACGTCATCAAGCCTCTGAAGAATTTTTTTGAAGGGAAGGGTGAAGACGAGTCTTTTCCCGAAGATAGCCCCTCTTTCCTTGCGGATCATTCGGTCTGACGGATTAATCTTTACTTCCCTCAAGTTGAGTGGCGATGGATGTGCGCGATCAGGGCGTTTTTCTCACGATCAGAAGTTCACTCAATAGGCAAGGATTATCTGGAGGCGATAGCCCTTGCATAAGTATTTTCTGACTATTCAGATCACCTCCCTTTCACTCCACTCCCTCTGCCATTCGCTGAAACGGCGACGACGGCAGCATCAAGGCCTCCAGCTCTGCCTGATCGGCGCTGACGGGAGCAAAGCCCCACTGATCGACACCGACATTGACCTGACCCTCAGCACCGCGCCAGCGGGTGTGGACATGACCGAAAAGCTGGATCGCTCCGGCCCGCGCGCCGTTCCAGGTGACCAGCGGATAGTGGCACAGGACGAAGCGGCGCTCTCCGATGCCGATCTCGACCAGATCATGAACCGAGGACCATGGCAGCGTTTGAACCAGCCAGTCGGGATCGTGGTTGCCGCGCACCAGATGTTTCCGCCCCGGCAGCGCGGCAAAACCCGCCTGCGCGGCCATGCGCCCCGCCTCGGTCTCGCAGGCGGCGAAATCTCCGATGATCCACAGATCGTCATCGGCTCCGACCATGCCGGCACGAGCGATCATCGCGGCATCCATCGCCTCGACCGACGCAAAGGGCCGGCCGAAGAAGCGCCGCACGGGGTCATCTGCGAAATGAGTATCTGCAGTGAAAAAATGGGCCAAGCGCGATCCTTCAGATTTGGGGCGGGGTGGTGGTGTTGCCGTAACCTGCACCGGCGGCGTTGCTATGCCAAGGTGAGGCCGTAACGCTCCAGTTTCCTGCGCCAAGGGAGTTATATCGCTTTGAGCGAGCAGGATACTGCATAGGCGTCGTTCTTCTCATGCGCACAATTGTGCCCATCTCAGCGCGGGACAGACCGGGGCCTCCCGTGCGATCATCCCCGCGCAGCGAATCCCTGCCGCTTTTTGAACCTGTGAATCCGTGAACCGGGCCGGGCATGGCGCTGCGGTCGAGGCGTCTGGCGCTTCCTGCATGGCGCGCCCGGCCCGGTTTTCACCTGCAGGCCCGCGCCTGATCGCGCAGGACGGCATAATCGCTCATCATCCGCACCAGAACCGCGTTTTCCGGCGTCGCTTCGACCTCGACTGCGGCGCGGGTTTGATCAGCGGCGCTGTACTCGACCACGGGCGGGCAGAGTGCGGTGTCAGAACTTTCCGTCACGCAGCCGCTCAGCGAGAGCGTCGCGATCATGAGGGCGGCGGCTGGCTGCTTCCAGCATCCTTTGACGCGCATCATTGGTCCTTTCTAGATTTTCGAGGCGTTCGTTGGCGCGCCCGGCCTTCTCGCCGCTGCGCCGCGCGCCGAGTATGAACAGGAGGGCGGCGGCGATGAACGCCAACCAGGACTTGAAGCGGGCCAGCATCACGAGGCCCGCCTGATCAGCCGGAACAGCACCCAGGCCCCGGCCATGACGATCAGCGCTGACAGCGCGAAGGAGACCGGCCCGTCGCCCTGCAGCGTCCCGGTCAGCCCGGCCAGCGCGCCGCCCGCCGCTGTCAGCACTTCCGGCGTGACCAGCTTTTCGACCAGGGGCGGGACTGCGGCCTCGACCGTGCGCGACGAGACAAAACTGCCCTTCGACCACAGGCCGATCTCGGCCGCGCGGCGGTTGACCAGCCCGGTCATCTTCTTGCCGTCATTATAGACCCATCGCGCAAGCTGATCGGGCACGGCATCATGATCGCCGGCATTCAGCTTTCTGAGCAGGGTGGAACTGGCGAACTGCCCCTCGCCGATGTTGAAGACGAAGCTGGTCAGCGCCGCCCTTTGCCCATCGGTGAGCGGCACCTTGACCAGCCGGCGCAGGATATCCTCGGCCTCGCCCAGATCGTGCTCCAGCGCGGCCTCGGCCTGTGCCTCGGTGATCTTCAGGCCCTTGTGGACTGTCATGAAGCGGTCCGAGGTGTGCCCGTAACCGATGCTCCAGGGGGTGCCGTCCTTGCTGCCGGGATCGGGATAGGCCTCCAGCCGCAGGCCCTCCCAGCGCTTGACGTGCTCGATGGTTTCTTTCGCCACAGACATGGTTCTCTCCATAAAAAATACCCCGCGCGCTGGCGGGGTGGGTGGATGGTCGGGTTGGGCGTCGGTCAGTCGCGGGCGGGACCGCTGCGTTCCAGCAGGCGTTTGATGTCGGCGCGCATCTCGCGCAGCATCTCGTACTGTTCCTTGCGGGTTTCCGAGATCGCCTGGCGGTCGGCGTCGAGCTGCTTTTCCAGCCTTGAGATCTCGCGCAGGGCGGTTTTGGAGGCACCTTCAAGACGGACCAGCCAGACGCCCAGCCCGGTTGCCGCCATGATCGCGCCCCACCATTCGCGGATGCTGTCCATGAGGTTCTCTCCCATGGGTTCAGTCCGGCGCGGCGCAGGTCAGGTAATGGATGGCAATGCGCACCGCGCCGCCGGCAAAGCTGCCGCCATTGGCGGTGAGGCGCACGGGCGTGTCGGCATAGAACGCCGTCGGGCCGATGACGCCGATATTGCTGCTGCCCACGGCGACGCCGAGCGCGCCGCCGAACTTCGAGGGCTCGCCGTTGACGCCGCAGTCGAAGGAGCTGGCGCCCAGCACCGCGGTCACGGTCCGCACGGATACGCCGAGCACGATGGCGCGGTTGGGGATCACGATGGTCGAGTCCCGGCTGGCCCCGGAAAGGCCGGAGAGGGTTTCCTCGAGCACCGCCATGCCGGTGCTGGCGCCATTTGCCTCCCGAGCCACGGCGACCGAGGCGGCCTGCGCGATGAAGCCCATGGCATCCACAACCGGGATCCACGCCGATCCGGTCCAGACGATGGCCTGCGCCTCGTCCTCGATCCAGGCCATCCAGCCGGCGCTCGGCAGGATCCGCATCCAGGCGCCGTCGATCCCGTAGGCGATGGACCCCGCCCAGCCCGACCACGCACCAACCGCGCCGCTGGCGGGGATGTAGCGGTCGCCTTCGGCCGGGCTGGCTGGCGGCGTGGTCAGGTCGCGATCGAGGATCGCCAGTTGCACGATGCCGTCGAGCATGCGCAGCGCCTCGTTCATGGTGACGTGCTTTTGCGCCTGCGCGGCCATGATGAAGGGCAGCGCGAGATGCGCTGTGGTGTCAGACATGGATTGTCTCCTGATCAGAACCAGAGGGTGGTGACGGGGGCAGCCCCGGCGCCGAAGGCCTGCCCGATCTGGGCAATGCGGATGGTGAGGGCTGCGCCGGGGCCGAGCGGCGCGCCCCAATCAGCGCTTTGCTGCGCCGCGGTGTAGACCACGCTGGCGGTCGCAGTCGTCAAGGATCTCTTGACGGTTGCGCCGTCGAGGATGTCGACCTGCCACGCCTCGCTGGCCTCGGTCATCGGCACCTCGGCGGCGTTCCAGCTATCGGCGGCGAGCGAGCGGTCGCGACGGATCCAGCGGATGGTCAGATCGCCCGGAACCCGCGCGCGCCGCCAGGGCTGCTCGACATGCACGGGCGCGAAGGGCCGCAGCCCGATGCCGCGCGGTGTGAAGGCCAGTGCGGCGAAGCTGTCATCGCTGACCGGACGGCTGGCCGGGCCGATGCGCCAGTTCCACGGCAGGCCCAGATCGGCCTCGGCGACAGGAAGTTCTGCCAGCGCCGTATCCAGCACCACCACCCGCGCACCCGCGGACACCATGGCGGCCATGTCGACATCCGTGCCGCGCTGTCCGCGCAGCAGGCGCGAGAGGCGATAGCGGCCGGGCGCGATCAGTTCGGCCTGCGAGAATTGCAGGATCTCCCAGTCGCCGGTCGGCTGCTCGACGGCGATCGTGTTCTCGCCGCCGAACAGGCGCAGATCGGTGACGCTTTCCAGCGTGCCGGTCGGCAGGTCCAGCCAGACCGAATTGCCGTAGTCGAACCGCGAGGTCGGGCCGGAATGGAGATCGGCCACCAGAACGCCCATCCGCGCCCGGGTGGTGAATGTGGTCAGCAGGTCGAAGCCGGAAGTCTCCGGGCTGCGGAACACCGCCATCCGGCCGGGCCATGGTCGGGCATGGGCGGCGATCAATGGGTGATGCGCGACATGATCCTCGGTCAGCTGCGGCAGGTCGAGAATCACCGCCAGCGGTGCCCCGAACACCACCGGCTGCGTCAGCGAGGCCGGGCGCGGACTGCCGGGCGGCAGATCATAGGCGTCCCGGTCCTGGCGGATGGCCTCAGTGCTGCGCGCCTCGGCATCCGAGGTGGAAATGATCCGCAGTTCCGAGTGTCGCCCATCGTGGTCGAGCGCGATCACGTCGCCCGGGTCCAGCGCCAGCCGCGATGGCGGCAGGCGGAAGGCGGCGGTTTCGCGGCCGATCCAGGCTTCCATCAGCGCCCGGCGGCAGCGCCGGTCGGCTTCCTCGGGCGGCACCGCCATCGGAAAGCTGTCCGAGGATACCCTGCTGGCGCTCACGGCAATGCGGCGGGACTCGACGGTGATGCCGTCATAATCCTCGTCCGCGCGCGCCACCTGCCATTTCAGCGCCTGCGGCAGTTCCGTCTCCTGGCCGCGCGTCAGTTCCATGACGTCGCCGGAGCCGCTGGCCACCATGTCGTCGGGCGCGATCACCGCCACTGGCGCACGGCCGCGCATCACGAACCTGATCCGGCCCTCGCTCTCGACGGCATCGAAGCCGAAATGCCGCGCCAGCATGGTGATCGAGGTCCGCGGCGATTCCAGCGCCGAAATCACATAACCATCTACCGCGCCAGTCAGCCCGGAGGTGTCGATCCACGCCTCCGGCAGCCCGGCGCGCAGGCACAGGCTCCGCACCAGCGCCGCCAGCGAGACCGCGCCCAGCCGCCCGGTCAGCCAGTGCCCGAGCCGCCAGTTGCCTCCATCCGACCACACATCGGAAAGCTCGGGGAAGAATGGATAGGGCCGCGCATCCCAGGTCCAGGCGGCGCTGTTCGCGATATCGACCATCGGCGCGGCATAGACCGCCGAGATCGGGTTGTTGACCGGCTCGCGCCAGTGCAGCCAGGTGGCCTCGAGATAGGCACGTTGGATGGCGTCGTCGCGCCAGCCGCGCGAGAAATGCGGGAAGAAGCTCTCCGAGGATTTAGGGTCATGGAACACGTTGGGCTGGTTGGTGCCGCGATCCACGGCAGGGCAGCCAAGCTCGGTGAAGCGGATCGGCTTCGACTGGGGCACCCATGCGGTCGGCGATAATGCCGGAACCCCGCCGGGGCGGTTGCGATGCTGATTGGCCCACCATGCGCGGATATCCTTGTAGCGGAAAACCCATGGCTCGGTTGTACCGGGCGGGATATCCATTGTGGCAGGGACCTCCACCGACCAGATTTGCAGATTGCTGACCAGTGATCCTGCCCATGGGCTGTCTGTCGTGAGCGCGCCACCCGGCACGGGGCCATTCGCGACCCCGTAGCCACAGGCGGAGTTCCCGCCCCACTGGCCTGCTACGGGCCCGCCGAAACCGACCTTGTCGGCAACCAGACCATCGATGGCGAACCACAACTCGCCTGTTTCCTGATCGAAAGCCGTGGTCAGATCGACCGTCTGCCCCGCGTAGGGAGCGGCGGGTACCTGCGCGACACGGACCCGGTTCGCGGACGGAAGGACGGCATTATGCTGGAAGAACAGGCGCAGATACCCGTCCATCAAGCCGAACCACATCCCGCTCAAGCCGTTGCTGATCTCGTAAATCAGGCCGTCAGACAGCGTGGCCGGAATCTGAACCGTGCAGGCATGGGTGATGCTGTTGCTGCGCACCGGAACGGTGGTCGCAAAGGCCGAGCCGGGCGCAATATTGTAGTTTGGCGCGCTGCCCGGCATCGTGTCGATCACCTCGCCACCGGGGTGAGGCGTGATGGTGTCTGTGATCGGCGTGCGGGTCTGGCTGATCCGGTCGGCATCGCTGGCATAGAACCAGTCGAAGCCCTCGCCGCCGGCGATGTTGCTTTGCAGATAAGCCTGGTCGTAGATCGAGGGCCAGGTCTGCGCGTCGAGATGGTCCCAGCCATCGCGCCAGTCGGACAGCGGCATGTAATTGTCGATGCCGACGAAATCGACATTCGCATCTGCCCAGAGCGGGTCGAGGTGAAAGAACACGTCACCGCTGCCATCCTGCGGGTGGTGCCCGAAGTATTCGGACCAGTCGGCGGCATAGCTGATCTTCGTGGCGGGCCCGAGGATCGCGCGGACGGCAGCGGCGAGATCGCGCAACGCCTGCACGGCCGGATAGCTCGCTGCCCCCGACCTGATCTGCGTCAACCCGCGCATTTCCGAGCCGATCAGGAAGGTATCGACGCCGCCGGCTGCCGCGCAGAGATGGGCGTAATGCAGGATCATGCGGCGGAAGCCCCAATCATTCGCCGCGCCGGTCCAGGTCACGGTCTCGCCAGAGATCGAGAAGTCGCCCGGCTGCGCTGCGCCGAAAAACGCATTGACCTGCGACGTGGCGGCAGCGGTCTTGTCCACACTCCCGGCAAAGCCCGGCGCTGGCGAGCAGGTGATCCGGCCGCGCCACGGCAGCACCGGCTGGCCGATGGTCGTTTCATTGTCGCTGTAAGGATCAGGCAGGGCGTTGCCGGCCGGGATATCCATCATCAGAAACGGATAGAAAGTCACCTTCAGCCCGCGCGCCTTCATCTCACGGATTGCCTCGACCACCGAGAAATCCGCCGGCGTGCCGCCGTAGACCGGGCGACCCTGATCGTCCTGACTGACCACCAGGGCCTGCGACCGGGGGACGCCGTTCACGCGCCATTCGGGCGCCGTGGCCTTCTCGGCCATCTCGACCTTGGGCCGGATGTTGCAATTGCCGGCCCGAAGGTCGTCGCCGAACCACGACACCACCAGCGAGGCGCCGGTGACCGCAGGCACCATCGCCTCGAGCCGGTCGAGCGAGACCAGCATGTCGGGCGTCTCGGGCAGTGCATGGACATTGTCCGCGGCGGTCGTGCCGCCGACGATCTGCCCGCTCGATCCCCATCCCGAACGCCCGCCCTCGGTCCTGCGCACAATCTCGGTCGCATAGGCCCATTCGCCCGAGGCCGGAATGATGGTCACCGCCTCGACCAACCCTTCGGCGGTGTCGGGATCATCGAGCGGGCGGAAAACTTCGAAGGAAAGCTGCGGCAGGCGGTTGCCGAAATCGCTGAGCAGCAGTTCCTCGAACACCACATAGGCGGTGCCGCGATAGGCCGGCGTGTTCGGCACCCCCATCTTGGCGGCAATGAACGGATCGGCCCCTTGCGTCTCGTCGCCGGGATACCAGCGCATGGTGATCGCGGAGGTATCGAGCAGCTTGCCATCCGCCCAGATGCGCCCGATGCCGGTAATCGGGCCTTCGCAGAGCGCCACCGCGAAGCTGGCATAGTAGCTGTATTCGGTGCTGGTGACCTTCGGCCCGCCGCCCTTGCCACCGCCCTGCCGGCGGGTGTTCACCTCCTCGCGGAAATCGGTCGCCCAGATGATATTGCCGCCGATGCGCATCCGTCCGTAGAGCCGCGGGATCACCACGCCTTCGGTCGCGGAGGTCACGCGCAGGCTGTCCATGCGCGCGCCCTCGATGCGCTGGCCGGGCATCATCGACGAGACGATCCAGCTATCGACCATCGAGCCGATGCCGGAGCCGATCATGCCGCCGATGGTGGCGCCCGAAAGCCCGAGAATGGTGCCGCCAAAGCCGCCGCCGATGGCGGTGCCGACCGCGCCGAGAAGGATTGTGGCCATGGATCAGGTCTTCTTCTTGTGCGGGCGGGGAAACAGGAAGGCGAAGGCGATGCGCCGCCGCCATGCGGTCGTGAGCGGTTCCTCGATCACCCCGAGCCGTTCATAGGAATGGATGAAGCTGTCCTCGCCGGTCAGGATACCGACATGCTTGACGATGGCTCCGGCCCTCATGCGGAACAGCACCACAGCGCCGGGACCGGCCGTCTCGGGGTCGATGCGGATCAGCACCCGCGCCGCGCTGTCGGCCAGAATCTCGCGCGTCCCGACTTCGCCCCAATCGCGGCTGTAGGGTGGCACCGGCAGGGTTTCGGAGCCAACCACCTCCCGCCAGATGCCGCGCGCCAGCCCGAGGCAATCGCAGCCGACGCCGCGCAGGCTGGCCTGGTCGTGATAGGGCGTGCCGAGCCAGCCGCGCGCCGCGGCGATCACCCGCAACGGATCGGCGGGCCGGGCAACAGATGTTGCGGGCGGTGCAACCACTGCCGCGCCCATCACAACACCGCCCCCTCATGGCCACCATCAGACGTGGCATAACGGACAACCGCGTCCTGGCCGGGGATATGCGGGAAGCCGCGGAAGTTCAGGATATTGGCGAACTTCGCCGCGCAGGTTTCCGGCCGCTTGTCGCAGCCGGCGCGGATGGTGAAGGTGTCGCCGGTGGTGATCACCCGCACCGGCGCTTCCAGCAGCGTGATGGTGACGACGCCGGAGGCGATTTCGTGCAGAACGATCTCGTCGCGGCGACCGGAATTGCCGCCGGATGCCCATTCCAGCACCCCGAAGGCGAACCAGCCATTGGCGAAGCCACTGATGCCGGATGCCGTGAAGGCCTGATCGCGGATCGGATCGAGCACCGCGCCGGTTCCTCGATAGACATGGTCGTTCAGGCCCACGCCGCATCGGGCGTCGCCCAGCGCCGCGTCACAGGTGCCCTGATAGACCCGGCCGACGGTCTGGCCCAGCACATGCGCCATGCTGCGCACCTCGGCCACGAAGCTCATGCGTCCACGCCGCAATTCGCCGATGGCGCCGCGCCGGATCAGCACCCGCTGGCTCGGGGCGCTCCAGTTCACCCGCCAGACCTCGACCAGCGCATTGTCCCAGCGCCCGTCCAGAATATCGGTCTCGGTGATCCGGTCGGACGTGAGCGCGCCCTCGGCATCCTGCGAATCCACCGACAGGTCCGAGCCAGATCGGATTTCCGAGGCCGAGAGGCCGCTTTCCGGCTCGAAATCCATGCCGCCAAAGGACAGCAGGCGATCATGGTCGGTGAAGCCGAAACACACACCATCGGCACGGGTGATCTTCCAGCACCAGGCCAAGGTGGTGGTGCCATCGTCCAGATGGGCTTGCAGGGCAGGGGACAGGGATTTCATCGGCGTATTTCCACGAGCGGGATGGAGGTGATCGAGCCGAGCCGCTCGATATCGAGGGTGACGTCCAGTGCATCGCTGTCGAAGCGGACCGGCACGTCGAACTCGAACCCCGCACGGATGGTCACGCCGGCGCCGGGCGCGGTGGTGAAACTGACGATCCCGGTTGTCGTGTCGACCGACCAACCGGAAACCTGCTCGATGCCGCCCAGCGCGATGCTGATCGTGCCCGCCACCGGCTTGGTGATGGTCCGAACCCATGTCTGCGCCCCGGAGGCGTATCGCTTCACCAGCTGGAACTGTGTGGTGACCCCGTCGCCGGTGCCGATCAACTGGTCGGCAGCAGTCGGCATCTCGCTCGGCTTGCAGGACTTGTGATCGGCCCAATCCTTGAACCGGAACCCGTGCAGCCGGCCGTTGCGGGCCTCGAAGAACTGAACCACGGCGTCCAGATCGTCGGCGCGGCGGATACCGTAGGACACGTCATAGCGCCGTCGGCTGTTCGCCCAGCTTGCGTTGCGTTCCTCGTCGCCGGAGGCCAGTTCGACAATCTGGGTGCGTCGTTCTGGCCCACCGCGCGCGCCGCGGCTGATGTTGTCCGGGAACCGGACCTCGTGAAATGCCATCATGTGCTCCTGTGGCCGAACGACACCGCGCGGGCGATATCGGCGCTGATCTGCGCGCGGGACTGCCGGAAGCTTTCTGCATCGCGGGCGTTGATGTTGATGGTGACCCCACCTGCGCCGCTGGCGACCTCGCGCCGCGACAGTACCCGCTCGCCGCGCTGCAGGATCGCCGGCACTTCGTCCGAGCGCAGGCCGGCCCAGCCGCCGTTGTGCATACGCGGGGCATTGGCAAAGGCCATTGCTGGCACCAT
This sequence comes from Paracoccus sp. L-17, assembly GCF_056857655.1. NCBI lineage: Bacteria > Pseudomonadati > Pseudomonadota > Alphaproteobacteria > Rhodobacterales > Paracoccaceae > Paracoccus > Paracoccus sp. L-17. The sequence continues at coordinate 14,814 of NZ_JBSXNM010000028.1, forward strand.
GCGGCCGGGCGCGGCCCCGCCGACCATGCCGCCGTCATGGAAGATGTTGGCGAAGAGCCCGCCCGCGCCCATCCCCGGCATGAAGCCCGACAGAACTCCGGCCAGCGGCCCGAGCAGGAAGCGCCTCGCGCCCAGCTTCGCCATGTCGGCCAGCATCGAGGTCACCAGATCGCTGAAACTCAGCTTGCCACTCTTGACGAAATCCCCGACCGCGTTCTCGGCGCTCTGGAAGGCCCCGACCAGCGTATTGCCGATATCGCCTCCAATGCTGCGGGCCTTTTCGGCATAGTCGGAGAGCGATTCGGTAACCGCATCCCAGCCCAGAAGTGCATCATTTGCTGCCTCCTTGACATCCTCGCCTGCCTGCCGCCCGGCAGCACCGGCGCGGCCCGCAGCGCCACCGGCGCGATCCACGCCACCGGCAACCCGCTCGGCCGCGCCAGCGGCATCATCCAGCGCGTTCGCGCCATCCTCGCCCGAGGCGGTGACCGCATCCTTCAGCGCCTGCCAGCTTTCCAGCGGCGCGACCGCCGCCGCGCCCAGCGCCTGCGCGGCGTCGAGATGCGCGGCCGCTGCCGCCGCGGCTTCGTCGGCAAGATCGCCGAACAGGTCCGGGGTCTCGATATAGGTCCGGTCCCAGGCATCGGCGAATGCGCCAGCAGCAGCCGCAGCGGCATCGCCAGCAGCCCCGGCATACGGGTTGTCGATGCGGCCGATGTTGAACGGGTCCAAGGTTCCGATCTGCGCTCCGCCTTCGCCGACAGCCCATTCGGGCAGCATGGCGAGGGCGGCGTTGATGCCGGAGATGAAACTGTTGATCCGGGTGACGACGCCGTTCAGCATCGCCTCGACCCCGGCGATCAGCCCGTTGGCCGCCTTGAACGCCAGATCGCCGATGGCATCGGGAAGCAGACCCCAGATCGCCTTGATCGCCTCAAACCCGCCGTGCCAGACCGCGATAGTGCGGTCGACGGCGGTGACCGCGCCGGTCACGATCAGGTCGAGGACGGTGAAGACATAGGCCCGATACCCGTCCCAAGCCGCATTCAGCAGGGCGAAGGCTGCCTGGAAGGCCAGGACGATGCGCTGGCCGACCTCTTTTGCGACATCGCCGAGCAGCTTGAATGCCGTGCCGATGCCCCCGACCGATTTCACGAGCGAGGAAAACTGATAGATCAGCTCGCCCGCCGCGACGATCAGCGCGCCGATGCCGGTGCGGATCAGCGCCCCGCGTAGCACAGTCAGCGCGGTGGCGAGGCTGAAGGTCGCGACCCTCGCCGCGACGAAGGCGGCGACCCAGCGCCCGGCCATGAATGCGGCGAAGGCGATGCCGATCGAGGCCAGCCGCTCGATGTTGTCGGCCAGGAAGATCAGCGCGGATGCCACCGAAGACGACGCCCCCACCATCTGGTCCCAGCTGCCGACCAGTTGCAGCGCGGCATTGCCGATCAGCGTGAACGCGTCGCCGATGGTGGCCGGCATGGAGTCGGCTTCCTCGCGCAACAGCTCCAGATTGCCGACCAGCGCCGTGCGGATCACCTCGCCGGTGATCGCCCCTTGCTGGCCCATCAGCCGCAGGCCGGAAACCGTGGTCCCGAGTTCGTCGGCCAGCAGTTCCGCCACCCGGCCGCCGGTCTGGATCACCGTGTTCAGGTTGTCGCCCGACAGGCTGCCCAGCGCCATCGCCTTGGACAGCGCGTTCTGGACCGAGGCGGCGCGCTCGGCCTTCGCGCCCGAGACCACCATGGCGTTGTTCAGCGCCTCGGTGAAATCGAGGCTCTCGGCCGTGGACAGGCCGAGCTCGCGCAGCGCGGTGGCATTGGCGAGCCAGGACTCGGTGGTCTGCTCGATCCCTGAATAGGTGCGCCGGGCCATCGCAGCCAGACGCTCCATGACCAGCGCGCCCTTCTCCTGCGATCCGGTCGCCAGATCGACGCGGGATCGCAGGTCCGTCCAGGTGTCAGCATATTGCGCAACCTGGCGGATGCTGAGCGCACCGGCGGCGATGCCGGCGAGGCGGCGCAGCATGACGCCGGCGGTGTCGACCTCGGCCGAGAGGCGCTTGAAGCTGGCGGCGCCGGCATTGCCGACGCCCTCCAGTTCCGCCCGGACCTGCCGTCCGTTCTCAGCGACGAGACGAACGGAAACTTTCTTCTCGGCCATCGCCTCTGCCTTCCTCGATCTTCTGGTTGGACTTGCGGATCATCTCGGCCTCGATCACCGGCAGCAGTTCCGCGACTGCCAGCGGTGCAACGCCAAGGGCGCGACCCATTTCCAGAGCCGCGCCCATGTCCCAGCCGAGAACCGCGCCGGGGATGGCCCGGACCTGCCCGCTCAGGCGCCCGGCCAGATCCCAGACCTGCCAGCCCTCGTGCGTTTCCGGCGCGTTCAGTCGGGCAGGGCAGTCCGCGCATTGTCCGGGGCAGGCTGCGCAATATTGGTCGCCCCCGCCGAAGTGCCATTCGGCGAGGGCGCGAAGGCGTTTTTTTCCGCATCCAGCATCAGATGCGGGCCGAGGACCTTCTCCTGAAACGCCTCGAACACCGGCCAGATGTTCAGCAGGGCGTCGATGCCATCGGGCGTCACCGGAAGGGGATTGCCATCGTCATCGCCGACCCCCTCCCATTCGCTGACCACGCGACGGGCCACCGCCTGCGCCATGGCGACGGCGAGAACCTCCTTCGGGGCATCAGGATCGAGGCGGTCGAGACTGACGTCGGCACGGGCCGAGGCCATGATTGCGGTGGTGACGGGCGAGACCAGCAGCCGCAGGCCGGGCAGCAGTTCGATCCAGCGCGGTTCGGTGGTCAGGTTCAGTCGGATCATGATCAGTATCCTGCAATATCGTTGACAAGGGTGATGGTGCACATGCGCGCCGGGCTGGAGGCCTTCGCCGCCTGCCAGTCGAAGCTGGCCTGAATGCCCTGCGGGCCGCTGATCTCAAGGCGCGGATGCGGCAGATAAACTGCGTGGGCGGTGACGGTCAGGCTTTCGCCACTGGTCAGGGTGTATGCGAATTCCAATTCGCAGGGCCCGCCCGCGATGGCCTGGTTCATCAGCACCATGTCGGCAAAGCGCAGCTCGATCTGTCCGGTCAGCGCGGCAATCGTCGGATCCGCCCCGTCGATCATGCCGTCGCTGCGGATGGTCTCGATCCGGTCGAGATTGTTGGCATAGGTGATCTGCGCCGAGATCACGTTGCCCAGTGCCGCGCCATTGCGCGTGATGGCGCCGTTGAAATGCCCGAAGCGGATCAGGTCTAGATCGGCGGGCGTGCCGGCCTGCGAGGTGCTGGCGACGGTCTCACCCTGCGCCACAAGCTGCGCCGTAGCGGTCAGCAGCCCCGACCGCTGCATGGTCCAGCTGAGCTGGTTGACCATCACGCCGGAATACATGGCGAAGCGCGGGATCTCCGGCATGCCGGTCTCGATCGACATTGACGGCAGCGTCCAGTTGCCCGAGCGGAACTCATGCGTATATGGCCCCGGCGCAGTGCCGGTGGTGGTCGGCGCCCCGAACGCGGCCTTGAGCCAGAAGCCGAAACCCTCGGCATCGATGGGGATGGTCAGATCGCCGTCCGCGGTGATCGCGTCCTTGACCGGGGCCAGCGGATCGCGGCCATAGCCCAGCAGTTCCGAACTCAGCAGCGGCTGCTCGGCGCTGAGCGTCGAGGACGCGAAGGGCAGGCGGGTGTAGCCGCTGGCGGGCGGGGTGCCGTAGACAGTCTCGAACGCGGCCGCGAGTTGCGACCGCGCGCCTTGGGCGCGTGCCATGGGGATTCCTTCTGCTAAACTGATTTCCGCTAAGAGTCTTGATTTCGGGCTCTGCCCGAGGGCATTCCCGGCGCATGAAGTTATTTTCGTTTCTTCGGACTGCCGTGCTTGCCGTCATCCTGTCCGCTTGTGCGCCGCCACCGCCGCAACAGGCTGATGCTCCGCAGGGCCCGACAGCGATTTCCGCGACCGTCAGCAAGGTGATCGACGGCGATACCTTCGCGCTTCAGGGCGAGAGCCGCCGGATCCGGATCTGGGGCTTGGACGCGCCTGAATGGAACCGGGCGGGAGGGCCTGACGCCACCGCGACGATGCGGCAACTGGTTGCGGGCAGAAGGCTGCAATGCCAGATTCGCGGCGTGGACCGTTACGGCCGGATCGTAGCCCAGTGCTTTCTGCCGGACGGACGCGACATCGCCGCCGTGATGATCTGGGCCGGGGTGGCCAGTGAATATTGCCGCTATTCAAGGGGCTATTACCGCAGCTGCTGAAGCGAGCGGCCCCTCCCGTCAGACCAGCGGCCCAGTCGTCGTATAATAAAGCACGACGGTGATCACCGCCGCCTTCAGTGCCGCCGCGCCATCGATGGGCAGATCGACCGAGGCCGGAGCCTCCGGTTCGACCCAATCGCACAGCCCGCCCAGTGTCCGGTCGGCCGCCAGCGCCGCACCGATGGCAGCGATCAGGCTGTCGAAGGCATCGGCGCGGCCGGTGCCGGCCTGGACCACGACCTCCAGTTCGGTCCGGTGCTGGTAGTGGTAGCGCAGCGGCGAGAGCGTCACCTCCGGCTCGCCGGGCTGGCCATCGCGCAGGATGATCAGCCCCGCCGTCGGGATCCGCTCGGGCAGCACCTCGTCACGCAGGATAAGGGCGGCAACGGGCTGCAGCCGCGCGTGCAGCGCGGTGAGGACGGTTTCGCGAGCGGTGGGCATAAGTTGGCAGCCTGTTTGATGGGCGTGACCGCCCGCCATATGAAAACATTTCGCTGTGCGCTGCTATCAATGATCTGAATTGCTACGCCACGGTGGCAACTGCACCAGACAATATCCCCACAAACATATCCAGTTGGCAGACAATCTCTATCAGCGTCCCAACATCAGATTTACTGCCCGCGCCGCCCTCCATCTTTATGATGAGTTCAGCGGCTTCCGTCCCGAGCCTTACCAGCTCATTGAGGACCTGACCACTGGTCTCGATTTCATGATAGCCTTTGGCAGCCAATGCGTCCAACGCAGTTTCTGAGAGCTTGATTCCCTCGGGGACTGGAACCTTCGAAATCTGCTCTGCGCCACCGGTGTACAGATCCTTCGCATCGCGCAGATTGGCCTCGAACTCATCAAAATTGGGTTCCTGCGCAAGCCATATGGCCAGAGCATCTTGGATATGCCCGTTGGCTTTCATCAACAGCGCAGCGCCGTTCCCAAGCTCGCGCGGCAGGTCCGGCACGAGCCTGCGGACTTCCGGAGGACCCGCATCGAAGAGTTCGCGCATTGATGTTTCCTGGGCGTTCGCGGACGCGACGGTTATCGCAATCACCGCAATGCTCGCCGCAATAAAGCGCAGATTTGATCGATTCACAGGCCATCCTCCACCTTCGTCACCGTTCCGGACTGGCTTTGACCGGTCGTGGTTTGACTTGATCTGTGTGTATCACATTCCGTTCTGAGGAACTCCGGGTCCGAATTTTTGCCTTCTGGACAAAGCTCATCAAGGAGACCACCCCACATCGTATCAGAAATGACGCCTTCGTCCTTCATTTTCTTGGCAAGCCATAAGCGGATTTCCAAGACTTTCTTCTTGTCTTTTATGTCAGTCGTTGCCTCAAGGGCGTCGATAAACTGCTCCAGAGCAGCGAAACCGCTAGTCGCCTTCAGGGCCTTGCTTGCGGTGTCCGCTGCCCACCAAGCTGAGCCTGCGGCAAGGGCTGCAAAAGCGGCAGACAGCACGGGAATCTTCCAACTGTGTGCTGCAGGCCGAACTATAACGGTCAGTCCCTTGGCTACAGTTTCGAGGTGGTCGAGGCGTGGCTTGACGGCCTGGATCGTCAGGATTGCCCGTATGGCTTCAGGGTCGACTGTTTCAACGCCCTTAACCACTTCAATGTGAATGTCATTCTTTTGCGCGGTGGATCGGATCCGGTCAGCATCGAAGTCGCTGCCGAGTTCTGTCGCGACGTCTGCAAGAGGCTTCATCGCCATCACGTGGCCTTTTCCGTGCCCTATCGCCGATACCGAGCCTACACGCCACCCGTGCAATCAACTAGAAAAATGTCATCGGCGCTTCCTGTTGGCTATCTGCCTCATTTCGACCACCTCATGACGATCAGTTTTGGCAGTGCGTCTACCACCCGTTCCGCATCCCGCGCCAGATCCAGCCGCTTGCGCAGCCTGATCTGCGGGACCAGCAGGAAGATCGGCACGGTGGTCAGCCCGCGGCCGGTCTTCGAGCGTGACGCCACCGCACGGCTCTTCGTGTTCAGCCGCCCCTTGGCCACCAGCAGGCTGGGGCCGCGACGACGATAGACGAAGCGCAGGCGGAGGCCGGTGCGGCGTTCCCATTCCAGCGGCGTGATCCGGCCGCCGCGCAGGGATTTTCCGGCGGCGGGCATGGGGATCGCCAGCCACAGCCCGCCCCGGGACCGGATGAGCGGCCCGGTATCATGCGCGGAGATGATCACCGGGGCCTTTGACCAGACCAGCGCAGCAGCATTCAGGCTGGGCCTCGCCTTGGGATAGTCCTCGGAGCGGATCGTGCGGGCGAGCCGCGCGCCGAGGCCTGCGCCGCTGATCTGGCCGCGCCAGGCGGATTTCAGGCTGGTCCCGGCCTCGCGCATGGCGGTGCTGACGGCCTTCTCGCCGGCACGGACCTCGGCCCGCATCAGGGCGGCGATGTCGGTGATCTCGAGCTTCAGCTTCATGCCGGCCTCAGGTCCAGCGTCCAGATCAACCGCTCGCGGTCGCGCAACGGCTCCCCCTGAATCACATGGCTGTCCGCGCCGATGACGATCAGATCGCCGGGGCGTGGGGCCGGCAGATCGGCCACGCGGACGTCCACCATGGTGGTATCACTGACAAAGCGCCCGGCGCCAAAGTCGGTGACGCGGTCCGGGGCGCGGGTGATGATGCGGATGGTTCGCTCCTCCGACGTGCTGGCGGAGATCCAGAGGCCCGGCACCGCCATGACGGCATGGCTGAAGATGCGGTCCATGGCGTTGGCGAAGGCGGACATGACGATTTCCGCGTGGCGTCAGTTCGACGTATGCAGGCGGACGGCCAGCCGGGGGCGCTTGTTGACTGGCAGGATCGAGGCTTCGGTCATCAGGTCGATCCAGCGGCCCTTCTCGTCGAGATGCTGGCGAGCGTAGAGCGGCAGACCGATAGTATTGGCGGTTTCCAGCAGGTTCGCCGGGCCGCCATAGGTGGTGAAGGTGTCCATGGTGCCCAAGGGGAAGGCGATGCCTTCGCCTGCGGGCACCAAGCGCTCGGTGGCTTTCGTCGACAGGGTGACCGCGCCGGAATATTCCTCGAAGAGGATCCCGGCGAAGGGGAAGTTCCTGCGCATATCCTCGCGCAAGGGCTGGGCGCCCGTGGCGGCGTAGAACGTGTAGGCTTCTTCCACCTTGGCATGGCCGATCAGCTTGTCGAAGAACTCGCGGCTGACGAGGGCATGCACGCCGGTCATTGCCTCGCCGAGCAGGTTGTCCTCGATGGCGCGCAAGACCTCGCGAACCTTGGCCTGCACATTGGTGCCGGCGGTGCCCAGCAGGAAATCGACTGAGATCTGGGTCAGCCCGAATTCGGTGAAGTAGTTGTAGAGGGTCGTCCCGGCGCCGTCCTTCACGATGCCGCGCAGGGCGTTCATCTCCATGTATTCGCGGGTCTGGGCGTGCTTGCGGCGCATCAGCATCAGCTTGCGGCTCATGACGCCAACCAGCGGATCGGCCGCATCCGAGACCCCGAGCGCCGGAACTCCCTGGATATCGGCGGGCAGGATCACATCATCATGCGGGATCCATGGCAGGGCGAAGCTGCGCATGGACCGGCCCTCGCGGGTGCCGACGGTGGCGGGACCACCCAGTGGGACCGAGGGCAGCAGGCTCAGCACACCCTCATATTGCTCGATGATCACCGAGCGCTGGCTGACGCCTTCGAAGCGGAACAGCCCGAGCTGGCCGAGGCGGGTATGGAGATCGGGCAGGATATTGATGGCCTGCGTCATCTCGGCCAGCGAATAGCCGCCGGCGTCAAAAGGATTGCGGGTGATGGTCATGGGAGGACTCCGGGGATGATGGGGGAGGACTGTCGATGTGACGCGTCAGGCGCCGTCACGGGTGACGATGCCGACGGTGACCAGTTCGGCGATCTTGGCGGCAGTCTTGGTGGCGTCATCGACGCTGGCGTCGAAGACGAGGCCTGCGCGCGAGACGATGGCGGGTCCCCGGGCCACCACGATGCCGGTAGCGTCGGCCGCTGCGGCATCGGTGGCGTAAAGCAGCACCGCAGCGGCAGTCTCGGCCCCGTCCGAGCCGGTGGCGGGTGAGATTGTGTATTTGCCGCTGGCGGTGATCTGCCCCAGCACCGCGCCGGTGGGGTAGGCCGTGCCCGCGAGCAGTGTCACCACTTCGCGGCTGTAGTTCGGGTTCAGCTCGTATTTGAGGACATCGCCCATCGAGGGCGGTTGCGTCAGGACGGGCATGGTTCAGGCTCCGGAATGTCGGGGGAGGGGGTGCGCCGGGATCAGCGCGAGGCGGCGGATTTGCGGGCAGCGGCGACGATCGGGCTTTCCTTCGCCGTTACGGCCGGGGCGGTGGCGATGATGCCTGCCGCGTCGCTGCGGGCGGCCAGATCGGCCAGCACCTTCGCCCGCAGCGCCTCGGGTTTCAGACCACGGGCCACGGCATCGGCAGCGTCGATGGTCACGCCCAGCCGCGCCGCCTGGGCGCAGACCTGTGCGACCTCGGCCGCTTCGGCGCGGATGGCCTCGGGGGACACGTCCGCTGCTTCAGCTTGCGGCGCCGCGAGTGCCGGGGGCGAGGCCGGCTCCGGCGCGGTGGCGGAAACTGCCGGAGCGGTCTGCGGATCGTCATCGGTGTTGGTGGTCATGATTGGACCCTTTGCTTTTGGGGTGGAAATGCCGCTTGGCGCGGCGGCGAAGGCGCGGAAGGCGGTGACGGGATCGGCGACCTCATCGGCTAGACCGGCAAAGACTGCCGCTTCGCCGCGAAACACCGCCGCCTCGGTGCCCAGCGCGCGCAGGGTGTCGAGCCGGGTGCCGCGCCCCTCGGCGACGGTTTCCGCAAAGAGCTGGCGGAGGTCTACCAGCTCGCCCGCGATCCGGGCGCGCACCGTTTCCGGCAGCGGCTGATACGGGTTGGCGTCGATCTTGCGCGCGCCGGCATGGATCAGCGTCACTGCGACGCCCTTCTGGTCGAGCGCGCCGCTCATGTCGCTGTGCATCGCCAGCACACCGATGCTGCCGACCGAACCGGTGCGGGGCAGGATGACCCGGTCGGCCTGCGAGGCCAGCGCATAGCCGGCCGAGAGCGCGTGATCGGCGACGAAGGCATGGACTGGCTTCTGCGCCCGGGCCGCACGGATGCGGTCGGCCAGATCGAAAGCGCCCGCCACCTCGCCACCGAAGCTGTCGATATCCAGCGCGATGCCGCGAATAGAGGGATCGGCGATGGCCGCCTGCAGCTGCGCGGCGATGCCTTCATAGGAGGTGAGACCCGAGGATTTCCCGATCCAGGCGCCGCGATGCACCAGCGTGCCGGCGATCTCGATCACCGCGATGCCGTCCACCACGGCGAATGGCTGGTTCCCGTTTTGCGCCTGGCGACGGGTCAGATCATCGCCGAACAGCGAAGCTCTGGCGGGCAGGGCGGCAGCACGATCCTCTGCTGCGGCTTCCAGCCCGTCGAAGCTGATTTCGCGGCCGATGAGGCGGGGGCCAAGCCCTGCAAGGAAGGCCAGCGCCTTGGCCGGATCGACCATCAGCGGCGTGTTGAACACACGCTGGGCGATCTGGGTGTGATGCATCATGCGCCCTCCTCCGGGCGGAACTCCCGGTGCTCCTCGTCCTCGGTCTTGTTGGCTTCTTCCGACTTTTCGGCCGGTTGATCCCCCGCGCCGGTCTGGCCCGCGCCTTTTGCGGGCGATCCCGGCCGCCGGAAGTCCAGCCCCAGCTCGGTCTCGCGCTGGCGCTCGGCTGCGATTTCCCGGTCGACCTGTTCGGCGTCAAAGCCGCGCTCGGCGATGGCCTGCGTCCGGGACTTCAGGCCCGCCTCGATCTGCAGGATCTCCGCCGCGGCATCCTTGGCCGGGTCGATCCAGTCCCATTTCGTGGGGAGCCAGTCGCAGGCGAGGTAATGGCGCCGATCTTGCGCGTAGCCTGGCAGCTCGATGGCGCCCGCCAGCACCGCCATGTCCATCCAGCGCGTCCAGACCGCCCGGCAAAGCTGGTAGACCATCACCGAGTGCTGGAAGGCCGAGATGCGGCGGCGAAAGTCGATCAGCGCGATGCGGGTGTTCGAGAAATTCCCCTTCGCGGTGTCGCCGGTCAGATAGCCATAGGGCACGCCCAGCGCCGCGCCGATCTGCAAGAGCGTGCGATACTGGAAGGGTTCATAAGTGCTGCCCGAGTCCGGGGTGGCGGGCGTGGTGACATCCTCGCCCGGGTCGAGGCGCACGACCTGACCGGGCTCGACCTCCAAGTCCTCGTCGGCCGGATCGAGGGCGGTTTCCGGGGCGGGCGAGGTGATGAACATCGCGAACATCGCCGCGGTCTTCTTCCGCTCCAACTCGGCATCGTCGTAGAGATCGAGCGTGAACAGCTTCACCACCGCGGCAGCGAAGCGCGACACGCCGCGCAGCTGGCCCGCCTCGACCGGATCGAGGATGTGGATCACCTCGGAGGCGGGGACGCGCACCGTTTCCCCGGCCAGCCCCGGGTCTGTCATGTCGCCGGGGTGCCGGCGCAGGAAGTGATAGGCCACGCGGCGGCCGATACCGTCGAACTCGATGCCCTGGCGGATCGACCCCGCGCCGGGCAAGGGGCGGTTCATGTCGAGCGGCAGCATTTCCGAGGGCAGCATCTGCAACTGCACCGGTACGGTCAGGCCGTCCTCGGGGCGTCGTGTGCGAATGCGCAGGAAGACCTCGCCGGCCAGAAACACTTCCCGCGCGGCCCGGCGCTGGATCCCGTAGAAATCGGTCAGCCCCTCGGCATCGGCCTCGTCGGTCCAGGGCAGCCACAGCTTCTGCAGTTCTTCTTTCTGTCCTGCGTCCGCGATCTTCGACGAGGGCTTGATCCCGTCGCCGACGACGTGGTTGGCGAAGGCGTCGACCGCATTCGCGGCGTAGCCGTTGTTCCTGACCAGCCAGCGGGCGCGGGCGGTGATGGTCTCGCCCGAGGCGGCGATCAGCGTGTTGACATGCGCGCGGCTGGCACGGAAGCCGCGCATGCGGCGTTGCGACTGCGCGGCGTCAAACCCTCCGATGATGCCGCCAAGACGCTGGCGGAAGGCGTCGAAGACCATGGCTTACAGACCCTTCGTCGCGACCGTGCCCCAGCGGCGGCGCCGGGCCGGGGCACCGCTGACAGCTGCGATGCGGGCCTCCAGATCGCGGATCGCGGTCGCCAGTTCGGCGTCCGAGCCATAACTCACGGTCTTGCCGTCGTAGCTGACGCTGCGCAGCCCGGCGTAGCGGGCTTCCTGCAGCGCCGTCAGAAGGGCCTGCATCCGGTCCGGTTCCATCAGTCCCTCATGAATTTGGGTGTATAGGCCCGCCGTTTCCGGCGTGGTGTGGTCAGGGTTCCGGCCTTGGGCTGGGCCGGGTCGGCTGGTGCGGCGTTGGTTGCGACTGCTGCCGGCATGCGGGTTTCCACGCCCGCCTGCGCCTCGAGCCGCCGCCAGGTGGCCTCGTCCCAGCGATCGGCGCCGAGGATCCACGCCGCCGCGCGGGCATAGACCCGGCAGTCCAGCGCCTCGTTGCGTTCCCGCATCTTCTGCCATTCCTGATGGGAGTAGCCGCGCTTGTTGCGGATGGTGACCAGTTGTTCGGCCACCAGCTGCTTCAGCCATTCGCTGTCGATCCAGTCGGGCAGGTGGATGGTGCCGGGGGCGTCCAGCGCTCCCAGCGCCCGGTCTTCGTCGCTCGGCCGTTCCAGCCGCAGGTAGCGATAGGTCTCGGCCTTGAAGCTGGCGGTCGCCACCGACCAGAGCCGCGCACCGCGGCGCAGGCGTTTGCCGCCGAGGGTGGCGTCGACGAAGGTCGGGCCGGAAACAGGCGTCGCCCGATTGAAGCCTTCCAGCCCCTTCAGCGGCGCGACCTGTTCGAAACCGGCCCTGCGCGACCAGCCATAGACCGCTGCCGCCTCATAGCCGGTGTCGATGCCGAGTTTTGCCACCGTCATGAAAGCGCCATTGGCATGTTGCCAGCTTCGGCCCAACAGCGCGGTCAGCTGATCCCAGCAGGTGGGATCATCCGGGCCGCCCGGAATGACGATGTGATCGACGAGCCAGCTTTCCAGCCCCCGGCCCCAGGCCCAGATGTCGATCTCGATGCGGTCCTTCTGCACATCGACGCCGGCGGTCAGGAACAACCCCGCCATGGGCACCGTGCCGGACTTCCATTCCTCGCGCCGATCCGCCAGCCGCTGCCATTCCGGCGCCTCGCCCGACTCGACCCATGTCTCGCCCAGCAGCGTGTTGCGCGCCGCGCGCAGCATCTCCTCGGAGCCCTGCGCCGCCAGCCAGTCCCGTGCGATGTCCGCCCAGCTTTTCCAGCCGAGCGGCGAATAGAGCGCCGACAGGTGGAAGCCGATGGCCTTCGGATCGGCAGAGATTGCCGTCGCGCGCCATTCACCGCGCTCCAGCATCTGCGTCTTGTGATGCTCGGCGATGGGCCGTTCGCAGCCTTCGCAGTGATAGGCCGCCGTGTCAGGCTGCCCCTTCGCCCAGCGCAGCCGGTCGAACTGCAGCCATTGCATCGCGCCGCAATGCGGGCACGGGACGAAGTAGCGGCGCTGGTCCGATGCCTCGAACTCGCGCTCGATGCGCGATAACCCCCGGATCGTGGGCGTCGAGACCATGAAGACCTTGCGCCGATGCGCGAAGGTGGTGGTGCGGGCCTCGGCCAGCGTGACCGGATCGCCCTCCTCGTCGGCCGAGGCCGGATAGGCGTCGACCTCGTCCATGAAGACGTAACGCGCCGGCATCGAGCGCAACCCTGTCGCGGAGTTCGCCCCGGTCAGAACCAGGATGCCGCCGGGAAACTCCTTGGACAGCATCGAATTCCCGGCGTCGCGCGACCGGGCCGGGCTGACCTTTTCGCGCAAGGCCGGGCTGTCGGCGATCAACGGGTCGATCCGTCCGCGCGAGGTGCGTTTCGCCATCTCGACCGTCGGCAGCACCGCCAGCATCGGCCCCGGCGCGTGGTGGATGACAAAACCGATCCAGTTGTTGCCGGCCTCGGTCGCACCGACCTGCGCCGCCTTCATGAAGCTGATCCGCTGCGCCGGGTGGCCGGGCGAGAGCGCATCCATGATCCCGCGCAGATAGGGGGTGCGCGCCGTCCGATACCGCCCCGGCTCGGCCGAGGCGCGTGACGACAGCCAGCGATGCTGATCCGCCCATTCCGAAACGATCAGGTCCGGATCGGGGCGCATGCCGCTGCGCCAGACCCGCAGCAGATCCTCGGCACCGTCAAACCCGAGGTCGAGGCCGTCTGTCAGGTCATCGCTATCCGAGGGAGACCCTGAGATCGGCGAGGGCGTCGAGTTGCGCTCTGACATGGGTTTCCAGCACCCTCTGCAGGATCGCGGCCTCGATGATCACCGGCTTGGCCGTTTGCTTTTCCACCTCCGCAGCCACTTCGGCCGCCATCAGCGCCGCCACCCGGGCAGGCCAGGTCACCCAGACATCGCGTTCCTGCCGCGCGAGGCGGAACACCAGCGTCTCGGCGCGGGCGCGATCCACCAGCGTGCCCTTCTTCTTCTGGATCCCCAGCTGCTTTTCCTGCGCCTGGTAGACCGTCAGCGCAGTGCGGGCCTTCAGATAGGACGAACTGTCGGCCGGGCCGGAAAACGCGGTATCGCCACCGGTGCTGCGCCGCTGCTGGTCCGGATCGGTCATCTCCGCCCGACGGGCGTCCGACGCCGCCGCATTGATCGAGCCATCGTCGTACACCACCAGACGACTGGCTCTGCGCGCCTTCTGGATCGCTCCGCGCGACAGACCGGAATGGGCGGAATACTCGCGCTCGCTCATGCCTTTCATGTCGTCGCCGAAAGTCTCAACTGATTGCAAATAAACGGAAATAATTCCTGATTTCGGTTGATTACACTCCGCGCAAGAGCGATTCCAATGGTACGGAAACGATGCACTTCAACCCCCGGAGCCTCTTCATGACCATGGCCATCACCACCATCCGCCTCGATTACGCCGCCCTGCCGGCGCGCTTCGATCCCGGCCGCAAGAACGCCATCGCCGAGGCGATCGAGGCGGAACTGCGCGGGCACGGCATCAAGGCCGACGCCTCGGACGTGATCTCGCATCTCAAGATCGAACTGCCGACCGCGCAGCTGGCCGGTGCCAGCGCCGTGCTGGCCGCTCTGCAGCTCATCTGAGGCCGGCCGATGAGCACCCGCCGCGCCACCGACAACTCCGCAGCCCTCGATGCCTTCCTTGCGAAGAAGATCGAGATCGACAGCATGTTGGCCCGGTTGCAGGCCCTCAGCGCCGATCATTTCAACGCCCATCCCGACGAGATCAACTGGGGCGATGTCGGCACATTGGAGCATTACGCCAGCCTGCTGCGCCGGACCACCGACGCTGCCTTCAAGGAGGGCGAACATGCCGCTTGACCCCGCCCGGCGCCACCAGATCGAACAGGACGCCATCACCGCCGCATGGGAGGCCGAGCGCCTCGCCGCCTGCGACGAGGCCATCGCCCTGCTGCGCGAGGTCGCCGATCTGGAATGCGACGACGATGGCGACGTGATCATCGGGACCGATGCCAACGGAAACAACGATCTGCTGTCGCGCATCACCACCTTCCTTGCCGCGCACGATCAGTAACAGGAACCCGTTATGATGAAACTCACCGAAACCCAGACCATCATCCTCAGCGCCGGGGCCCAGCGCCCTGACAACATCGCCCTGCCGCTGCCCAAGGGGCTGGCCGGGGCGGCGGCGAAGATGGCCGTCACGAGGATGATCGGCCACGGCTGGCTGCAGGAGGTCGATGCCAACCTCCGGCGCGGCGAGCCACTCTGGCGCGAAACCGGCGATGGCCATGGCACCACGCTGGTGGTCACCGACGCGGGCCTGCTGGCCATCGAGATCGAGCCGGCGGTGGTCGAGGCGATGGCCGCCATCCGGGAGGATCCCGCCAACCCGCCCGTACCGAAACAGCCGACGCAGCGTGCCGGGACAAAACAGGCGATGCTGATCGCGATGCTGAAACGCCCCGAAGGGGCCTCCATCGCCGAGATTGTCGCGGCCACGGGCTGGTTGGGTCACACTTCACGTGGGGTGATCTCGGGCGTCTTGAAGAAACGGCTCGGGTTGGCGGTGACCTCCATCAAGGAGGAGAGCAGAGGGCAGGTGTACCGGCTCAACTGACGTCAAGAACTGCGGC
This sequence comes from Paracoccus sp. L-17, assembly GCF_056857655.1. Taxonomy (NCBI): domain Bacteria; kingdom Pseudomonadati; phylum Pseudomonadota; class Alphaproteobacteria; order Rhodobacterales; family Paracoccaceae; genus Paracoccus; species Paracoccus sp. L-17. Next base: position 30,229 of record NZ_JBSXNM010000028.1, read on the forward strand.
CTTCCTACCCGTCGCCATCTCCCAGCGCCGCACGGCGACGTCGCAATAGGCCGGGTCCAGTTCCATCGCGCAGCAACGCCGCCCAGCGCGTTCGGCGGCTATGATCTGGGTGCCCGAGCCGCAGAACGGCTCGAAAATCAGATCGCCCGGATCGCTGAAGGCCCCGAGCACTGCCTCGACCAGCGCCACCGGGAACACTGCCGGGTGCGATCCGGCCGCGCCCAAGCCGCCCTTGTGGCGCATGATGCGAAATACGGAGTCGGGGATACGATGGCTCTGGATCGCATTGCCGGCCCCTCGCTTGGCGTGGACTGTGCCGTCGGCGCCGCGCAGCCCGCCGCCGCCGAGGACCTCGCCTGCATGCTTCGACGGGACGGTCTTGTGCGGTTTGCGCGGCGCGCGGTTGAAATGGAAGATGAACTCGTGCGAGGGCGCGAGGCGGCCGTTCCAGTCGCCCGGCAAGCCCGGCCCCTGATCCCAAACATACCAGCCGAACCGCCGCCAGCCCTGCGCGCGCATCCAGTCGACCCAGCCCTCCCAATAGGGCTGCCATTCGCTGTCCCGGTGCACGAGGCCGAGATTGACCAGAAGCTGGGCATCTGCGGTGACCGGCGCTGCGGCAAAGACGCCCTGCATCAGCGCATCCCATTCGCCGACCTTCTCCTTCGCGGCGCCATAGTCGCGCTGTTGGGCATAGGGCGGCGAGGTGAACATCAACGTGGCCTCGGCCCCGTCCATCAGCCGCGCCACCGCTGCGGGATCGGTGGCATCGCCGCAGCACAGGCGATGCGCGCCCAGCGCCCAGATGTCGCCCGGCCGGGTGATCGGCTCAGTGGTGGCCTCGGGGATGGCATCTGCCGCGTTGTCATCGATGGGCGCGTGGTCATCGGCATCGTGAAGCAGGGCGTCCAACTCGTCCTCGGGGATGCCGATCAGCCCGAGGTCGAAATCCTCGGCCATCAGCCCCCGCAGTTCCTCGAGCAGCAGCGCCTCGTCCCAGCCGCCCAATTCGGTCAGCTTGTTGTCGGCGATCCGGTACGCGCGGCGCTGCGCCTCGGTCAGGTGGCCCAGCACGATGACCGGGGCCTCGGCCAGCCCGAGCTGGGCGGCGGCCAGGACGCGGCCATGACCCGCGATCAGCTCGCCATCGGCGGCGACGAGGCAGGGCACGGTCCAGCCGAACTCGGCCATGCTGGCGGCGATCCTCGCGACCTGGTCGGCATCATGGGTCTTGGCGTTGCGGGCATAGGGTTTTAGCCGGCCGAGGGGCCAGTGCTCGATCCGGCCGGGCAGGAGGGGTGCGTTCATGCCGCGAGCCGCTTTGCCTTGAGGGCGGCGAAGGACTCGCCGGTCCCGGCCAGCACGGCGTCCTCGCCGGTGAAGGACTGCCAGCGCTCGATGGCGACATCAAGATAGGCGGGGTTCAACTCGATCCCGAAGCAGACCCGGCCCGTGGTTTCCGCCGCGATCAGGGTGGTGCCAGATCCCATGAAGGGTTCATAGACCGCCTGACGGGGGCTGGAATTGTTCAGGATCGGGCGGCGCATGCATTCCACCGGCTTCTGCGTGCCGTGAACCGTGTCGGCATCCTGGTCCTTGCCGGAAATCTGCCACAGCGTCGTCTGCTTGCGGTCGCCCGCCCAGTGGCCCTTGCCCTTGGCCCGCACCGCATACCAGCAGGGTTCGTGCTGCCAGTGGTAATCGCCGCGGCTGAGGACCAGCCGGTCCTTGGCCCAGATGATCTGCGACCTGATGGCGAAACCGGCAGCGGTCAGGCTGTCGGCCACGGTCCCGGCATGCAGCGCACCGTGCCAGACATAGGCAACATCGCCGGGGAACAGCGCCCATGCCTCGCGCCAATCGGCGCGGTCGTCGTTCAGCACCTTGCCGGTGCGGCGGGTCTTGGCCGCGCCCGCCTGGTTGCGCCAGGACGGGTCATATTCCACGCCATAGGGCGGATCGGTCACCATCAGCAGCGGCTTCACATCGCCCAGCAGCCGCCCGACCACATCGGCGGAGGTGCTGTCGCCGCAGATCAGCCGGTGCGATCCGAGCTGCCACAGGTCGCCCGCGACAGATACCGGCGTGACCGGTGGCTCGGGAATGTCGTCCTCGCCCTCGACCGCCCCGCCTTCCACCTGATCCGGATCGCGCAGCAGGGCGTCCAGATCCTCGTCGGTGATCCCCAGCAGCGTCGGGTCGAAATCCTCGGCCAGCAGCCCCGCGATCTCGTCGCGCAGCAGGGCCTCGTCCCATTCGCCGAGCTCGGTCAGCTTGTTGTCTGCGATGCGGTACGCCCGACGCTCAGCCTCGTCGAGATGGCCGAGCCGGATCACCGGCGCCTCGGTCAACCCCAGCATGGTTGCCGCCAGCACCCGGCCATGCCCGGCGATCAACTCGCCATCGTCCGCGACCATGCAGGGCACCGTCCAGCCGAACTTCGCCATGCTGGCGGCGATCTTCGCCACCTGGTCGGTGCCGTGGATCTTGGCATTGCGGGCATAGGGCCGCAGCCGGTCGAGAGGCCAAGTCTCGATCTGGCTCGGCGTGAACACCAGGTCCATGGGGTGGGTCTCGTCTGGGGCAGGGCGGACATGCCGACGCGCGCGACCCGGGAAGGCAGCGTCAGAATCGGGATCCGCGATGTGGTGAAAAAACGAAAGCGCCCGCGAGGGGCTTCCTCCGGGCGCTATTCTTCGATGCTCAAGGGGTAAGTCAAGGAGGGCAGCTTTGTCAATCGGAAATCCATGCGTGGATTCAACAGCTTCCCGGCAGGTGGCTTCCGCTGGCTGGCTTCCGGCGTGGTGACTTCCACAAACTGGATTCCCTAGATTCCGCAAAAGAATCCAGCACGCCAAGGTCGCGATTCGGCAAGCCTTTGATAATGATTCGTTTTCCCCAAGGTCGCGCGGCAGGTGGCTTCCGCCTGGATTCCCCGGTGAGAATCCATGTCGCTAGCGAAATGCCGCGCTGCGCCCCCCCGCATACGTTCGGCGCCGGGGAGGAACCAGAGGAAGGGGGCCAACAGCCCAAACTCGACCGATGCCGTGCAGAGAGGTCAGAACGGAATCTCGTCCGGTAATGTGTTGAGCTTTGGCAGGGCGTTCGCTGGCAGAGGAATGTTGTAGGTCACGTAAAGGTTCAGGATGTCTTCACGGTCCATGAACATTATCTGGCTGCGCTTGGACGCGTCGAGCTTTCCGCCAAGCCAATTGCGTGCTTGCTTAGTTATGACACCGCCAGCGACGATAAAGGCATGGTCGACGAGGGCCTTTTTACTCGTTTCTGGATCGAATATTTCATGTCCCAGCATCATCAATACCTGCTGATAAATCTCAGCGATGTTGGCATTCGATCCCTTTGTCATCCCGGCAGCGTCAAGCTTTCCCTTCTTTGCCTGAATGCCAAAGTATAGGACGTGCTGGGTGGGCAGGACGAAGCGCATCCAGACGTCCTTGCCATATTCGAGGGCCTTGTCTGCGTGCCCAGCAGCCGTGACGCGGTGAAAGCCAAGCTGCCTAAACAAGGGCAGCAGGATTTCCTCGATCAACTCATCCTCGCTGCATATGTCTAGATATGCGTTCAGCTGCCTCTTACGCTCTGTTTCCTTGGGGGTTAAAGGGCGATGGGGGTTGGTCGCCGTTGACACTGTCTTGCTGCCTATGTGGCGAACCTGCAGCGTCTGCTCTTCATCATAGTAGGCCTCATAGCCTTCCCTGGTTAGCGGCTCATTCAGCAAAGACAAGGCTTTGCTGCGATCAAGGTCGCCGTCTTCCGCTTCTCGCGGATCCATCAGCGTCCGCAGCAAAACGACAAAACGCGTTGGTAGCTGAAAGGCGGCGGGCTGTGGGTCTTCCAAAAGCTCTTCGAGGCGCTGTGAAGTCCAGACAGCGCGTGTGCTGCCATCGTGAACGAAATCGAGATCGCACTCTTCAAAGAAACTTTGTGATGAAAAAGCTGGACCGGCGAGGAAAATGCTCTGCATCCCCAATGACCATTTCGGCAATGGCACGAAAGTTGCGCGGCTTGAACTTCATACAGCTAATCCTCTCAGTTCTTCAGCAGTTGCACCGAAGGACCGATTTTCTCCCATCTCATTATAAACGCCATCAACTCGTGATCTCTGCCAGCATAGCTTCCGCCTGTGCCAAAACGCCCTGAACGGCCGCGTCCTCCAGATCCGGCGGGTAGCCGAATCGCCGCAGGATCCGCTTGACGAACACCCGCAGGCGCGCACGCGCACTGTCGCGATGCGCCCAGTCGATGCTGACATTGGCCTTGAGGCCCTTCAGGAGTTCATGCGCGATGATTTTCAGCTGGTCATTACCGAGGATGTCGACGGCGCTCTGGTTGTCGGCCAGCGCGTCGTAGAAGGCGATTTCCTCTGGCGTCAGGCCGGTTTCCTCGCCGCGGTTCCGGGCCTCGCGAACCTCCTTGGCCAGCGCGATCAGTTCCTGCAGCACCTCGACGGTGCTGATGGCGTTGGTGTGATAGCGCGCGATGGCCTCTTCCAGCCGTTCCGAGAATTTCCGGGTTTCGATCACGTTTGAGCGGCTGCGCGATCTGATCTCGTCACTCAGCAGCTTGCGCAGAGCCTCAAGTGCGAGGTTCTTCTTCTCCATCTGCCCGACCTCGGCCAGGAACTCGTCGGACAGGATGGAAATGTCGGGCGATGACAACCCGGCCGCCGACAGGATATCGACGATTTCGGTCGAGGCGACAGCCCCGTTCACGATCTGGCGGATCGCCAGGTCGCGGTCGGCGGCCGAGCGGCCGGATGTATCGGCGGCCTTGACCATGGCGGCACGCACGGTCTGGAAGAAGCCAACCTCGTCGCGGACCTCGCGCGCCTCATCGCTGGCCGAACTGAGGGCGAAGGCCTTGGACAGCGCCAGCACCGCATCCTGATAACGTCGATGCGCGGCTTTTTTGGCCTCCTTGTCGGTTTCGCGCTGCGCCGCCTCGTCCTGCCTGGCGAGAATCCAGTCCAATGCCGCGGCCAGCGCGACGAGGCGCTGCTGCGGCGTGCCGGTCAGCCCCTCGGAATAGTCGAGGCCGTGGAACATCGCGCGCACGATGTCCAGCCGCTCCAGCAGCGCGGCCACGGCTTCGGCCTCGTCGATCCCGGCCTGCTCCTGGTCCGACTTGGAATACTGGCCCAGCGCCGACTTCAGGTTCTGGGCAATGCCGATGTAATCGACGATCAGCCCGGCCGGCTTGTCGCGGAATACCCGGTTTACCCGGGCGATGGCTTGCATCAACCCGTGGCCGCGCATCGGCTTGTCGATATACATCGTGTGCATCGATGGCGCATCGAAGCCGGTCAGCCACATGTCGCGCACGATCACCAGCTTGAGCGGGTCTTTCGGATCCTTCGCCCGCTTGGCCAGCAGGTCGCGCCTTGCCTTGCCGCCGATATGGGGCTGCCAGGCCTCGGGGTCGGCGGCCGAACCGGTCATCACGATCTTGACGACGCCCCCGGCGTCATCATCGGAATGCCAGTCCGGGCGCAGCGCCACGATCCGGTCATAGAGATCGACGCAGATGCGGCGGCTCATGCAGACCACCATCGCCTTGCCGTCCATCGCCTGCACACGGGCTTCGAAATGGGCGACCAGATCCTCGGCCACCATGCGCAGCCGCTTCTCGGATCCCACCAACGCCTCGACCGTGGACCATTTGCGCTTCAGCCGCTCCTGCTCGCTGACGGCCTCGCCCTCGGTCAGCTCCTCGATCTCGGCATCCACTTTCGGCTTTTCCGCCTCGGGCAGTTCGATCCGTGCCAGACGGGATTCGTAGTAGATCGGCACTGTGGCCCCGTCCTCGACCGCGCGGCTGATGTCGTAGACGTCGATGTAATGGCCAAAAACCGCCGGTGTGTTCACATCGTCCGCCTCGATCGGCGTGCCGGTGAAGCCGATGAAGGAGGCGTTGGGTAAGGCATCGCGCAGGTGCTTGGCGAAGCCATAGGCGATCTCGCCGGTCTTCTCGATGCGGGCCTTGAAACCATATTGGCTGCGATGCGCCTCATCGGCGATGACCACCACATTACGGCGATCGGTCAGCAGCGGATAGGCTGCGCCCTTTTCGGGGGCGAATTTCTGGATGGTGGTAAAGATCACCCCGCCCGAGGCCCGCGACAGCGCCGCCATCAGATCCTCGCGACTCTCCGCCTGCACGGGCGTCTGGCGGATCAGGTCGCGGCACATCGAGAAGGTGGCGAACAGCTGGTCGTCCAGATCGTTGCGATCAGTGATGACGACGATGGTCGGGTTTTCCATTGCCTGTTCGCGCACCAGCTGCCCGGCATAGAAAGCCATCAGCAGGCTTTTGCCCGAGCCCTGCGTGTGCCAGATCACCCCGGCCTTGCGGTCGCCCTGCGCCCGGCTGGCCTCAACTGTGCTGGCCACTGCTCGCCGCACGGCGTGGAACTGGTGATAGCCGGCGATGATCTTGGCGATACCGCCGCCGGTATCACCAAAGACGGTGAAATCGCGCATCAGCGACAGCAGGCGCGAGCGTTCGAACACGCCTTCGATCAGCACCGACATCTCGGGCGCGCCCTTCGGGGCGACATCCGCGCCGTCGGTGGTGCGCCATGGCATGAAGCGTTCCTGATCGGCGCTCAGCGAACCGATGCGCGCCGCGATACCGTCTGTCGTCACCAGCACTGCATTGGTGCGGAACAGCGACGGGATCTGCGCCTTGTAGGTCTGCAACTGGTTGAAGGCCGCGCTGAGCGTCGCGGCCTCGGCCCCGGGCTTCTTCACCTCGATCACCGCCACCGGCAGACCGTTGAGGAACACCACCACGTCCGGGCGGCGGTTGTGGCCATTCTCGGTCACCGTGAACTGGGTGATCGCCAGCCAGTCGTTCTGCTGGTCCCCCGCATCCACCAGCCGCACGGCATCACCGCGGATCGTGCCATCCTCGGCGCGGTATTCCACCGGCATGCCCTCGACCATGGCGCGGTGCAGCCGGCGGTTTTCCTCGATCAGCGAGGGGTGGCCGGTCGAGATCAGCCGGCGCAGCGCATCCTCGCGGGCGTCCTCGGGGATCTGCGGGTTCAGCCGGGCGATGGCGGCGCGCAGCCGGCTGGCAAGGATCGTGTCGGAATAGGCCTCGCGTTCCGGCGCAGGGCCATCGGGGCCGGAAACGGCATCGTTGAGGCAGGCATAGCCCAGCGCCCGCAACTGATCGAGCAGGACGGTTTCAACTTCGGCCTCGGTCAGCATCGGCGCCCCCTCGGTTTGTCGCTCACTTCTGCGACACAAAGGCGGTTGCCTATCACTTTCGCGCCGATAGTGACACACAACCCGGTTTGATGCGCATAAGTGATCGTCAAAACGCGTCCCGCCCCTCGCAGATGTTCAGCAGCTCGGGGAAGGCCAGCACGGCAGGCCGCCGGCCACTTGCCGGCCTGATCTCGCGCAAAAGACCGTTGTCGCGCACCAGTTGCAGGATGCGCCGGGCGGTCGGGCCGGGAATATCGGCCTGCGCCACGAAGTCGGACGCCACGAAGATCGGGCGGCTGAAGAACCAGTCCAGTGCCCGCACCCCGTATTGCGACCGGGTGGCCTCGACCATCCAGTCCTTGCGCGCGGTGTAAAGCGCGTGGATCGCCTGCGCCTTGGCCTGGTTGGTGCTCGCCTGCTCGATGATCGCGCGCAGGAAGAAGCCGCACCAGCCGGTCCAGTCGCCATCCCGCGACACCGCCAGCAGGCGGTCGTAATATTCGTCGCGGTGGCTTTCGAGATATTCCGACAGATAGAAATTCGGCGCCGTCAGCAGGCCCTTGGATTTCAGGAACAGCGGGACGATCAGCCGCCCCAGCCGCCCGTTGCCGTCCAGAAACGGGTGGATCGCCTCGAACTCGGCATGCAGCACGGCAAGCTGGATCAGCGCATCGGGGGCCGGGTCGTGGATATAGCGTTCCCAGGTGTCCATCGCGGCGGGCAGCGCATCGGCCGGGCAGGGGACAAAACGCGCCTGTTCGATGGGGCTGCCCTCGGGGCCGATCCAGTTCGGGATGCGGCGATACTCGCCCGGTGCCTTGCCCTTGCCGCGCACGCCCTGCATCAGCCGCGCATGGGTCAACCGGATCAGGCGCTGCGACAGCGGCAATTCCTCCAGCAGGCGCGAGGCCTCTGCCAGCGCGGCGCGATAGTTCAGCACCTCGTGGATATCGGCCTTTTTCGGCGTGCTTTCGTCCCCCGGTTCGCCCTCGGCCTCATATTCCAGCACCTCGCCGATGGTGGCCTGGGTGCCCTCGATCCGGCTGGACAGCACGGCTTCCTGCGTGGTCAGCGGCGAGAGCAGCACATTCGGGTTGGGGATGCCGTGCAGCACGCCCTCGTATCGCGCGACGGCGGCATTGGCCGGACCGATCAGCGGCAGAAGCTGCGGCCAGTCGAGCGCGCCGGGCGGGAACTGCCCCTGATGATAGGCAACCGCCATCACGCCACCTCGCTTGCGATCTGTTCCGCCTCGGCCAGCCGCAATTCCCCCGACATCAGCCGCGGCAAGAGCAGGTCGCGGGTCCGGGCGAGGGTGCGGGATTCGCGTTTGCTCGCCTCGATCATGTCCAAATGCGCGCTCGCGATCTTATCGAACGCCCCAAGAATGGGGCCGTCAGGAATGACGGTTTCAGTCGCGGCGACAGCATCCGGGCGCACGGCGGGATACGCGCCGCCATCGGCCAGATGAGCCAGTCGTTCGATGTTTTCCGGCGAGGTTGCCGCACACCAGACAAAACCCCGGTCGCGCGGATTGTTCGGGCGCATCACGGCAAAGCCGGTGCTGCCGGTTAACCCGTCCTCGCCAACATGCGTGAACGAGCCATTGCCGGGGCGCACCGTGCCAACGATGGTGTCGCCGGGCCGCAGGATACGCCGGGCGCGGCTTGGGGCGTCGGCCCAGTCGTATTCCTCGATCTTGTCGATACTGCCCCATTTGGTGTTGGCAAGATCAACATACCGGACCAAGGCAGGTGCCCGCTTGGCCGACCAGCTTTCTGGGTTGAGTGTCGCGACGTCGCCAAGCGTTCCGGCCTCCCACCCCTCGGGCTTGCCGTCCGCGTCCAGCCGGTCGGGGAAGAGGGACCAGAGATCGGGCGAGAGGTAAGGCGCGAGTCCTGCCGCCTTGGCGCGGGTGGGGCCGAAATCCACGAACCAGTCGCGAAACAGCGCCCGCGCCATGGATTCGAGCGTGGCGTTCATCCTCCGGTTCAACTCGATCTTGTCATCCAACGCCCCGAGGGTGGCGGCAATGGCACGTTGTTCGGGGAGAGGAGGGAGATCAATCTTCATCCGCCCAAATGCCGACTTGTTTAGGATCGGCTGGGCGGAACCACTTGCTGAGCCTCGGATTTCGTCCTTCCGGGCGCTAAGATTGTAGTAGATGAACAAGGGGTCATTGTCGCTGCTTGCTATTATGCTGTTGATCTGTTGGTTGGTCACGCACCGGTGCGCTGCTATTGCAGCCTTCCCCATGTCAGAACCGATGCATGAGACCATCACGGCCCGCGCAGGAATGATCGAGTTTTTTACTTTGGATGCGCCAGCGTCGGAAAGATAGCGCGCCACTTCATCGATGATCCGCTGCCCCTGCATGTCGCTTGGCGAAACGAAAGGAATGCTTCCTCCGTAGTTCTCCGGCTCAGAGGTGGCCGGAGTTTTCCCAGTTACAATCTTGCCCAACTGGTCAAGTGTCGCAAGCTGCCACCCCTCCCTCACACGCCTACTCCCGCCAGCCGCGCACGGATGGTCGCCGTCAGCTCCTCGGCCTCGGCGAACTGAGCTTCCAATTGCTCCTGCAAGGCGCTGAACCGCTCGGCAAAGGGCGTCTCGTCCTCCTCTGCCGCCTCGGCGCCGACATAGCGGCCCGGGGTCAGGACGTGGCCGTGGGCGCGGATTTCCTCGATGCCGGCGGATTTGCAGAAACCCGGCACGTCCTCGTAATCCTCGCCCAGCCGCCAGGCGTGGTAGGTATCGGCAATGCGGGCGATGTCGGCATCGGAAAACTCGCGCCGGGTGCGGTCCACCATGAAGCCCAGCTTGCGGGCGTCGATGAACAGCACCTCGCCGCGCCGGTCGCGCAGGGTCTTGTCCCGCGCGATGCCGTTCGACTTGTCCCGCGCCAGAAACCACAGGCAGGCCGGGATCTGGGTGGAGTAGAACAGCTGCCCCGGCAGGGCGATCATGCAATCCACCACGCCATCGTTTCCATTGGGGCCCTCGATCATGGCCTTCCTGATCTCGCCCTCACCCGACTGGTTGGAGGACATCGAGCCATTGGCCAGCACCACCCCCGCCGTGCCGGTGGGCGACAGGTGGTGCAGGATATGTTGCAGCCAGGCGAAGTTGGCGTTGCCCGCCGGCGGAATGCCGTATTTCCAGCGCGCATCCTCGCGCAGCCGCTCGCCGCCCCAGTCCGAGATGTTGAAGGGCGGGTTCGCCAGGATCACATCGGCGCGCAGGTCGGGCAGTTCGTCCTTGTGAAAGCTGCCCTCGCTGTTCCAGCGGATATCGGCGTCGATGCCGCGCACGGCAAGGTTCATCTTGCACAGCCGCCAGGTGGTATAGTTGCTTTCCTGCCCGTAGATGGCGATATCGCCCAGACGGCCGCCGTGAGCCTCGACGAACTTTTCGGACTGCACGAACATGCCTCCCGAACCGCAGCAGGGGTCGTAGACGCGGCCCCGATAGGGTTCCAGCATCTCGACCATGGTGCGCACGACGCTGCGCGGGGTATAGAATTCGCCGCCGCGCTTGCCCTCGCTGCCGGCGAACTGGCCGAGGAAGTATTCATAGACCCGGCCCAGCAGGTCGCGGGCGCGGTCCTTGCCCTGCCCGAGCGCGATGCCCGAGATCAGGTCGATCAACTCGCCCAGCATGACGGCGCTGAGCGCGGGGCGGCCGTAATCCTTGGGCAGGACGCCCTTGAGGCTGGGGTTGAGCTTTTCGATGGAGATCATCGCCTCGTCGATCAGCTTGCCGATGTTGGGTTGTTTTGCATTGGCCTGAAGATGCGACCAGCGGGCATCAGGGGGCACCCAGAAGATGTTTTCGGCCAGGTATTCGTCGGGATCCTCGGCGCCTTCGGGGTATTCGGTCAGAAGTTCGGCGTGCTTGGCCTCGAACCCGTCCGAGATGTGCTTGAGAAAGATCAGGCCAAGGGCGACGTGCTTGTAATCGCTGGGCTCCATATTGCCGCGCAGCTTGTCGGCGGTCTTGAACAGGCTGGATTCAATGCCGAGGTCAGAGCCGTTGTCGTTCGATGCCATTGAAATATCTGTCCCTCGGAAAGTCTTTTCAGAACCGTATTGCAGCTGATCGGCGAAATCCAGCCGCTAACCCTGGCGGGAAGGTCGCTGATCCCAAGGCCGCGCCCTCGGCATCGCCGCCGTCACCTCGACCTCGCGCAGCATTCTGCCCGCGATCAGCCCGTCGCGGATCCAGCCCAGCGCCTGCCACCAGTCGTCATAGGCGCGGCGGGCGGCCTCGATCTGACGCGGGTGCGGTGAGAAAGTAACGGGGCAGGCCAGCACCTCGACCGTGCGCCACTTGCCGCGGGTCAGGATGCGCACGGTGCCAACCACCATGGTGCTGGCCCGCTCGCCATGCTGGTTGCGCTTCACCTCGACCGGCACGCAGCGTGGCACGGCGCCGGGCATCCAGTCGGGGGTGAGGCCGGCGCGCGCCAGTTCCGCCACCCGGATCGCCATGCGCTTGCCGCCCAGACTGTCAGGCATCCCGGCGACGCAGGCGGCGATCACCTCGGCATCCTCGTGGGTGTAGCCGCCGATCTTGTGCTGGCCGCCGTCGATCCTGCAGCCGAGGATGGCGCGCTGGATCAGGACGTATTCGAGGCCGAAACCGAAACCCTCCTCAGTCACGTCCTGGGGCAGTGGCAATTCCAGCTGTGCCTTCTCGACCCGGAACGCCCATTCCAGCGCTGCCTGCACGCCCAGCGCGCGTTTCTTCCTGCCGCTGCCCGCGCGGCCGACCCGTCCCTGAAAACTCATAGCTGCAATCCTTCAAGGAAATCCATCTGCGCCGGGCGCCGGGCCGCATCCGTTGGCCGCCAGATCCACGGGCCCGAGGCCATGGGCAGCTGCGAGAGCGCGCCACGCATGTGCTGCTGCCAGAGGGTGAACTCCGTTGCCGAGCAGGCGCAGAGCGCGTGCCCGATGGGCCAGCCCATCAGCCACCCGACGAAGAGCGGGTTCAGCCGCCGCCGCGACCGGCCCTTCAGGATCCGCCGCGAGACGACGCGCCCATGCGAGGCAATCATTGAAGCCCAGAGCGGGCGCGAGATTGGGGCGTGCCGAAAGCACCGCCGCCCATCCGGCCAGATCGCCGGGTCCGGGCGGGTGAAGCCCTGTTCCGCCCGGTAATGCAGCAGGTCCATCCGGGACTTGCCGTCCATGCGCGTCACGCTGTCCGCGCTGGAGCCCTTCCAGTTCTGCGCCGCCGGGGTCGGCCACTGGTTCGGCGTCGACCAGTTGGTGATGCCCAGCGCCAGTGCCTCCGCCTTGCGGGTGAAATCGCTGTTCCCGGCCGGGTTGTAGTGATTGGTGCCGGGATGCAGGCTCATCGGTGTGGGCCAGGATGAAGATCCGCTGCCGCTGATGCGGCGCACCGACCTCTGCCGCGCTGAATAGGCCCGCCGCAGGCGTGTAGCCCATGCCCCAAAGCTCTCGCAGCACGGTTTCAAGCCCGAGGGTGACGTGACCGGCGACGTTTTCGAGGAAAACCCATTCGGGGCGGCATTCGCCGATGACGCGGGCGACTTCGGGCCAGAGGTGCCGGGGGTCGTCTGCACCGATGCGCTTGCCGGCGGCGCTGAAGGGTTGGCAGGGGTATCCGGCCAGCACCGTGTCGAACGCGCCGCGGAAGGGACGGGCGTCGAAGCTGCGCAGATCGTCCCAGATCGGCGCCGGGGCGAAATACCCCGCGCGCTGGGCCGCGATGAGCACGGATCGGGGCCAGTCCCCCCATTCGACGAAGGCGCGGCTGTGATAACCGGGTTCGGCGAGCATGAGGCCCAGATCAAGGCCTCCGCCGCCTGCGCAGAGGCTGAGTCCGTGCCGGGGACGTGACACCAGCCCATTCACAGGACCCCCCGCTGGCGCAGGCGTTCTTCCGTGACCAGCCCACGGGCCAGCATGGCCTCGCGGATGGAATTGCTGATCATGCTGGACGGCAGGAAGCCGTCCGCGTTGACGATCCGGGCGTAGAAGCCGGCCCGCTCGTCCTCGCTGGGCAGCGGGCCGGGGTCGGACTTGCGTTTCCGGGCGGGTTTCCGGCCGCCGGCATCTGCCGCCGCCTGCGCATCGCGCTGGGCGGCACGCTCCATGGCGCGGTCGAGTGCCTTGGGCCCGTCGGGTGGATTGGGGTGATCGCGCCGTGTCGTGGCGGCGGTCTCGATGATCAGATCCTCGGTCAGGCCGAGATCGTCACGCCAGCGGCGCACATGCGCACGCGCCGGCCAGCCCTGCCACCAGGCCGGCAGGGCGGCATCGGCATCAAAGCCCAGCGCCGAAAGCAGCTCCTCGAAAAACCGATCGAAATCGACCTCGCGCGCCCGCGCGTCCTCCTCCTCCTCCTTTACTGGTTCTCTTAAAGGTTCTCTTACAAGGTTAGTCTCCGGATTCCGGAGATGGCTTTGGGCAAAATCCGGAGATGGCTCTGCCGATAATCCGGAGATGGCTCCATGTCCGGATTCCGGAGTTGGATCACCGTCATGTTCCGGCTGCGTTCCGGTTTCGCTATCTCCGGATTCCGGAGGTGGTTCTTGTGGAAACCCGTCTTCGAACCCCAGGATATAGCGTGTCGCCTGCCGCTTGTGGGTGCGGGGATCATGGCTGCGCAGGCGGTGGATCAGCCGCAATTCCTCGAGCCTGGCGAGGTGTTCGTTCAGTGCCGAGACCGACATTTCCGCGTCCTCAGCAAGACGGGCCTGTGTCGGGAAGCAGCCGAAATCCGGGTTGTGGCGGTCGCAGAGATGCCAGAGCACGATCTTGGTGGCGGGCTTCAGCCCGCGCTGCTGGATCGCCCAGTTGGTCGCGTGATGGCTCATGGCGTGACCCTCCCGTCCGGGCGGGCAATCCGCGTGGCAAAACCATGCGCCGCCAGTGCGCCCAGCGCGTCGTCGAGCGAGCGCACCAGCGCCCAGCCGAAGCCCTGCGCCAGCACCGCATCGCGACACGCCTCCTGATCGGGGCGCAACCGGCCCTTGGGCGCCTTCAGCTCGAGAAACAGCACGCGGCCGCCAGAAATCACCATCAGATCGGCGAAGCCGCGATGGACACCCATGCCGACCAGGATCGCCTGACGCTTTGCGCCGCGCGGCCCCGGCTCGGTCACCTCGTTCGCGCAATGGTGGATGATGGCGCTGCGGGGCAGGGCAAAGCGCAGCGCCTGCACCACCGCACGTTGCAGATCGGCCTCGGGGGTGCCGCGCCGCTTCATCGGCCGGTTCATCGCCGCACCTCCTGATCGTCATCAGCCCGCCGGGCACGCAACGGGCGGCGGGCGTCGAGGATCAGGAGCAGCCGGCGTGCGTCCTCGCGTTCCTCTTCGCCCTGGCCATGCTGTGCCAGCACCTTGCAGGCGAGCCGGATGAGGTGGTCGCTGTGATGCGCAACATCGGCGATCACCGCGCGCGCCTCGGCTACACGGTCGGCCAGCCAGACGGCATCGCTCTCGGGATTGACGGGGATATCGGGCAGGGAGGGTGTCATCGCCGCGCCCTCCGATGAGGTTGTCGTGGCTGTTCCTGCGCCCCCAGCCAGTCCTCGATGGCAGAGCGCCGATAGAGGACCTTGCGCCCGGCGCGGACGCAGGTCGGCCCGACCCGGCGGTCTTCCCAGCGGCGCAGGGTATCCTCGGTCAGGCCCAGCTCGCGGGCGAGATCGCCGCGGCTGACCCAGCCGGTGAGGATCGAGTCCGGTGGCATCCTCTGCGCGGTTCGCGGCGCGGTGTCGGTGCATGTCATCTGCTGTTTCTCCGAATGTCGCCCGATGCGGGCGGTTGACGGGGAGCAGCAGGAGCAGAGCGCTTGGGGTGGCAGGGAGGCAGTGACCGGCAGTCACCGGCAATGGCTTTGCCACCCCCATGCCACCCCATGTTTTGCCGGGTTTTTGCGATTTCAGTCCAAGGCCATGCTGCGGCGCAGCATGATTTGCAAACCTTGCAAACCTCGGAAATCGACGAATCCGATCCGGAGGCGGGGCAGGGGATGCATTTCGGCCCCCTGGACCGCTCAAATCAGCCCCGGCGCGGCGGTTTCCGGAATGTCAAGGGCGGCAGGGGTGGCAGGGTGGCAATGACCGGCAGTGGCTTTGCCGGAACCCTGCCGGGGCTTGATTTCATGGCGGATTTCTCCCGCCCGGCAGCTTTCGCCCGGATTCGCCGACATTCAGGCCGGCACGGCGTGGCAAGCGGGGTTCTGTGGCGCTGCCAGGCGGTCGCTGCGGAATGCAGGATTCCCCATGAAACAAGGGGTGGCAGTGCTTTCGCCGGCTCACTGCCGGTCATTGCCGGTGGCTGCCTGTCCGCCACCCCGGGCGGCATGATTGCCTTGCGATCGCGGCGAATCGACGCCTCATGGACTGACTGCAAGGAGGCATGCGATGGCAATTACCCGGGTTCGCCTGACCGAGAAGATCCTGCGCGATGCGGTGCCGCGCGAGGGACGCGATTACCAGATCTTCGACGCCGACATCCGCGGTTTCGCGACTTGCATCTATCGCGGCGGCGGCCGTGCCTTCACCTTCGACTATCGCCACGCCGGGCGCCAGCGCCGCATGACCTTCGCCCGCTGGCCGGAATGGTCGGTGACCGCGGCCCGTGATCGCGCCAAGGAGCTGCGCCGCATCGTCGATGCTGGTGGCGATCCGCTGGGTGATCGCGACCTGAGCCGCGAAGCGCCCCGCATCTCCGATCTGATTGAACGCTACATTGCCGAGCATGTGGTGCGGCTGGCGCCCCGCAATGCCGCCGATCAGAAATCCATGCTGCCGAAGCTGATCGCCCCGCATTGGGGTCGCAAGCTGGTGGTCGAGATCACCAAGGCCGATGTCGAAAAGCTGCTGGCGAAGATCGCCGAGGGCCGCGCCCGGCCGCACAAGCTGAAGCCCAACAACCGCGCCCGCAAGCTGCAAGGGGCGAAGCCCACGCCGGTGCGCGCCAACCGCGTCGGGGAAATCCTGCGCAAGATGTTCAACCTTGCCATCGAATGGGGCTGGCGTGACGACAACCCGGCCAATGGCTTCTATCGCCGGATCGAGAACCCGCGCGAACGCTTCCTGTCCAAGGACGAGATAGACCGCCTCGCCAAGGCGCTGGACGCGGCCGAGGACCAGCGCGCCGCCGGGATCATCCGGCTCTGCATGCTGACCGGGGCGCGGGTCGGCGAGGTGCGGCAGGCGCGCTTCGAGCAGTTCGATCTGGATTACTGCCTGTGGTCCAAGCCCGCCTCGACCACGAAACAGCGCAAGGTGCACCGGGTGCCGATTTCAGAGGATGTGGCGGCGATCGTGCGTCAGCGCCGGCTGCTGGTGCCGAAGGGCAGCCCATGGCTGTTTCCAGGTGATGTGCCGGGGGAGCCGGTGAAGGAAATCCGCCGCTTCTGGCTGGGCATCCAGCGGCAGGTGCAGATCGGCGATGTGCGGATCCACGATCTGCGCCATACCTTCGCCTCGCTGCTGGTCAGCGGCGGCGCGTCGCTCGAGATGATCGGCAAGCTTCTGGGCCACAGCCAGATGCAGACCACCCAGCGTTACGCGCATCTGATGGAGGGGCCGCTGCGCGCCGGCGTCGATGCCGTGGCCAGCATGCTGCGGCCGAGACCCGTGCTGGTCCATGACCGCGACGGGGAACGGAAGACGGCCTGAGGTTCAGCCGGCCTTCTGCAGCTGCGTCAGCGTCTTCCACACGGCATTGACGCGCCGCCGGATCGAGCGTTCATCGGGGAAATCGTCACCCTCCGTTTGTTCGGCAAACCAGTCCTGCATGTCGCGGATCAGCTCGGCCTGTGAGGCGGGCAGGCCGTGTTCATGGATGCGCACGATCAGCGCGTTCATCATGCCGTCCCAATCGTAGGGCGAGATCGAACCCGTGCCACCCGCGATGCGGCGCATCAGATCATGGTCATCCTCGAACCTGCGGATCTGTTCGCCGGTGATGAGCAGATCGGCGATGGAGACCTCGACACCGGCGGCCGGATCGGTGACAAAGAGCCATTCGGATGTGCCGACGGGGCGAACACGCCGGACATGGGCAGACTGTGGACCGATGCCATATCGACGGAACATCGGCAGCATGTCGAAGGCCGCCACAGCGACCTCGCCGGCAACGGTCTCATCGCCGCAGACTGTGGGAGGAATGCCGGTGACGATGTCGAACCGCTCCTTCGCCGACCAGCCGGCGATGTCGGCAATGGTGCAACCCCAGCGGGCCGCGGCTTCGTGGACGGTGTAATATTCGCGTGGTGGCAGCTTCATGATAGTCCATTCCTTGTGCCCCAGTTCCGATCCTGTTTCTTCAGGGCGGTCGGGGGAATCCAGTGGTGATCTTGCGCCAGGTCGTCCGGCTTGCGCGTGTTGCATCAGCGTCATGATACACGCAATGGTTTAGTTGATAGTCGCCGAGAGGAGCCGAGAGGAAATGAACACGCAGGGGTATTCGGCCTGGCCGCCCGCAGGTATCTGGGTTCCACTCGATAGCTTGAAGGTTGCAGCGCGACTCTATCGCAGGCTGAGCCTTCCTGGCGGGAGCGTCGCAAAGCCCAAGATCGCAACTGATTGTCAGAAGCGAAGGGCGGCTTGGGGCGGCAAGCCTCCTGACGCCGGCGCGGCATGGCGACCGCAGCGTGATCGAGAAAGCGGCCGTTCGGGCTCGGCGCGGCGAGATGAGGGGAGTTAAGGCCACCGGTAGCGGCAAACACCTCTCGCATATGGAGTCGGCTTGAACTAAATACTTCCTTAGCAAGGAGAGTCGGATGCTGGACGTGATGAAAGGACAGGAGAGCGAATTGGCAACGCTGATCGCGCCCGAACTCATGCCCCTCGCTGCTGCCGAAGCGACATTCCGATCCGATGATGTAATTACGTTCGATGACCCCTTTGTGAATGAGCTTCTGTCGACAGCCCCTCTGCGCAGGCTTTCAAAAATCGGCTTCCTCGGTGCGATCGACCTAATCCGGCACGGTTCTGGCCGATCACCACATCGTCGGCGCCACAATCGATTAGAGCACACGATTGGCGTAGCCCGTCTCGCTGACACTTATGCGTCCGAGGCGGGCCTCCCCGACGACCGTCGTCGCTTGCTACTCGCAGCCGCGCTCCTGCATGACGTCGGACATGGGCCGCTCTCGCACACGCTTGAGCCAGTCTTCGTCGAGGCCTTTGGTGTCGATCATCATTCAGCGACCCGCAGAATCGTGCGCGGCGAGACCCGGCTGGGGCGCGATGTCCGCGAGGCCTTGCGCGCCGCTCGTCTCGATCCCGATGAAGTCCTCGCCATGATTGATGGGCATCACGGCGGGCCCGACGCCTTTCTTTTCGCAGGCCCGATCAACTTCGACACGCTTGACGGTATTTCGAGATGCCGGGCTTTTATGCATCCGCGTACAGCTCCCCGCGCCATGCTGCGGGCCGTGCGCGATTGGGCTCGTTTCGGTCGTGCGCCTTTGCCCGAATTTGACGCATTCTGGGCGCTCAAGCAGGAAGTTTACTCTCTTCTGATTGGAGGCGTGCGGGGGCATCTCCTTGACGCTGCCGCACAAGTCTACATGCGGGCCAATATCGATGACTTTGACGCCGCCGACTTCGAGCGCAGCGAAGCAACGCTCCGAAAGAAGCACCCGCGGCTCTTTGACTATCTAGGTAAAATTGCGAATGGTGGCACTTCCTTGAAGGACCGACTCCCGGCTGACTGGATGATGGAGGAAATTGTCGTCAGATACCGGGTATTCACGGTGTTAACTGAACGGATTTCAAGTAAGCCCCATCTGATCCATGAACGCTACAAACAGAGCAAATCGACACGGCGATTGTCGTTTGGTGAATTAATCGAGGCGCTATGACAATTGAGAAATTGACCGAAAGCGCGGATGTGCAGTCTGTGCTTAAAGGTGCAAATGACAGATCCGAGAAAATCCTCTTCGAGCTAAGGTCTGTGGCCGAGGAGGAGTTCCGCGGCGATCCAGACCTGATTGTTGGCGTGAATGGTAGCGTGGCGCGCAGGGAGGCGACCAGCGGGTCGGACGTCGACCTGTTCGTTCTCACGCGCAGTGGAGACATGGCGGTGGCTAAGGAAGCACAGGCCGCCTATCGTGCAAGACTTGTCGAGAAAGGGATCAAGATGCCCGCTCACGGCGGTGTGTTCGAGGATCCTCTGCGCACGACATCCCTTGCATCCACGATCGGCGGCGAGGATGATACGAACACGTATATAACGCGAAGGATGCTGTATCTCCTCGAGGGCGAGTGGATCGCGAACAAGGACGGCTTCGATCGTCTCAGGGAAGACCTGATCGCACGATATGTTCCAGAGGATCTGGAGGATCAGAAGATCACGCGTTTTTTTCTCACCGACGTGATCCGTTACTGGCGGACCATTTGTGTCGACTTCGAACACAAGACGGCGGACGCCGCTAAGGCGCGTGCGATTCGCCTCATCAAATTGCGTCTGTCCCGCATGCTACTGTACGTCGCGGGTATCGCGGCGGCAAGAGAGACTGTCGGTATAAGTGCCGAAGCCAAGCGAAAAATGCTAATCGACAGGCTCGCGCTCCCACCACTGCGACGGCTTGACGAAGTTTACGGTGTTGATCGAATGGCTTCCGCTCGCGCCTGCTACGCTACTTTCCTGCATGCCATTGACGACGACAGTATCCGGGAAAAACTAGAACTGCCCGGTGAAGAAGGAATGTCGACGGAGGAATATTCCATGTTGTCCGGTGTGGCGCGTGACTTCAAAGTCGAGCTGCTAAAGCTTCTAGGCTCAAAAGCAGATGATAGCCCGCTTGTGGAGGCACTACTGCTTTGAGGCATGGTGCTCAACGTACGTTGGCGTTATTGTTTTGAGAATCATTCTGCTGCGTCATGGGCAAACCATGTGGAATCGAGATGGCATCATCATCGGGCAACAAGATATCCCTCTAAATGAAAGAGGTCGCCAAGAGGCACTGCAAGCCGCATGCTCCCTAGGAGGGACCGGTCTGGATGCGATTTATTCTAGTCCCTTGGCACGCAGTCGTGAAACGGCTCAGATCGTCGGGGCCCATCTCGGACTTGATGTTATCTTGGTGCCGGAACTTGCCGAACGAAACTGGGGCGTATTCGAGGGGCGCCCGCGAAATGAGCGAGATAGAAACGGCGACCCCGAAAATGGCGAGAGCAAGTTGGCTTTCATGGATCGGATCAATAATGCCCTTCAAAAAATAGAAGGGCAAAGGCCGTTGTTGGTGACCCATTCCGGCGTAATTCGCGCAATCACGCGAAGTGGTGCGGGCCGAGTTCCGCACGCAGTACCGATCCCTTTCCTAGTCTTCGGACGATTGCTTCGGTGAGGCTGCACCGCACCAGGCTAGCGTGGTCGAAAAGCAAGTATGGGCCGTATCAGCGTTTGGATCGCGTTGCTGGATTGGCGCTTCCATGCGATTACAGTCAGAGGGACCTTCAGCGGGAACTACATCAACGTCACATCAACCTGCGAACGCTGCTTGTCCCCCATGAAAGCCGGTCAAAGCCTGTGAAAGTCGTCGGATGCAGGAAGTAAAAATCCGCAAAACCAAAGGCTTGCACGGTAAGCGATTGAAATTAAAGAATCATTCTAAATCAATTGGTTTTGGCTCATAACCTGAAGGTCACAGGTTCAAATCCTGTCCCCGCAACCAAAATCTTGCAGTAGTATTAAAGACTTACGCCCCGCCAATAGGTGGGGTACTCTAATACCTACGCCCCGACTCAACACCAACTCAACAAAAACGAGCGGGGTCGGGAAAACGGGTCCAGATCACGCCGCGGCACTCTAACCAAACAGTCCAGCACGGCCGATGTTCGGGTTCTTGGTGAACTGATAATTCGTGTACGGCGTGACGACATCCTGATCAGACTTGTGGTTTTCGATCACAATGAACTGTGCCACGTTCGCCATCCCCTGCAGATAACGGTAGAAGTGCGTCGCCACATCGGCCTTGCGCAATTCCAACTCATCGTCGGTGAGATCTTCAAAACGGCCCTCTTCTGCGGGACGATAGGCAAAAAGCGGCGAATCCAATATGACAAACCCAGGATGAGGCCGACCCTTCTCGACGCAGTATACGAGGACACCGACCTTGAATGCAGCATGTAAAAGTGCCCGAACACCAGCGCCATTGTCCCGTCGGCGCTTACCATCGACAACGATGTCCTGATCGCTTTTCTCGAAATGTACCGCATTGAACCGCGCCGGGTTTTCCGGAGGCTGATTTGTCTTAGTTACGCGGCCATGTCTGATCTTTCCAGAGCGGCATAGAAGTTTGCCTCGGCCTCTGCTGGCGGGATGTTACCGATGGGTTCCAGCAAGCGTCTGTTGTTG
>NZ_JBSXNM010000029.1:0-150385 GCF_056857655.1 Paracoccus sp. L-17
TCAACAACAGACGCTTGCTGGAACCCATCGGTAACATCCCGCCAGCAGAGGCCGAGGCAAACTTCTATGCCGCTCTGGAAAGATCAGACATGGCCGCGTAACTAAGACAAATCAGCCTCCGGAAAACCCGGCGCGGTTCACAAAGAAAATAAGCAAATACGGAAAGCCAGACAGCATGAAAGAACAGGGCCAGCATAGCCAATGGCTGACGGCTCATATGTGATGAGTTCTTTTTCATGATTCAAGCCTGCAAGCTTCGCACCCCGACTTCCCCTTCCTCGCGTGACCGGATGGCGGCGACCGCTGCGATGCTGCCCGCGGCCGTGGTGAAATAGGGGATCTTGTCATACAGCGCGACAGAGCGGATGTCGCGGCTGTCGGCGATGGCCTGCACGCCCTCGGTCGTGTTCAGGACCATCGCGATCTCGCCGTCCTTCAGGCGGTCGACGATGTTCGGGCGGCCCTCGTAGACCTTGTTCACGCGGGTCGATTCCACGCCCTGCGAGGCGAGGAAATCGGCCGTGCCCGAGGTCGCCGTCAGCGCAAAGCCCATCGCCACCAGATCGCGCGCGGCCTGCGCCATCGCGTCGGTCTTGTCGGCGTCCTTGACCGAGATGAAGACGCGGCCGTCATGGGGCAGCGCGACGCCCGCGCCCAGTTGCGCCTTGAGGAAGGCGCGCGGGAAGTTGCGGTCCCAGCCCATCACCTCGCCGGTCGAACGCATTTCCGGGCCCAGCAGCGTATCGACGCCGGGGAAGCGGGCGAAGGGCAGCACGGCCTCCTTGACCGAAAACCAGGGCGTGATCGGGTCGGCCAGGGTCAGCGGATCGGCAAAGGGCAGGTCGTCTTCCGGCCCGACGCCTTCGGGATAGGGCGCGCGTTCGGGAAAGTGCGACATCGGCTCGCCGGCCATCAGGCGGGCGGCGATGGATGCGATGGCGCTGTCGGTGGCCTTGGCGACGAAGGGCACGGTGCGCGAGGCGCGGGGATTGACCTCGAGCACGAAAATCTCGCCGTCCTTGATCGCGAATTGCACGTTCATCAG
This sequence comes from Paracoccus sp. L-17, assembly GCF_056857655.1. Lineage (NCBI taxonomy): Bacteria > Pseudomonadati > Pseudomonadota > Alphaproteobacteria > Rhodobacterales > Paracoccaceae > Paracoccus > Paracoccus sp. L-17. Next base: position 1,046 of record NZ_JBSXNM010000029.1, read on the forward strand.
GCCGACGACGCGCAGCGCCCGCGCCATCGCGGTGGTCTGGCGTTTCAGTTCCGCGATGGTGGCCGCGTCCAGCGTGTGGGGGGGCAACGAACAGGCGCTGTCGCCGGAATGGACGCCCGCTTCCTCGATATGTTCCATGATGCCGGCGACGTGCACGGTTTCGCCGTCGCTGAGGGCGTCCACATCCACCTCGATCGCGCCGGAAAGGTAGCTGTCCAGAAGCACGGGGTTCCGGCCCGAAACGGTCACCGCCTCGGTGATGTAGCGTTTCAGGTGGTCCATGTCGCGCACGATCTCCATCGCGCGGCCGCCCAGCACGTAGGAGGGGCGGATGACCAGCGGAAAGCCGATCCGTTCGGCGATGGCGATGGCCTGGGCATCGCTGCTGGCGATGCCGTTGATCGGCTGGCGCAGGTCGAGCCGGTTCAGCAGGTCCTGGAAGCGTTCGCGATCCTCGGCCAGGTCGATGGCGTCGGGGGTGGTGCCCAGGATCGGGATGCCCTCGGCCGCCAGCGCATGGGCCAGTTTCAGCGGCGTCTGGCCGCCGAACTGGACGATGACGCCGTGCAGGGTGCCGTTCTCCTGCTCGATTCGCAGGATTTCGAGCACGTGTTCCAGGGTCAGCGGTTCGAAATAGAGCCGGTCCGAGGTGTCGTAATCGGTCGAGACGGTTTCCGGGTTGCAGTTGACCATGATCGTCTCGTAGCCCGCGTCGGTCAGCGCGAAACAGGCGTGGCAGCAGCAATAGTCGAATTCGATGCCCTGGCCGATGCGGTTGGGGCCCCCGCCCAGGATGACGACCTTCCTGGCACCGGTCGGGCGCGATTCGCATTCCGCGTCGCCCATCGCCGGGGCTTCATAGGTGGAATACATGTAGGGCGTCTGGGCCTCGAATTCGGCGGCGCAGGTATCGATGCGCTTGAAGACGGGGCGGATGCCGGCCTGGGCGCGGGCGCGGCGGATGTCGGATTCGGCGCGTCCGGTCAGGGTGGCGAGGCGTGCATCGGTGAAGCCCATCATCTTGAGGCCGCGCAGGGCTTGCGCGTCGGTGGGCAGGCCATTCTTGCGGACGCGGTGTTCGGCATCGACGATCTCGCGGATGCGCGACAGGAACCAGGGATCGAAGCTGGTGACGCGCTGGATGTCGTCGTCGCCCAGGCCGAAACGCATCGCCTCGGCGATGATGCGGATGCGGTCCGGCGTCTGTCTTGACAATGCGGCGATGACGGCCGGCCTGCCCTGTTCGGCGGCGCCCTCGATGGCGATGTCGTCAAGGCCGGTCAGGCCGTTTTCCATGCTGGCCAAGGCCTTTTGCAGCGATTCGTGAAAGCTGCGCCCGATGGCCATGACCTCGCCCACGGATTTCATCGCGGTGGTCAGGTCGGGCTTGGCGCCCGGGAACTTCTCGAAGGCGAAGCGCGGGATCTTGGTCACGACATAGTCGATGCTCGGCTCGAACGAGGCCGGCGTGACCTTGGTGATGTCGTTGTCCAGTTCGTCCAGCGTATAGCCGACGGCCAGTTTCGCGGCGATCTTGGCGATGGGAAACCCGGTCGCCTTCGAAGCCAGCGCCGAGGACCGCGACACACGCGGGTTCATCTCGATCACCACCATCCGGCCATCCTCGGGGTTGATCGCCCATTGCACGTTCGATCCGCCGGTCTCGACCCCGATCTCGCGCAGGACCGCGATCGAACCGTTGCGCATCCGCTGATATTCGCGGTCGGTCAGCGTCAGCGCGGGCGCCACCGTGATCGAATCGCCGGTATGGACACCCATCGGATCGACGTTTTCGATCGAACAGACGATGATGGCATTGTCGGCGCGGTCGCGCACCACCTCCATCTCGTATTCCTTCCAGCCCAGAAGGCTTTCGTCGATCAGCACCTGTGCCACGGGCGAGGCGTCAAGCCCCGCGCGCACGATGCCTTCATAATCGTCGCGGTTATAGGCCACGCCGCCGCCCGTGCCGCCCAGCGTATAGGCCGGGCGGATGATCGCGGGCAGGCCGATATCCGCCAGCGCCTCGACCGCCTGGGCGACGCCGGCGGCGATGTCGTATCTGCCATTTGCCAGTTTCGGGGCGGCGATGATCGTGGCACGCGGATTTTCCAGCCCGATCCGGTCCATCGCCTCGCGGAACAGCTTGCGGTCCTCGGCCATTTCGATGGCCGAACGCTGCGCGCCGATCAGTTCGACCCCGTAGCGGTTCAACGCGCCGCTATCGGCCAGCGCCAGCGCGGTGTTCAGCCCGGTCTGCCCGCCCATCGTCGGCAGCAGCGCATCGGGCCGTTCCTTGGCGATGATCTTTTCGACCACGGCCGGCGTGATCGGTTCGATATAGGTCGCATCGGCCATTTCCGGATCGGTCATGATCGTGGCGGGATTGGAGTTGACCAGGATCACGCGATAACCTTCCTCGCGCAGCGCCTTGCAGGCCTGGGCGCCGGAATAGTCGAATTCGCAGGCCTGACCAATGACGATGGGCCCGGCCCCGATGATCAGGATCGACTTGATATCGGTTCTTTTCGGCATGCAAGCCTCCGGGCTGTCTGGGATCGGCGCAAATCGTCCGGGGTTATAGCCAAGCGCGTCTCATGTGCAAGGGCGCGTGGCGGCCTCGGTCGCCGGCGAGACAGGCTTGCAGACGCCAAGGGCTGTCGCGCACCGAGCGTCCGTGTAGACCAGAGCAGAGCCTTTGGCGATGCAAGTTCGCAAGAACCGGCGAAATGCGCCGAAGAGCGGCGCGTTTCGAAGGGGCGAATCCGGCGTCAGGATGTCAGAAGCGTCAGCGCGGTGCTGTAGCGGTTCTGGGCAAAGGTCGTGGTGATCTGCGAGCGCGCCAGGTAGGATGTGACCAAGCGATCGATCCCGGCATCGCTGGCAATATCCTTGAAATCCGCGCTTCCAAGATAGCGTTCTGAAGCCTTGGTGAATTCCTCCAGCTGTCGATCGACCGAGAGCTTTCCGTAATCGCTGCCGAAACCGAACGCCTTTTCGAATACTTCGCGCAATGGCGGGTTGCCCAGGACTTCATACCACAAGGTGTTGTTGGAGGATGTGCGTTCCCTCATGGATTCCAGTTCGCGCCGCGCATTCAGCGCCAGGCGCAGCGATTCGTCACCTTCGCCCACGCGACGTTCGAATTCGCGTTCGAGATAGGCTTCGGATATGCGTTCGCCCAGATTGGCGGAAGCGTTCCCTCCTTCCTCCATCCCCATCGCCTGGGCCAGCCGAAGATAGCGCTTGTCGCTGAGACGATTGACCAGCGATGTCTGGTCGCCGACATCGGATTCCAGAATCTTGCGGAGAAAGGCCTTGTTCGGCAAATCGTCTTCCAGACCAAAGGCGCCCAGCGCGACGCTGAGCAGCCGGTAATTGCCGACCAGATCCTCGGCCGTGATGCCCGAAGCAGTATTCTCGCGAAAATACGCCGTCGAGCGCTGAACGACCGGATCCTGCGCGATCGCCTGCACCTGACTCGCCTCGGTGCGTTGCAGGATGCGCCATCCCGCGATGCCGCCGATGCCCAGATTGATCGCAGCGTTTGTCATCGGGACCTCAATTCGGGCGCGCCGCGAAAAGCCGCGCTTCTCGCGGCAACAACTCGCGCAGCTTTCGCATCGCCGGATAGGGCGCGCCGGCCAGCGCATGGTCGGTCGCCTCGGCAAGAACAAGGCGGCTGTCACGATCATCGAACACCTGGCTCAGCGCCTCGATCGAGACCAGCAATTGCCGCCGCCCCTCCTCCGGCGCGGCATCGCCGGACAGCATCAGCTGCGCGATATAGCAGGCGCGCGACACAGGTGTCCTGGCATTGTCGGGATGAATCGCATCCTTCAACCGCAACACGTTCACGTTCGGCGTCTTGATCGAGATCTTCGACCGCTTCTCGCCATTCTCGATGACGGCGCCGTTGATCAGCACACGCTCACCGGGGCCCAGCTTGAGGACAAGGCCGCTCATGCCCTTACCTCGCCGCGCAGGCCCTTCATGATCGAGATATTGACGTCGATCAGCACCGCGCTTGTCGCGTTGCCGGCGAGAACGCGATCGGAGTGACGCAACGAAAACCGCGCAAGCGACAGAAGCTGCGCCTTCAAAGCGTCGGGCAGGCCGTTGCCCGGGTCGGCCAGGTCCGCAGCCAGTATCATCCACAATTCCTTGTTCTTGTGAATGGCTGCGATCATGCCCGTCTCGCATCCTGGTGCCTGGGATTGGCGCATCATGCGCGTCACCCGTGAAAAGGCGTCGTATTCGAGTTCTCGGGCCGGGCGCAGGTTGGGCGCGCCGTAACCGTATTCGGACTGTGAAGTCAACGCATTCAATGTCTTGGATCCCGGTATGGCTGGGTGGTGTGGGGCCGGGGCGCCCGCGGGCGCCCCGGAAGCGGATCAAGCCCGGATCAGCGGAACAGGGCCAGGATCGACGAGGGCGCCTGATTGGCGATCGACAATGCCTGGATGCCAAGCTGCTGTTGGGTTTGCAGTGCCTGCAGCCGAGCCGATGCCTCTTCCATGTCGGCATCGACAAGCGAACCGATGCCGGTCTTCATCAGATCGGTCAGCGTTCCGACGAAGTCGTTCTGGGTTTCGATCCGGTTCTGCGCCGAACCCAGAGCCGCAGCCGCGTCGATCGCGGTGCTGAGCAGACCTTCGACCTTGGTCAGCGCGTCGGCGGCGCCGGCATCGCTGGTCACGTCGAAGCCTGCCAGATCGGCCATGCCCCCGCCCGAGGCGGGCGTGCCGCCCGTCGCGGTCACCGCGGTCACGTCGATATCGTTGCCGACGCCGGCAGCAAGGTTGTTGGTCAGGCGGATTTCGTCGCCGACCCGGGTCACGCTGTATTGGGTGATCCCGTTGGCCATCAGATTATTCTGCAGAGCCTGGCCCAGCGCGTTGGCAATGTCGCTGGTGCTGTCGCTGGGCTTCGCGACATAGTCGAAGGTCCGTGAGCCCAGGACGTTTTGGTTTGCACTGTCATCGAGCGTCAGCCGATAGCTGTAGCCCGAGCCGACCGAGGCGATCTTGATGGTCTGGACACTGCCACCGCCGACAGTGTCGGCAGTTCCGGCCGCGGTCCCGCCATTGTTGATGATAGAGGTATCGGTGACCGCTGTTCCGCCGAAGGTCGCGGCAACCGCGCCGGCCATCGAAAGATCCTGGCGATCCACCTGGATCTTCGACACGTTGACGGTCGAGCCCACACGATCCAGCGACGATACCATGTCGTAGGTGGCGGTGCTGGTGCCATCGATCAGGTTGACGCCGTTGAACTGGGCCGCGTTGACGATCGATTCGATCTGCTTGCTCATCAACTCGATGTCGTTCTGCAGCTTGACGCGGTCGCTGGAGGAGGCCGACTGGGCCGTCACGACCTTGTCCTTGATCCCCTTCAGCTTCTCGGTGATCTGCTCCGCCGCACTGCGGGCGGTCTCGACCGTGGCTGTTGCCGTATTCAGGCTGGTCGAAACCGCCTTGAAAGCGCTGACATCGGCTTCCATCGTTTTCGAGATCGCCCAGATCGCGGCATCGTCCTTGGCGCTGCCGATGGCCTTGCCGGTCGAGATTTCCGACTGGGCCTTGTTCAGACCGGAATTGATGCTCTTGAGCGTCTGCAGCGCAACGATGGCGCCCTGGTTGGTCAGAATGCTGGACATGTTGTCCTCCTTGAATTGGGGCGCTTTGCGCCCGCGATTGCGTAGGGTTCTGGCCTTCTGACCCGTCGGGCATCTTCGCCCCGCACCGTTCGCGGCACGGCCACCTTCATATCGGCCTGCGGTTTACAACTAGTGAACCGGCCCCGTTATCTCAAAGCCTCTTCGCGGCGCATTTTATCTAAAAGCGATGCGGCGCCGGGGCCGTCGTCGATGTCGCGTGACGGCGCCCCGCACTGTCATAGGTCTGGAGAGATCGCGCGGCCTCGACGATGGCGCGAATCTGCTCGATCGCCTGGCGCGCACCGCGTTCGGACGCCTGTGCCAGATCGCGGATCTCCGACAGGCTTGTTTCCGCCTGCGCGCGTTCTTCCACGCCGAGGCCGCGCCGCGCCATATGGGCCAGATCCTCGAGACAGGCTGTCGCGGCAACGGGATCGGCCGCGATCACGGCCGATTTCAGATCGGTCAATTTCCTGAGAAACCGCGATTTCATGCCTGTCCCTCGTTCAGCATCGCGCCGAATCCCAGATCCAGGCGCTCCGCCATCAATCCCGCCCATTCGCGGCTGAGAAAACTGCCGAACTGCTCCTCACCGATCCCGCCACCGAAATCGCCCTGGCCCGACGACGGCCCGTAATATTTCAGCATTTCCTCCAGAAAAGCCTGTTCCAGCCTGTCCGCCGATGTGGCCGCGGGGCGTGGCAGGCCGCTGGGACCGCCGATCATCTCAACCTGCATTTTCAGAAAAACTCCGATATTTTCAGATTTCGTCAGGCTAGGGGTCACGGGTAAAATAATTGGTAACGCTTCTCGATTATGAGTGAAAAAAATCGAGGTGAAGATCATGGACGTCACCAGTTTGTCCCTTCCCGACGAGTCGGGCACACCATCGCGGCCGATCCGGCCGGCACCGGATCCGGCAGCCGGGCAGGTTTTCGCCGACAACGTCGATGAAACCGGAGAGATCGAGCCGGCCCCTGGCGCAGAGGCCGCCGAATCGCCCGAAATCGCGGCCGAAGCCGCGGAATCCGATGCAGAGGACGGCGACGAAGCGACCGATGGCGACGTGGCCCAGACCCAGGCCGATGTCTTGCAACGCATGATCGAGGCCTGGTCGGGCATCACGTCGGAAATCGCGCCCGCCGCCCGGCCGCAGGATCGGGCCGCGGCGGAAACCGCCATTTCCGGAACCGCGCCGATTGTGCAGAACATCGTGAGCGATGACCGCGTGGGGACGAACGGCGAGGCGATGATCACGGCTGACATTCCGGACGAGGCCCTGCCGGAATTCGGGCCCGATCGGCCGAGGAGCGGGAACACACAGCCCCCCTCGGCGGCATCGGCTACGATACCGCGCGCCGATTCGGAATTGACTGGCGGCGGCGATCGAACGGATGAGATCCAGACGGAATCGGAAGGTGATGGCGCGAATCGCCAGGGCGAGACGGCTCGCGGGACCGAGGGGCGCATCGCCGAGACCAGGCTTTCGGCCGACGGGTCCGGGCTTTCGGCCGACGGGTCCGGGGGCAATGGGCAGGCCGCATCGCCTCTGGCGCAGGACCGGGCCGCGGTGCCGGGGCCCTTTTCCACCGATCCGGCGATGCTGCGGCTGTCCGATCCGGGTCTGATTTCCATCGATTTCAGCGACGCCCCGGGCCAGAAACCGCAACTGCCGCGCCACGATCCCGGCGCGGCGATCAGGCAGATCGCGGACGCGGTCGTCCGGCAGCGCGATGATCGCATCGAGATCGCCCTGTCTCCGGAAGAATTGGGCCGGGTCCGCATGACACTGAGCGGTCGCGACCATGCGCCGCATGTCGTGATCTGGGCGGAACGGCCCGAGGTGATGGACATGCTGCGTCGCAATGCAACGATGCTGATCGAGCAGTTCATCGATGTCGGCGTCGAGGATGCGACTCTGGAATTCGATCATCGCGGCAGCGGCGAACAGGACCGGAACCCGGCAGGGCAGAATCTGCCGGATTTCGGCGACGGGCCGACGGGCCTGGTGATGCAGACGGCCATCGCCACGTCGGCCGGGCCATGGATGTCCGGCCTTGGCCGGCTCGACATCAGATTGTAGAGGGAGAGATCATGATTTCGGCCATTTCCAACACTGCCGGAACCACGGCACAAGGCGCCGCTGGCGCCACCGCCGCGCCGGGTTCGGGCACTGATTTCGACACTTTCCTGAAGATGCTGACGTCGCAATTGAAGAATCAGAACCCGCTGAACCCGATGGAGGGAACCGAATTCGCGGTGCAGCTTGCGACCTTTTCGGGGGTCGAGCAGCAGGCGCAGACGAACAAGCTGCTGGCGCAGATGGTCGCGCAGATGGGCGGCGGCGGTGGTCTTGGCCAGATGGCCGAGATGATCGGCAAGGAGGCGCGCACGACCTCGGCGGTCAAGTTCGGCGACAAGGCGCTGACGCTGGATCTGTCGCCGGATCCGGCAGCCGACAGCGTCACGCTGGTGACGCTGAACGGCAGCGGGCAGGTGATCAGCCGGGAAGAGATCGGCCCGGGCAGCGGGCAGATCGACTGGTTCGGCCGGGACGATCTGGGTGCGAAACTGCCCGATGGACAATATTCCTTCATCACCGAAAGCCTGCGCGAGGGCGAGGTGATCCGCGAGGATCCGGTCGGCGTCTATGCCCGCATCGTCGAAGCCGAAGCGGGCGAAGATGGCACGCGGCTGATCTTCGAGGGCGGCGCCTCGGCCCTGGCCAGCGAGATCGATGCCCTTCGCGAGGCAAGCTGACACAGGCACCGGCCCTTCCGCGACCCAGGCTGAAATCATCGGGCCGGCCATCAGGCCGCGCCGGTTCCGGCCAGGGGCCTTCGCGGCTGCGCCGCAGCGCCGGACTTGACGGCAAGCGCGCAACCGGGCAGCAGACGGCAACGTGATGTCAGGAAGGCTCGCCATGAGTTTCGAACGCAAGATCCGGATCGCGCCATCGATCCTGTCCGCCGACTTCGCCGATTTCGGGGCCGAAATCCGGGCGATCGAGGACCAGGGTGCCGATTGGGTTCATGTCGATGTCATGGACGGTCATTTCGTGCCGAACCTGACCTTCGGCCCGCCGGCTGTCAGGGCGTTCCGACCGCATGTGACGACCTTCATGGATGTCCACCTGATGATCGCGCCGGTCGATCCCTTCATCGAGGCCTATGCCGAAGCGGGCGCCGACTCGATCACCGCCCATGTCGAGGCCGGTCCGCATCCGCACCGCACGCTTCAGGCGATCCGTGCCACCGGCAGGAAGGCGGGCATCGCGCTCAATCCCGGGACAGCATTGGAAGCCGTGGAATATCTGCTGGATCTGTGCGACATGGTGCTGATCATGACGGTCAATCCGGGCTTCGGCGGGCAGAAGTTCATTCACGGTCAGCTAGACAAGATCGCCCGCCTGCGCGGCATGATCGGCGACCGGCCCATCCGCATTCAGGTCGATGGCGGCGTGGACCCCGGAACCGCTCCGCTGGTCGCCAAGGCGGGCGCGGATGTGCTGGTTGCCGGATCGGCGGTGTTCAAGGGCGGATCGGTCGATCGCCCGCAGATCTACGGCGACAACATCCGCGCCATCCGCGACGCCGCCGAAAGACGCTAGGGCCGGCGCTTCATCCCGGCCGGACGATCCTGTTCCGCCCCGCAGGCGCCAACGGGCGAAGCCGCCTGCCCGAGATTTGACAATCCCGCGCCGGCCGCGTTTGCTGCGGCGCGAAACCGCCACAGGAGGACGCGATGGATCTGGGCATCAAGGGCAAGCGGGGGCTGGTCTGCGCCGCCTCCAGAGGGTTGGGCCGCGGCTGCGCCGAGGCGCTGGCCGAGGCCGGGGTCGATCTGGTCATCAACAGCCGGACCGAGGCGCAGATCACCCAGACCGCCCGTGACATTGCCGAGAAATACGGCGTTTCCGTCATCCCGGTCGCCGCCGACATCACGACCGAAGAGGGCCGCGCCAGGGTGCTGGAGGCGGCGGGCGAGACCGACATCCTCGTGACCAATGCCGGGGGGCCGCCTCCGGGCAACTGGACCGACTGGGACCGCGACGATTTCATCCGGGCCATCGACGCGAACATGATGACCGGCATCGCGCTGATGCATGCGCTTGTTCCGGGCATGATGCGGCGCGGCTGGGGCCGGGTGGTCAACATCACCTCGCAATCGGTCCGCTCGCCGATCCCGGCGCTGGGCCTGTCGAACACGGCGCGCGCGGGGCTGACCGGTTTCGTCGCCGGCATGTCGCGGCAGGTGGCCGGCCACGGCGTCTGTGTCAACAACATCCTGCCCGGCATCCACGCCACCGACCGCGCCGACAGCCTGGACAAGGGTGTTTCGGAACGGCAGGGCATCAGCATCGACGAGGCCCGCAAACAGCGCCAATCCGCGATCCCGACCGGCACCTATGGCCGCGCCGACGATTTCGGCGCCACCTGCGCCTTCCTGTGCAGCCAGCAGGCCCGCTTTATCGTCGGTCAGAACGTCCTGCTGGACGGCGGCGCCCTGAACGTGACGATCTGAGCCGAACTTGCGGGTTTCACCTGCCCCTGCTAGGGCAGGCGAAACCTGACCAAAAGAATCGGCCAGTCCCGTGACCATTCCGCCCCGACTCGAGGTTCAGAACCTCGTCCGTGCCTTCGACGGGCAGCGCGTCGTGGATGAGGTATCCTTCACAATCGGCGCCGGCGAGGTCGCCTGCCTGCTGGGACCGTCGGGATGCGGCAAATCCACGACGCTGCGGATCGTCGCGGGCGTGGACATGCAGGACAGCGGATGCATCTTCGTCGATGGCGGGCTGGTCTGCGACACGCATTTCCGCATCCCGCCCGAGCGCCGCGCCATCGGGCTGATGTTTCAGGACTTCGCGCTGTTCCCGCATCTGCCGGTCAGCGAGAACGTGGCCTTCGGGCTGAAGGGCCGCTTTGCCGCCAACCGCGGCCGCGTGCTGGAACTGCTGGAACGCGTGGAGATGGACAATCATATCGACAGCTATCCGCACGAATTGTCCGGGGGCGAACAGCAGCGCGTCGCCCTGGCCCGCGCGCTGGCCCCGCGACCGCGCGTGCTGCTGATGGACGAGCCCTTCAGCGGCCTTGACGAGCGTTTGCGCGACGGCATCCGCGACGAGACCCTGTCGCTGCTGAAAGAGGAAGGCGCCGCCGTCCTGCTGGTCACGCACGAACCGGAAGAGGCGATGCGGATGGCGGACCAGATCCTGCTGATGCGCCACGGCCGGATCATGCAGCACGGCGCGCCCTATAATCTCTACAATGCGCCGGTTGACCGCCAGGCTGCCGCATTCTTCAGCGATATCAATGTCCTGACCGGCCGTGTCCAGGGCGCGCTGACCGACACGCCCTTCGGGCAATTCCTGACGCCGGGCGTTCCCGACGGCAGCGAGGTGGACATCGTGATCCGCCCGCAGCATCTGAAGATCGATTTCGACCGGGCCGGCCAGGGCCCCGCGCCCACGATCGAGAACGGCACCGCCGCCCGCGCCCGTGTGACCCGCGCCCGTTATCTGGGCCGGGAATCGCTGGTCGAATTCCGGACCGACCAGGGCGGCATCGCGCTGATCGCGACCGTGCCGGGGGTGTTCCTGCCGCCCGAAGGCACGCCCATGTGGCTGATGCTGCGCCGCGACCGGGTCTTCGTCTTTCCCAGAAGCTGACGATCACTGCCCGGTCGCGGCGCGGTAATCCTGCAAGACCCGCGTCAGGTGCCGGCGGCGCAGGTCCGGATCGGCCAGCGCCGCGCAGATTGCCCGCGCCCGTTCCGAGATGCGCCCACATTCCGCCGGGTTGGCCCGTGCCCAGGCCAGTCTTTCCGCCAGATCGCCGCAGCCTTGCGCCAGCGGGACATAGTGCCGCCAGGGCTGGAACAGGCCGGAATGAAAGCCTTGCCAGTCGTCTTCCTCTTTCAGCACCACGGACCGGGTATTGGCCAGGGCCGCGAAATCCCGAAGTCCCGCCACACCGCCCAGGCAGATCAGATAGCGGTGCGACAGCAGAAACGCCTCGTCCGCGCGCCCGGTGGCCAGGCCGCCATGCCCGCGCCGGTCCAGCGCGGCGCGGTCCCCGGGCAGGAAGGCGGCATCGACATCGGTCGATCCGGCATGGGCGGCGACAAAGCCCAGACGGTCTGCCCCGGGCGGGGCACCGTCCTCTGCGGCATCGTCCGACAGCGCCCCGCGCCAGATGGCGCGGTCCCGCTTGTCCGGAAAGGGCGGATCGGCGCGGTCGGGATTGCCCAGAAAGGCATCGTTGCCCGGCCAATGCGCGCGCGGCGCGGGCCACAGGAACACGTTCTCGGCCCCGGCACGGCGACTGGGGGCCAGGATCGGGCGGCCGATCCGCGCACCGTCCCCGGCACCGGCGCGGCAGGCTGGCTGCATGTCGATGTAGTAAAGCCCCCGCGACGCGACCTCGGCGATGTCGTTCACCGCCGCCGCGACGTTCATCCAGCGCGGAAAGGCCGGGTCCAGGTGAAAGCGCCGCCCGGCATCGGGCAGGATCGGCAGCGACACGCCACCGCGCGCGGCGACCTTGCCGGTCGCCGCGTCGAAGGTGGCGAACTGGCCGGAACAGGCGGCGAAACCCACCGGTTTCATCCGTATCCGCGCCGGCCGGGCAAAGGCTGCAAGCCCGCCTGCGATGCGGTCGTGATCGGCGGCGGGGATGGCGGCGCGCGGGGTGTTCAGCATCCGGTCCAGCGCCGGCAGATAGCCGGCCCGCTTGCGCCGCAGGCCCGGCCCCGGCAGGTCCGGACAGGTCGGCAGGTCGAAATACGGCGCCAGCGCATCGCGGTAATCGGCGGGACCGGCCTTGTCGATGTCGATCTGGATCAGCTTCGGGCGGCCCGCGAAATGGCTGCGGACGGCGGCCAGATGCGCGTCCCAGTCGGCCTGCCACAGATCGGCCAGGTCGGGCAGGCCGACGCCGCGGGCCTGGGCGCAGGCGCGCGCATAGCGGCCGCCGCGATGCCGGTAGCGGCTGATGATCCAGTCCTCGACCCGGCGCGTGTTCAGCAGGAAGACCGAACCCGGGAAGCTTCGGTCCAGATAGGCGAATTCGCGGAACGCCTCGACGATGGGCAGGTTGATCGAGCGCACCGATTCCATGTCGGTGAAGGCCGTCACATGCGCCCAGGGTTGCAGCGGTGCCCGGCCCGACAGCTTCGAGAAGGCGATATCCTCGGCCAGTCCGTTTTCCTCCCAATGCACGGTCGGAATGCCGTTCATCGCGAAGAGACGCGCGATGAAGGTCGTGCCGCATTTGTTGAAACCGATCTGGAAGAACTTGCGCGACAGGACGGGCCTCGAGGCTGGCGGCGGATGACCGATCTTGTCGGGCGGTCGGGCGATGCTGTCAATCGCCCGGTCCGGCCGGCCCGAAAGCGCCGCTTTCGCGACCGCATGCGACAAGGGGCTTGCCTCGGGCGCGGGGCGCGGATAGCTGTCGGGACAGGATTTCGGGAGAATCCGGCCCGGCGCCGGTGCCGAAGGAGCAGCCGCCCCGGCGAACTCTCAGGCCAAAGGACCGTCATCCGTCAGAACTCTGGAGAGTGGCCGGAAGGCCCGCCGAAGGGATAACGATCTCAGGCGCCCGGCCATGATGGTGCGGGCAGGGACAGAGGGGGCATCGCGGGGCGGGTTTTCCGCCGAAACGATGCCGGCTGTCCGGCGAGGAAAGAGGGGGCCAGATGGGCCAGGAACTGCGCCGGACCGGGCTTTACGATCTGCATGTCGCCCAAGGCGGCAAGATGGTGCCCTTCGCCGGCTGGGAGATGCCGGTGCAATACCCGATGGGCGTGATGGCCGAACATCTGCACAGCCGCGCCCATGCCGGCCTGTTCGATGTCAGCCATATGGGACAGGTTCTGGTGCGCCCGCTGGACGGCAATCCCCAGACCGCCGCGCTGGCGCTGGAAAAGCTGATCCCGGCCGATGTTCTGGGACTGCCGGAAGGACGCCAGCGCTATGGCCTGTTCACCAATGCGGCTGGCGGTATTCTGGACGATCTGATGATCGCCAATCGCGGCGATCACTATCTGCTGGTCGTCAATGCCGCCTGCGCCGATCAGGACATCGCCCATCTTCAAGGCCTTGCCGGTGTCGCGGTGCAGCCGGTCACGGATCGCGGGCTTCTGGCCCTGCAGGGCCCAGAGGCGGCGGCGGTCCTGTCCGCGCTGATCCCCGACGCGACGGGAATGCGCTTCATGGACAGCCGGGCCGCGGACTGGCAGGGGGCCGGTCTGTGGATCTCGCGTTCGGGCTATACCGGCGAGGACGGGTTCGAGATTTCGGTCCCGGAGGCGGTTCTGGAACGCTTCGCCAAGGCCCTGCTGGCCGATGACCGGGTCGCGCCCATCGGCCTTGGCGCGCGTGACAGCCTGCGGCTGGAGGCGGGAATGCCGCTTTACGGACATGACATGGACAAGGATGTGCTGCCCGCCGAGGCCGGGCTGGGCTGGTCCATCCCCAAGGTCCGCCGCAGGGGCGGGGCGCGGGCGGGCGGATTTCCGGGCGCGGATCCGGTGCTGGCGCAGCTGGCCGACGGCGCCGCCGTCACCCGGCGCGGCCTACGTCCCGAAGGCCGCGCCCCGATCCGCGAAGGCGTGCCGGTCTTTGCCGGATCCGAGGGCGGCGAGGCGATCGGCGCGGTCTCGTCGGGCGGCTTCGGCCCCTCGGTCGGCGGCCCCGTCGCGATGGCGCGAATCCCGTCGGACATCGCCGATGGCGCGGTGCTTTTTGCCGCGTTGCGCGGCAAGCGGCTGCCGGTCGTCGTCACCCCCCTGCCCTTCATCACGCCCTCTTACAAACGCTGAGGAACCCCATGCTGAAATACACCGAAGATCATGAATGGCTGCGCGAGCAGGACGGCGAGATCACCGTCGGCATCACCCGGCACGCCAGCGAGCAGCTGGGCGACGTGGTGTTCATCGAATTGCCCGAAACGGGCCGCAAGGTCGAGGCGGGCGAGGAGATCGTGGTGATCGAATCGGTCAAGGCCGCCTCTGACATCAGCGCGCCGGTCGCGGGCGTGATCACGGCGATCAATGCCGACCTGGCCGAGACCCCCGGCGGTGTGAACGACGACCCGATGGCGGCCTGGTTCTTCCGCATCAAGCCGGCGGAACCGGATGCGACGGACGGCTTCATGGACGAGGCCGCCTATCACGACCTGATCGGATGAGAGCCGAGGCCGGGCCTGCGGCCCGGCGAAGGCCGGGGGCGCTTCGCCCCCCGGACCCCCCGAGGATATTTGACGACCAAGGCAGGCCCGGCGGGTGCTGCACGACGGAGATGCGGATGAGCAGCTGGACACCGACCGACTACAACCCCGACGATTTCGCCAATCGCCGTCACATCGGTCCCTCGCCCGACGAGATGGCCGAGATGCTGACGGCAATCGGTGCGGACAGCCTGGATGCGCTGATCGACCAGACCGTGCCCAAGGCGATCCGGCAGGACCGTCCGCTGGACTGGCCCGCCCTGTCCGAGGCCGCGCTGCTGGCCCGGATGCAGGAGGTCGCGGCCGGGAATCGCGTCATGACCAGCCTGATCGGGCAGGGTTATTACGGCACCGTCACGCCGCCCGCGATCCAGCGCAACATCCTGGAAAACCCGGCCTGGTACACTGCCTATACCCCCTACCAGCCCGAAATCGCGCAGGGCCGGCTGGAGGCGCTGCTGAATTATCAGACCATGGTCGCCGACCTCACCGGGCTGCCCGTCGCCAATGCCAGCCTGCTGGACGAGGCGACGGCGGCGGCCGAGGCGATGGCGATGGCGCGCCGGCAGGCCAAGTCCGGCGCCGATGCCTTCTTCGTGGCCGATGATCTGCATCCCCAGACCATCGCCGTGATCGAGACGCGGGCCGCGCCCCTTGGCATCCGCATCCTCAAGGGCGGGGTCGGCGATCTGAAGGCCGATCAGGTCTTCGGCGCGATCTTCCAGTATCCCGGCACCCATGGCCATGTCCGCGACCTGACGCCCGAGATCGCGGCGCTGCACGAGACCAGGGCGCTGGCCATCGTGGCTACCGATCTGCTGGCCCTCTGCCTGCTGCGCGAACCCGGCGCCATGGGCGCCGACATTGCCGTGGGCAGCGCCCAGCGATTCGGGGTGCCGATGGGCTATGGCGGCCCCCATGCGGCCTTCATGGCCTGCCGGGACGCGCTGAAACGCGCCATGCCGGGCCGGATCGTGGGCGTCTCCGTCGATTCCGGCGGCAATCAGGCCTATCGCCTGTCGTTGCAGACCCGCGAACAGCATATCCGGCGCGAGAAGGCGACCAGCAATGTCTGCACGGCGCAGGCCCTGCTGGCGGTGATGGCCAGTTTCTATGCGGTGTTCCACGGGCCGGTGGGGCTGCGGGCCATCGCGCAGCGGGTGCATCTGAATGCGGCGACGCTGGCCAATGCGTTGCGCGCCGCCGGGGCCGAGGTCGCGCCCGAGGCGTTCTTCGACACGATCACGGTCAAGGTCGGCGTGGGTCAGGCCGGAATCCTGGCCGCCGCCGAACAGCGCGGCATCAATCTGCGCCGCGTGGGCCGCGACCGCGTCGGAATCAGCCTCGACGAGACGACCGATGCGGGCGTGATCGCGCGGCTGCTGGATGCCTTCGGGATCGACGATCCCGCCGCCCCTGCCGACCGGCCCGCAATCCCCGACGATCTGCTGCGCGACAGCGACTACCTGACCCATCCCGTCTTTCACATGAACCGCGCCGAATCCGAGATGATGCGCTACATGCGCCGATTGTCGGACCGCGATCTGGCGCTGGACCGGGCGATGATCCCGCTGGGTTCCTGCACCATGAAGCTGAACGCCGCGGCCGAGATGATGCCGATCACATGGCCTGAATTCGGCCGCCTGCATCCCTTCGCGCCGCGCCATCAGGCGGCGGGCTATGCCGAGGCGATCGGCGATCTGACCGACAAGCTGTGCGAGATCACCGGCTATGACGCCTTCTCGATGCAGCCCAACAGCGGTGCGCAGGGCGAATATGCGGGGCTGCTGACGATCCAGGCCTGGCACCGGTCGCGCGGCGACGATCAGCGCGATGTCTGCCTTGTCCCGGCCAGCGCCCATGGCACCAACCCGGCCAGCGCACAGATGTGCGGCATGAAGGTCGTGGTGGTGAAATCCGCCCCCAATGGCGATATCGACCTGGAGGATTTCGCCGACAAGGCGGCCAAGGCCGGGACCGCGCTGGCGGCGGTGATGATCACCTATCCCAGCACGCATGGCGTCTTCGAGGATACCGTGCGCGAGGTCTGCCGGATCACCCATGATCATGGCGGGCAGGTTTATATCGACGGAGCCAACCTGAACGCGCTGGTCGGGCTGGTCAAGCCGGCCGAGATCGGCGGCGATGTCAGCCACCTGAACCTGCACAAGACCTTCGCCATTCCGCATGGCGGCGGCGGGCCGGGCATGGGCCCGATCGGCGTCAAGGCGCATCTGGCCCCGCATCTGCCGGGCGACCCGCGCGAGGATGGCAGCGGAGCGGTCGCGGCCGCGCCCTATGGCAGCGCCTCGATCCTGCTGATTTCCTGGGCCTATTGCCTGATGATGGGGGGCGAGGGGCTGACCCAGGCGACACGGGTGGCGATCCTGAACGCCAATTACATCGCCAGCCGTCTGGCGGGCGCCTATCCGATCCTGTTCATGGGCAATCGCGGCCGGGTGGCGCATGAATGCATTCTGGACACGCGGCCCTTTGCCGACCATGGCGTGACCGTGGACGATATCGCCAAGCGGCTGATCGACAACGGCTTTCACGCCCCCACGATGAGCTGGCCGGTCGCCGGCACGCTGATGGTGGAACCCACGGAATCCGAAACCAAGGCCGAGATCGACCGCTTCATCACCGCCATGCTGGCGATCCGGGACGAGATCACCGAGATCGCCGAGGGACGCATCGGCGCCGAGGACAGCCCGCTGCGCCGCGCCCCGCACACGGTCGAGGATCTGGTCGCCGATTGGGACCGGCCCTATAGCCGGGAACAGGGCTGCTTTCCGGCCGGTTCGTTCCGCGTGGACAAATACTGGCCGCCGGTCGGGCGGGTGGACAACGCCTATGGCGACCGCAACCTGGTCTGCACCTGCCCGCCGCTGGACAGCTATGCCGAGACGGCGGAATAGGTTCCTGCGCGCGGGCCCGTGCGGCCGCGACCCGCGACCCGCGACGCCGGTTGAGGCCCCCGTGATCCAGGGCGATGTTTGCGGTATCGGCCGCGGGCGGGGATGGAACCGGCATGTCTCTGCCGGTCTTTCCTTTCCAGACCCGCCGGCAGCCGGCGCCTTTGCGCCGACCGGACGGGCCCGGACAGGAAAGGAGACATCATGTCAGCATCCGTTTCTCATGCCGCGACGCCGCAGAGCGCCCGCGAAGAACTGGTCGCGACCGCGATGGCGTTGCCGGCCGTTCTGGCTGTCGTCGTGGGCCTCGTCGATTATTTCAGCCACGAATCGGGCATCCGGGGAACGCCCGGCGCATTGCTGGTGACGGGCGGATCGCTGGTGCTGGCCATCACCGCCTTCGCGGTGGGCCGCATGGCCCCCGGCGCCTGGCGCACGACGCTGACCGTGATGATCCTGGTCGGCGCGGCGCTGACCGCGCTGGCGGCATGGTTTCTTGAAAGCGTGCTGATCGTGCTTGGCATGGTTCTGCTGATGGCCTGCTGGGCGGTTTTCATCATGGTCGCGAGGTAGATCCGATGACACGCGTGATGACGATTCTTCCCCTTGTGGCCGCCTTCGCCCTGCCGGCGGCGGCGCAACAGACCGAATGGCCCACCTTTCAGGGCGATCTGAAGGCGCAGAAATACGCCCGCTCGACCCAGATCACGCCCCAGAATGTCGGCCAGCTTGAAAAGGCGTGGGAGCTTCATACGGGCGACGTCTCGGACGGGTCGGGCGATATTCCGGGCACGGTCTGGTCGGCCACCCCGATCCTGGCCAATGACATGCTGTATGTCGGCACGCCCTTCTATCGCATTCTGGCCGTCCGGCCCGATACGGGCAAGGTCGAATGGACCTATGATCCGCAGACCGAACTGAAGGCCCTGACCCAGCCCGAGCTGAAGAACCGCGGCGTCGCCTATTGGCAGGCCAGCGACGGCAGCACCGGCCCCTGCAGCAAGCGGGTCTATATCGGCACGATGGATGCGCGCCTGCATGCCGTGGACGCCGAGACCGGCAGGCTGTGCCCGGATTTCGGCGATGCCGGGATCCTGGATGTGAACCAGTGGAACAAGCCCGACGCCAATTTCCCGCTGTCGCAGTTGCAGCCGCCCACGGTGACGGGCGACACGCTGATCATGGGCTGGGCCGGCAAGGACTGGTACGATGCCGAGAACCCTCTGGGATCGGTGTTCGCGGTCGATGCGCGCACCGGCAAGCGCAAATGGACCTATCAGTCGATCCCGCAGGATTATGACGGACTGACCGGCACCGCGAATGTCTGGACCGCCATGTCGGTGGACGAGGAAAACGGCCTGGTCTATCTGCCCGTGTCCAGCCCCAGCCCGGATTTCTATGGCGGCACCCGGCTGGACCCGATTCCGCAAGCCACCTCGATCACCGCACTGGAGGTCGAGACCGGCAGGGTCGCCTGGTCGCGCCAGCTGGTCCATCACGACATCTGGGATTACGACATCAACGCCGCCCCGACGCTGGTCGATATCCGGAAGGATGGCCAGACGATTCCGGCGCTGGTCGCCACCACCAAGATGGGCCTCTATTTCGTCCTGAACCGCCTGACCGGCGAGCCGGTCTATCCGATCGAGGAAATGCCCGTCCCCGCCAGCGATGTCGAGGGCGAGAAGGCCGCGCCGACGCAGCCGATGACGCGACTGCCCGAACCCGCGACCGCTGATGACTGGGGCGGCGTGTTCCGCCTGGCCGATTGGGCCTCGTTCGGCTTCTGCTCGGCCAAGGCGGCCGACCTGCGCTATGAGGGCCGCTATACGCCGCCTTCGCTGCGGGGAACACTGACCTTTCCGGCGACGGCGGGCGGGATGCAGTGGGGCGGCGGCACGGTCGATCCCGAGACCGGCATCTACTATGTCAACAGCTCGAAGATCGTGCAGATCTATCAGCTGATCCCGCGCGAGGAATATGACCGCCTGACCTCGGGCGGCAGCGAGGCCGGGGGCGGCTTGTTTCCCCAGAACGGCGCGCCATACGGGTTCCGGCTGACCAATTTCCTCAATCCCTTGGGCATGCCCTGCTGGAAACCGCCCTATGGCACGATGTCGGCGGTCGATCTGAAGACCGGCGAAACGCTGTGGAAGGAACCTTTCGGCCAGGTGCAGAAATGGGGCTTCTACATGCCCGAAAGCTGGGGTTCACCCACCATTGGGGGCCCGGTTCTGACCAAATCGGGGCTGATCTTCATCGGTGCCTCGATGGATGCGCGGGTCCGGGCCCTGGATGCGAAGACCGGCAAGGTCCTGTGGAAGGCGCAGGTCGATGCCCCGGCCGTGTCCATTCCGGCGGTCTATGACTACAAGGGCCGCGAATATGTCGTCTTCACCGCGGGCGGAAACTCGATCGTCAAGCCCCAGGTGGGGGATCAGCTGGTGGCTTTCGCGCTGCCGCAATCGTCGGATCAGGCCCGATAGGACAAGGGGTCCCGCTGCGCCGCGCCGGGGCCCTGCGGCCTATAGCCCGGTCTCTTCCGGCAGGCCCAGCATCAGGTTCATGTTCTGCACCGCCGCGCCGGACGCGCCCTTGCCCAGATTGTCCAGCACCGCGACCAGCGTCGCGCAACCCAGCGAATCGTCGCCATGGACGCTGATCCGCATCATGTTGGTGCCGTTCAGCGCCGTCGGAACGATTCGCGCGCCGATCGCCTCCGGGCTTTCGACCGCGACGAATTGCTGGCCCGCATAATGGTCGGACAGGGCCTCGCGCAGGGCGGCAAGGGTCCGGCTTTCATCCAGATGCAGCGGCACCTGCACCGCCATTCCTTGCGCGAAATTGCCGACCGAAGGCGCAAAGACCGGCTGCACCAGAAGCCCGGTATAGGCCATGATCTCGGGGATGTGCTTGTGGTTCTGCGCAAGGCCATAGACGAAATGCGCCGGCGCGCCGCCATCGTGATATTCGCTGATCAGCGCCTTGCCGCCGCCGGTATAGCCGCTGACCGCGTTGATGGCGACGGCCTCTTCCTCGTCGATCAGGCCGGCCGCGATCAGCGGCGCGATGATCGCGATGGCGCCGGTCGAATAGCAGCCCGGATTGCTGAGCAGCCGCGCGCCCGCGATCTGGTCGCGGACACCTTGGGCCAGTTCCGCGAAGCCATAGACCCAGTTTTCATCGACCCGATGCGCGGTCGAGGCGTCGATCAGCCGCACGTCCAGATCGCGGGTCAGATCCACCGCCTCGCGCGCGGCATCATCGGGCAGGCAGAGGATGGCGATGTCGGCGGCGGCAAAGGCCTCGCGCCGGGCATCGGCATCCTTGCGGCGTTCCGGGTCGATCTGGATCAGCGCGATATCGTCGCGGCCCAGCAGGCGGTCGCGGATCTGCAGACCCGTCGTGCCGGATTCGCCGTCGATGAAGATGCTGTGCGCCATGATCGAACCTCCAGGGGGACGCGCAGCTTATAGGCGATCGGTCGCGGCTTCACAATCGCGGGACAGCGGGTCAGGTCGCGCACAGGTCCGAACGGGTCAGGAACCGCTTTTCGCGCCCGTTATCCAGGCTGAACATGCCGCCCCGGCCGGGCACCACGTCGATGGTCAGATCGGTATGTTTCCAGGTCTCGTACTGGCTGGCCGAGATATAGAAGGGCGCGCCGCCGATCTCGCCGATCTTCACGTCGCGTTCGCTGACCTTGAAGTCGTCCTGCGGGTAACACATCGGGCTGGACCCGTCGCAGCATCCGCCCGACTGGTGGAACAGGACCGGCCCGTGATCGGCCGTGATTTCCTCGATCAGTTGCAGGGCTTCCGGTGTCGCGGTGACGGTGCTCATGATTTCAACCTCCTCCTGAGGAATGTCAGGACCTGCTTTTCCTCGGGTCGCAGATCCGGCTTTTTCAGATTGTCCGCGATCTTCTCGCGCAGTTCCAGCTTCAACCCGCCCGACAGATAGGCGTCGATGATCTGCGGATGAACATAGCATTTGCGGCAGATCGCGGGCGTGTTGCCCAGGGTCGCGGCGACGGTCTCGATCGCCTCGCGGACATTGGCCCGGGCGGCGGCCTCGCTGTCGGCGGCCTCGTATTCCGCCAGCGCCAGCGCGGCCAGCACGGTGCCGGTCCAGGTGCGGAAATCCTTGGCCGTCACCTCGCGCCCGGAAATGCCGCGCAGGTAATCGTTGACCTCGGTCGAACTGACCTCGCGTCGCTGGCCGTCCTCGTCGAGATACTGAAACAGGTGCTGGCCCGGAACGTCCTGGGCGGCGCGGACGATTTTCGCCACGCGGGCGTTGCGGATATCCAGATCCCATTCCTTGCCGCCCTTTCCCTTGAAGCGGAACCGCACCTCGGACCCGGCGAAGGTCACATGGCGGTCGCGAAGGGTGGTCAGGCCGTGGGACCTGTTCTCCTTGACATAGCCGCTGTTGCCGACGCGGATCATGGTGTTTTCCAGCAGCCAGACGATCGTGGCCAGAACCTTTTCGGCGGGCAGGCCACGGCGGCCCATGTCCTTGTCCACCTGGCGGCGGATCCGGGGCAAGGCGGTCGCGAATTCCAGCATGTGATCGTATTTCGCACTGTCGCGCACCTCGCGGAAATCGGGGTGATAGCGGTATTGCTTGCGCCCCTTCGCATCGCGCCCCGTCGCAAGGATGTGGCCGCGCGGGTCGGGGCAGATCCAGACATCCTCGTAGGCCGGCGGGATGGCCAGCGCGGCCAGACGCTTGCGTTCGGCCTTGTCGCGGATCGTGCGGCCCCTGGCATCGCGGTAGGAAAAACCCCTGCCCGCGCGGATGCGGGTGATCCCCGGCATGTCGTCGTTGACATAGATCAGGCCGGCGCCGGTGGCGGCGTCCTCGGCATCGAGGATGGGGCTTTCGGTATCCTTGGGCATCGGGACGATCCGGCAGGGAGGAGACGTGATGTCCCAACGCCGCAAGGCCCCCGCAGGTTGCGGGGAGGGGACGGCCCCGAAGGGCCGCCCCGCCTGGCATCAGAAGAAGCCCAGCTTCTTGGGGCTGTAGCTGACCAGCATGTTCTTGGTCTGCTGGTAATGGTCCAGCATCATCCGGTGGTTCTCGCGCCCGATACCCGATTGCTTGTAGCCGCCGAAGGCCGCGTGCGCCGGATAGGCGTGATAGCAATTGGTCCAGACCCGGCCCGCCTTGATCGCACGGCCGAAGCGATAGCAGGTATTGGCCTCGCGCGACCAGACGCCTGCGCCCAGCCCGTAGAGGGTGTCGTTGGCGATCGACAGCGCCTCGTCATCGTCCTTGAAGGTGGTCACGGACACGACCGGGCCGAAGATCTCTTCCTGGAAGACCCGCATCTTGTTGTTGCCCTTCAGCACCGTCGGCTCGATATAATAGCCGCTAGACAGATCGCCTCCCAGATCGGCCGCCTTGCCGCCGGTCAGCACCTCGGCACCTTCCTTGCGGCCGATGTCGAAATAGGACAGGATCTTTTCCTTCTGCTCGCTGCTGGCCTGCGCGCCGACCATCGTTTCGGAATCGCGCGGATCGCCCTGCTTGATCGCCTTCACGCGGGCCAGGGCGCGGTCCATGAACCTGTCATAGATCGATTCGTGGATCAGCGCGCGCGACGGGCAGGTGCAGACCTCGCCCTGGTTCAGCGCGAACATCACGAAACCCTCGATCGCCTTGTCGAAGAAATCGTCATCCTCGCGGGCCACGTCCTGGAAGAAGACGTTCGGCGACTTGCCGCCCAGTTCCAGCGTCACCGGAATCAGGTTCTCGGACGCGTATTGCATGATCAGCCGGCCGGTCGTCGTCTCGCCGGTGAAGGCGATCTTGGCGATGCGGTTGCTGGAGGCCAGGGGCTTGCCCGCTTCCAGACCGAAGCCGTTGACGACGTTCAGCACGCCCGGCGGCAGCAGATCGGCGATCAGATCCATCAGGACCATGATCCCCGCCGGGGTCTGTTCGGCCGGTTTCAGCACCACGCAATTGCCCGCCGCCAGCGCCGGGGCCAGCTTCCAGGTGGCCATCAGGATCGGAAAGTTCCACGGAATGATCTGGCCCACCACGCCCAGCGGCTCGTGGAAGTGATAGGCGACGGTATCATGGTCGATCTCGGAAATGCCGCCTTCCTGCGCGCGCAGGACGCCCGCGAAGTAGCGGAAGTGATCGACCGCCAGCGGCAGGTCCGCGGCCATCGTCTCGCGGATGGGCTTGCCATTGTCCCAGGTCTCGGCGGTGGCCAGCAGTTCCAGATTGGATTCGATCCGGTCGGCGATCCTGTTGAGGATGTTGGACCGTTCGGCGACCGAGGTCTGGCCCCACTTGTCCCGGGCGGCGTGGGCCGCGTCCAGGGCGGCCTCGACATCCTCGGCACCGGATCGGGCGATCTCGCCGATCTCGCCTCCGGTGATGGGCGTCGTGTTCATGAAATACTTGCCCGATTTCGGCGCCACCCAGGTGCCGCCGATGAAGTTGTCATAGCGTTTGGCAAAGGGCAGCACGCCCACGCCCTTGAATTCGTGCGTCTGGTCGTTCGGCATTGTCTTGATCCTCCTCTCGTCCCGGCATTTCCTGACCGGGCCTGGGTCACAGTTTGGGATGCTGAGGATTCGATTCAACGCAGGCGGGATCGCCATCGCGTGAACCTGTCTCGCGGGTGAGACAGGTGTCGGATCTTATCGACGGCGGCCGGCCCGGCGCCGCGCCGGCCACGCCGATGACGTTCTTCGGCGCCGGCTATCTGTCCGCCAGACCCAGCCGCGCCATGCGCCGATACATCGTCGCCCGTCCGATCCCCAGGGCGCGCGCGGCGGCCGAGACGTTGCCCTCGGCCCGCGCCAGGGCCCGCGTCACGGCGGCTCGTTCGGCCCGGTCGAAACCCTGCATGTCATCCTCGCGGCCCAGAAGATCGGCGGCGGGGCGCGGCTTGATGGCGCCTTCGCGTTCCAGCCCCATGGCGCGCCGCGCGGCGCGGGTCGCGCCGATGGCCAGGTCGTCCTTGTCCACCGCCAGAAGCAGCGTCGCCTCGGTTCCGTCGCCCGAGGCGACGACGATCCGCGCATCCGGGAACGAGGCGCGAAAGAACACCGCTTCGATCGCCCGCGCGGTCTGGGCCACCTGCGCACCGATCAGGCGGTTGTAGCGTTCGGTCTGGTCGGCGCGGGCGGAACTGACATCCAGGGCCGCCATCAGCCGTCCGTCCGGCCCCCAGATCGGCGCATCCATGCAGGACATCCCGGTATTGCGGGTGCGGAAATGTTCGTCGCGATGGATGGTGACCTGCCGCGCCTCGGCCAGGCAGGTGCCGATGCCGTTGGTGCCCTGCGCGGCCTCGGACCAGTCCATGCCCTGCCACAGACCCCAGTCGCGGAATTGCGCCGCATCGCCATCGCTGACGCGCTGATCCAGCACCACGCCCGCCGCATCGGTCAGCAGCACGTTGCAGCCCGACAGGCAGACCAGGTTGTAGAGCTGGTCCAGCTGCGGTGCCGCGACTTTCAGGAAATGCTCCATCGCCTGTCGCCGGGCCGACAATTCCGCCAGGCTCAGGCGTTCAGGACCGCGGGCATCGCCCGGATCCAGCCCATGCTTCAGCAGCGAGCGGCGCCAGGATGCCGCCAGCGCCGAGGTCGCGGATTTCGACTGCGACTGCTCGGCCACCAGATCCGCGTGGCTGCGATGCGCCATGATTCCCCCCAATCGCGACGAGTATAGCAGATCGCGGTATCGGAGATTTACGACTTTCGTCGCAGAATCAGCGGACCGGGCCCTCGGGCTTGATCAGCCCGTCCTCGATCCGGTCGCCATCCTCCCCGTCCCTGCCCCCGTTCCGGTCCTGTCCGTTCCGATCTGCCGGCATGGCGGCCGCGCCGCGATCGCCGCCCATGCTGCCTGCGGCGCGGGCCGTGCGCGGCTGATAGGGCGGCAGGTCGGTGCCGTCGCGATACAGAAGCGAATTGCCCTTGTGAAACAGATGCAGCGCCTGCGGATCGGCGGTCAGCCGCACCGTGCTGCCCTTCAGCCCCGGATGAATGCCGGACAGCTTGGCGATGATCGGCACCGCACCGCCCTGGGTGCCGAAATAAAGCAGCGTCACCTCGCCCAGGGCCTCGGTCAGATCGACCTTGCCTTCGAACAGGGCGGTGCCGTCGGTCTCGCGCATGTCCTCGGGGCGGACGCCCAGATTGATCTCCATCCCCTCGTCGCCGGGGCGCGTGGGGATCGCCACCTGCGCCTGGCCGCCGCCGTCCAGTGCCACGCCGGTCATCTCGCCGACCGCCGTCACCTTGCCCGGCAGCAGGTTCATCGCCGGGCTGCCGATGAACTGGGCCACGAATTCGTTCACCGGACGTTCATACAATTCCAGCGGCGCGCCGACCTGCGCGATGCCGCCGCCCGCCAGCACCACGATGCGGTCGGCCAGCGTCATCGCCTCGGTCTGGTCGTGGGTGACATAGATCATCGTCCGGTCGGGCATCGAGGCCTTCAGCTGCGCGATCTCGATCCGCGTCGCCACCCGCAGCGCGGCGTCCAGGTTCGACAGCGGCTCGTCGAACAGATAGACCTTGGGGTCGCGCACGATGGCCCGGCCGATCGCCACCCGCTGCCGCTGGCCGCCTGACAGGGCCTTGGGCAGCCGGTCCAGATAGGGCGTCAGTTGCAGCATCCGGCCGGCGCGGTCGGTCGCCTCGCGGATCTCGGCCCTGGACTTGCCGGCGATCTGCAGCGCGAAGGCCATGTTGTCGCGAACCGTCATGTGCGGATAAAGCGCATAGGACTGAAACACCATCGCGATGCCGCGCTGGCTGGGCGGGATGTCGTTCATCCGCTGGTCGTCGATCTGCAGGTCGCCGCCGGTGATCCGTTCCAGCCCCGCGATCATGCGCAGCAGCGTGGACTTGCCGCAGCCCGAAGGCCCGACAAAGACGATGAACTCGCCCGAGGCGATCTCCAGGTCGATATCGCGCAGAACCTGCACGTCGCCATAGGACTTGGCGATGTCCTTCAGTTTCAGATCGGCCATCCCGCGTTTCCTCCCCGTTCAGCCCTCGATGACCTGGACCTGCCACGGCGCCAGCCCGCCGACCTCTTCCTCCGAAAGATTGGCGCGGATCCGCAGGGTCTGTTCGCTGTCGGCGCGGGTGAAGGACAGGATCGGGCCGTCGGCCTTCATGTCGCTCATGCTGCCCAGGCGCAGCGCCGAATGCTTGTTGCGCAGGCCGATGGCCCAGCGATAATGATGCAGCACCGATTGCGCATCGGCCTCTTGCGCGACGACGGTGCGTTGCAGATGGGCATGCGGCACGGGCAGCCAGGGCTGGCTGGTCGAGAAGCCGCCATTCACGCCCATATCCCAGACCATTGGCGTCCGGGATCCGTCGCGCCCCTTGTATTCGGGCCAGAATTCGATCCCATAGGGATCGCGCAGATCCTCGAACTGCAATTCGGCCTCGGGCAGGCCCAGCTCTTCGCCCTGATACAGGCAGACGCTGCCGCGCAGGCACATCAGCAGCGTGCAATAGGCCTTGGCGGCCTGATCGGTCAGGCTCCAGCGGCTGATATGGCGCATCACGTCGTGGTTCGACATCGCCCAGCAGGGCCATGCGTTCGGCGCGATGCTGTGCAGCCGGTCAAAGACCTCGACCACGCGCGCCGCCTGCAAGCCGTCGCCCGACAGGAAATCGAACACATAGGACATCTGCACCCGGCCGGGCACGCCGGTATAATCCTCCAGCAGCTCCAGCCCGCGCTCGCTGTCGCCGATCTCGCCCACGACGACGGCGCCATGCGGTTTCAGCATCGCCGCAAAGCGTTCGAGGAATTTCAGGTTCTCGGGCTGCGACTTGTCGTACCGGTGGCTTTGATGGTTGTAGGGGTTCACCGCCGGCGCGGTATCGGCCTTGCGCAGCTCCGGCGCCAGCGGCGGGTTGTCGCGCAATTTCCGGTCGTGGAAATAGAAATTGATCGTGTCCAGACGAAAGCCGTCCACGCCCTTGTCCAGCCAGAAGGCCGTCATCTCCAGCAGCGCGTCCTGAACCTCCGGGTTGTGGAAATTCAGATCCGGTTGCGCCGACAGGAAGTTGTGCAGGTAGTATTGTTCGCGCCGGCCTTCCCATTGCCAGGCACTGCCGCCGAACAGCGACAGCCAGTTGTTCGGCGGCGTCCCGTCGGGCTTGGGATCGGACCAGACATACCAGTCGGCCTTGGCATTGTCGCGGCTGGCGCGGCTTTCCTTGAACCACGGATGTCGGTTCGAGGTATGCGACATCACGAGGTCGATCATCACCTTCAGGCCCAGCTCATGCGCCCGCTCGATCAGCCAGTCGAAATCCTCCATCCCGCCGAAGATCGGGTCGATGCCGCGATAATCGCTGACATCATAGCCGAAATCCTTCATCGGCGAGGTGAAGAAGGGCGAGATCCAGACCGCATCCACGCCCAGCGACGCGACATAGGGCAACCTTTGCGCGATCCCCGCAAGATCGCCGATTCCATCGCCGGTCGTGTCCTGAAAACTGCGCGGATAGATCTGATAGATGATCCCGCCCTTCCACCAATCGGCCGTCTTTTCCGTCAAGTCATCCACCTTTCACCGATCCGGCCAGAAGGCCGCGGACCAGATATTTCTGCATCGCGAAGAACACGACCAGCGGCACCGCGATCGAGATGAAGGCCGATGTCGCCAGAATTTCCCATTCGCCGCCCTTCGATCCCATCAATTCGCGCAAAACGCCCGTCATCACAAGCTGTTCCCTGGTATTGCCAAGGAAGACCGTGGCCACCAGCAGGTCGTTCCAGACCCACAGAAACTGGAAGATCGCGAAAGAGGCAAGGGCCGGAAAGGACAGCGGCAGGATGATGCGACGGAAGATCTGGAACTCGGTCGCGCCATCGACGCGGGCGCTTTCGATCACCTCGCGCGGCAGGCCGACCATGTAGTTTCGCAGCAGATAGATCGCCAGCGGCAGGCCGAATCCGGTATGGGCCAGCCAGATGCCCAGATAGCCCTTGCCGATGCCGATCTCGTTATGCAGCCGCAGCAGCGGGATCAGCGCCACCTGCAGCGGCACGACCAGCAGGCCGACCACGGCGGCGGTCAGGATCGCGCGGCCGGGAAATTCCATCCAGGCCAGCGCATAGGCGGCGAAGGCCGCGATCAGGATCGGGATGATGGTGGCCGGAATCGTCACCGTCAGCGTGTTCATGAAGGCGCGGCCCAGCCCTTCGGCCTGCAGGACGCGGCTGTAGTTCCGGGTGGTGAATTTCGGCGGCGCCTCGGTGGTGACGAAGATCCGTTCGCCGCGTCGCATGTCGAAGGGCCGGGCCGAGGTCAGCCGATAGGATCCGTCCTCGTTCACGGTCAGATCCCAGCCATCCTCGATCCGGGTTGTCTCGCCCGGCTGGAACTCGGCCGGCTGGCGCGCGCCGGTGCCCCAGGCGACCAGCGATTGCCCGCCCTCCAGGACATTGCCCTCGATGATGTAGAGCCCGTCCCGCTGCTCCGCGTCCTTGTCGGTTCCGGTTCGCACGAACCCCGTCTGTTCGGAGGCCGAGAAGGACTGCCACCAGCCGGAACTGGCGATCTGGTCGCGGTCGCGAAAGGACGACACGAACAGCCCCAGCGTCGGGATCGTCCACAGGATCACCAGCAGCAGGGCGGAAATGTTGACCGCCCAGACCAGCGACGACTTGCGGCCCGCCATCCCGTCCATCAGCGCACCTCCCTGCGGGCATTGCGGATGTTCCAGACCATGATCGGCGTGACCAGGACCATCAGGATCATCGCCACCGCCGAGCCGCGTCCGTAATCGGACGCGCGAAAGGTCCAGTCATACATCAGGTTGGCCAGGACCTGGGTGCCCCATTGGCCGTTGGTCATCACGAAGACGATGTCGAAGACTTTCAGCACGACGATGGTGATCGTCGTCCAGACCACGGCAATCGTGCCCATGATCTGCGGCACCTTGATCTTCATGAACACCTGCATGGGCGAGGCCCCGTCCAGGATCGCGGCCTCGATCGTTTCTTCGGGGATGCCGCGCAGGGCGGCGGACAGGATCACCATGGCAAAGCCGGTCTGGATCCAGACCAGCACGATCATCAGCAGGAGATTGTTCCACGGGATCAGCGTCAGCCAGATCTGCGGATCGCCGCCCAGTTTCGTCACGATCCAGTTCAGCAGGCCGATCTGCACCTCGTCGGGGCCGCGATATTCGTAGATGAATTTCCAGATCACCCCGGCACCGACGAAAGAGATCGCCATCGGCATGAAGATCAGCGACTTGCCGATATTGCCCCATCTGATGCGGTCGGTCAGTTGCGCCGCGATCAGCCCGAACAGCGTCGAAAGCGCCGGCACCACCAGAAGCCACAGCAGATTGTTCAGCATCGATTCGCGAAACTTGCTGTCGCCCGCCAGCCAGGTGTAGTTGCTGAATCCCACGAAACGGCTGCCATTGGCATTGTTCAGCGACCGCCACAGGCTGTCGAGCACCGGATAAACCAGATAGAGCGACAGGAACAGGATCGCCGGCCCCAGAAACAGCCAGGGCCGGATCTGCCCGGCCCTTCGGATGTTGCGGCCCGCCGCCGCGCCGCGCGGCGGATAGACCGCGTCGAGGATCATGTTCGAGCCCCAGAACCAGGCCACGCAGCCGAAGACACCGATGATGATCGTGCCCGAGGCCAGCCACAAAAGCTCCATCCCCTCGCTCCTCTTTTCGCTGGGCCGCGGCGGGTCGGGCCGCCGCGGCCGGTTCTTGCGGTCAGTTCAGCGTGGACCAGGTCTGCTGGATCTGGTCGGCGACCTGCTGGGCCGAGGCGCCGCCGACGAAATCGACCATGCCGGTCCAGAAGGCGCCCGCGCCGATGGCTCCGGGCATCAGGTCCGAACCGTCAAAGCGAAAGGTCGTGGCGTCGGTCAGGATCTTGCCCATCTTCTTTTGCCCGTCATTGGCGTAGGCATCCGGATTGGCGCCCTTGTATGGCGTCAGGAAGCTTTTCTGGGCCATCCAGATTTCGTGCGCGGCCGGGGTCTTGAGAAAATCGATGAAGGCACGCGCGGCGGGATTGTCGGTCAGGACCGAGAACAGCGTGCCCCCGCCCAGGACCGGCTGGCCCATGCTGCCATCGGCCGGCGCCGGGAAGTAGAAGAAATCGGCATCCAGCCCGACCTCGACATCTTCGGGGAAGAACGAGGGAACGAAGCTGGCCTGCTTGTGCATGTAACACGAAGGCGGACTGTCGAACAAACCCTTGGGGCTGTCGCGGAAATCGGTCGAGGCCACGGCGGCCGCGCCGCCCGCGACATAATCGTCGTTCTTGGCGAACCAGCCGAATTCCTCGATCGCCTTGACCACCTTGGGATCGTTGAACGGGATCTCGTTGGTCACCCAGCCGTCATAGACCTCGGGCGGATTCATCCGCAGCATCAGATCCTCGACCCAGTCGGTCGCGGGCCAGCCGGTCGCCCCGCCCGAGCCCAGCCCGATGCACCAGGGGGTTTCGCCATCCGCGGCGATCTGTTCGGTCAGCGCCTTCAGATCCTCGTAGGTCTTGGGCACTTCGTAGCCGGCATCCTCGAAATTCTCGGGCACATACCAGACCAGCGATTTCACGTCCGCCTTGAACGGAAAGGCATAGAATTGCTGCGTGCCGTCGGCGCCGGCATAGGTGCCCAGCTTGGCCCAGCTGTCACCGGCCGCATAATTGTCGCGCACCCATTGGGCGGTTTCTTCGCCCAGGGGCTTCAGATTCCCTTTCCGGGCGATGTCGGCGGCCAGACCGGGCTGGGGAAACACCGCGATATCGGGCGGCGAGCCTGCATCGCTGTCGATCACGATCTGCTGTTCGAAACTGTCCGAACCGGAATAGTTCGCCTTGGCCCCGGTCGCCTCTTCGAAATAGGGCAGAAGCGAGGTGAACAGCGTCTGATCCTCGCCCAGCCACGGCCCGAGAATGGTGAAGGATTGCCCTTCCAGATTGCCGTAGCTGGCCTTGAAATCCTCAAGGCTCTGCCAGTCGATGCGGTCGTCGCTGCCCGGTTCGATCACCTTCTGGGCCTGCGCGGCGCCCGCCGACAGGGCCGCCATCGCGGCCGTCAGATACAGAACTTTCCTCAAGTTACCCTCCCGTTTTAGGATGAATCGCAGGATGTTGATCCTTTTCGCCAGCATCGGCGCAGCCGCGTCCCCTGTCAAATGGGACTTATTCCCATTCCAGCTCCTTGTAGGCGGCGGTCGCGTCACGGGCGACCGACATGTCAAAGGAATTCCACCCATCGGCCATCGGCGCAAGAGCCTTGCCGATCTGGGGCACCGCCTGCGACATCGGCTGGCCTTCGCCGATCCGCTGCCGGGTCTGGTCGACCAGCGCCTTCAGGAACCGGATCTGCGGTCCTGCCGCGGCCGTCCACTCGTCCGAGATCGCGCCATGGCCCGGCACGATCAGCGGCGGCGCGGGTCGCGGCGGGCGCGCCAGCCAGTCCAGCCAGCCCAGCACCGATCCGTCAACGATCGGCGTCAGATCCCGAAAGACCAGATCACCGGTGAACAGCGTGCCCGTCGCCTGGTCCCGGATCCACAGATCGTTGTCGGTATGGGCCGTCTGCGCCGCGTTCAGTTGCAGCACCCGTCCGCCCAGGTCGATGGTCAGACGATTGCCGACGACGACATCCGGCGCCAGCACCTCGGTTCCGATCATCGCCTGCGGCCCGAACAGTCGCGCCATGTTGTCCAGATAGGTGGGCGCCCGCGCCTCCAGCGCGCGCGGCAAGGCGCGATGGCCCACGATCTCGGCCCCCGCCTCGGCAAATACGGCGCTGCCCATTGCGTGATCGGGATGCATGTGCGTCACGATCAGATGGCTGATCGGCCGGTCGGTCACCCGCCGGATGGCGGCGTAAAGCTGCTGGCCCTGGGCGCGCGACACGCCGCTGTCGATGACCGCGACCGAGGCATCGCCGATGACCGCCGCCAGATTGGCGATCCTGCCGTCGGGCGAATCCTCCAGTTGCACGGGATCGCCCTGAAACAGCAGGATGCCCGGCGCGATCTGCCGCAGCGGCAGGGCGGGCAGATCCGCTGTCGCGACACAGGCCGTGCCGCCGGATCGCAGCCCCTTGCGTCCGGACAGCCACGCCTCGCTGATTCGCCGCGCCTGCGCGGTGCATTCCTGCCGCGTCGCGGCATCGCCCTGCGGCAGCAAGATCGGCCCGCAGCTCCCGGACGGACCGGCAAGGCAGGCGGTCAAGATCAGGTAAAACATTGCCGAATCTTCCCGCTGATGGTGGTGGTTTCGATCATATCCGCGCGAATTGCGACCTTGGTCTGGTTGTTTGGCGCACAGACTGCTTTAACATGAAAGACAGTCGCCACAGCGGCGAATGTGAACGGAGGATGACACATGGCCTGGACCAAACCGATTCTGAAAGAGATTGCCTGCGGCATGGAGATCAACATGTATGCCCCGGCCGAGGACGAGCCCGTCCTGTTCTGAGCCTTGGAAAACAGGCAAGGTGAACGGCCCCGTCCGACGATCTCGGGCGGGGTCTTTGCGTCGGTGGAGACATGAGGATCATCGTTCTGGGTGCGGCGGCGGGCGGCGGTCTGCCGCAATGGAACTGCGGCTGCGCGAATTGCCGCGCGGCCCGCGCCGGACGCATCCCGTCGCTGAGTCAAAGCTCGGTCGCGGTCAGCGCGGATGGCCGTGACTGGGCGATCCTGAACGCCTCGCCCGATATCCGCACGCAGATGGCCGCGACCCCGGCGCTGCATCCGACCGGGCCGCGTGACATGCCGATGCGCGCGGTCCTGCTGACCAACGGCGACATCGACCATGTGGCGGGCCTGCTGACGCTGCGCGAAAGCCAGCCCTTCGACCTGTTCGCGACCGAGGCCATTCACGACGCGCTGGCCGCCAACCCGATGCTGACCGCCCTGCGCGCCGATCTGGTGCGGCGGCGCAAGGTGACGCTGGACCGGCCGACGGACCTGCTGCCCGGCCTGACCGCGACCCTCTTCGCGGTTCCCGGCAAGGTGCCGCTGTATCAGGAAGGCGATATCGTCGAGACCGGCCTGATGGGCGAGACGACGGTGGGGGTTGAACTGGCCGCCAACGGCAAGCGCGGTCTCTATATTCCCGGCTGCGCGGCGATGCCGGAATGGCTGAAGGACCGCATCGCGGGGGCGGACGCGCTGCTGTTCGACGGCACGTTGTGGCAGGACGACGAGATGATCCGCATGGGACTTGGCCGGAAGACCGGCCACCGCATGGGCCATATGGCCGCTGGCGATTCCATCGCGGCGCTGGCCGACGTGTCGGTCGGGCGGCGCATCTTCGTCCACATGAACAATTCGAACCCGCTGACCGATCCCGACAGCGCCGAGGCCGCGCAGGCCCGCAGGCAAGGCTGGCAGATCGGCCGCGACGGCATGGAGATCACGCTGTGAAGGATCTAGGCCACGGCCCGCAATCCCGCGACGAATTCGAGGCGCGGCTGCGCGCCATCGGCGCCGAACGCTATCACGACCGCCACCCCTTCCACGCGCGACTGCACGGCGGCGACTGCACCCCGGACGAGGTGCGCGCCTGGGTTATCAACCGATGGATGTATCAATCCCGCATCCCGATGAAGGACGCGGCCTTCATGTCCCGCGTCACCGACCCCGATTTGCGCCGGGCCTGGCGCAAGCGGATCGAGGATCACGACGGCGGCGTCGCCGAAGGCGGCGGCATCCGCCGCTGGCTGGCTCTGGCCCGCGCAGTGGGGCTGGATCCGGATTACGTCGCCAGCGGCGCGGGCGTCATGCCCGCCACCCGCTTTGCCGTCGATGCCTATCTCCGCTTCGTCCGTGACATGCCGCTGCTCGATGCGGTGGCTGCCAGCCTGACCGAACTGTTCGCGCCGAAAATCCATGCCCAGCGGATCGAGGGGCTGCTGGCGCATTACGATTTCGCCGACGATACCAGCCTTGCCTATTTCAGAAAGCGGCTGAGCGAGGCCCCCGACGACGTGGCCTTCGGGCTGGATTACGTGCTGAGCCATGCCGACACGCGCGAAAGACAGGACGCGGCAGCGGCGGCGCTGATCTTCAAGACCGACGTGCTGTGGGCGCAGCTGGATGCGCTGTGGCATGGCTATGTCCAGGGCAACATCCCCCCCGGCGCCTGGCAACCCGGCGAGGGAATGGCCTGATGGATCCGCTGATCGCCCCCGACCAGATACCCTATCTGCCGCGCGGCGTGCGTCTGGCCCATGACCGCGTGCGCGGCATCCGCGTGCTGCAGGCGCCCGAACGCGCGATGCAGCTGGACGCCGTCGGCGACGCCATCCTGTCCGAACTGGACGGCCGGCGATCCATGGCCGCCATCGCAACCCGGCTGGCGCAACGATACAACGCCCCGGCCCGGCAGATCGCTGCCGACCTGAGCGATTTCCTGACCGGCCTCGTCGAGCGCCGCATGGTGTTCGTGAAGGACGCGCCATGAAGGACCACGCCCAGCCGCGCGACCTTGACGGCAACCCCGTCCGCCCCGGCCTGCCGATGGCGATGCTGGCCGAGATCACGCATCGCTGTCCCCTCGCCTGCCCCTATTGTTCCAACCCGGTCGAACTGACCCGCGCGCAGGCCGAACTGCCGGCCGAGGACTGGGCGAGGGTGTTCCGCGAGGCCGCCGATCTGGGCGTGTTGCAGGTTCATGTCTCGGGCGGCGAGCCCGGCGCGCGCCGCGACCTGGCGCAGATCGTGACCAGCGCGCGCGAGGCGGGGCTTTACGTCAACCTCATCACCTCGGGCATCGGCATCACGCGCGACCGGCTGCAAGAACTGGATCGCGCCGGCGTCGATCACGTGCAGCTGTCGCTGCAGGGCATCCGGCCGGACATGGCCGACCGCATCAGCGGCCATCCGGGGTCGTGGGACAAGAAGATGGGGTTCGCCGGCTGGGTCACGGAGATCGGCTTTCCGCTGACGATCAACGCCGTCGTGCATCGGCAGAACATGGACCGGCTGCCCGACATGATCGACCTTGCGGAAACGCTGGGCGCAAGACGGATCGAGGTCGCCACGGTGCAGTTCCACGGCTGGGCCGACCTGAACCGCGCCGCGCTGATGCCCACGGGCGATCAGGCGGCGGCGGCACGCCGGATCGTCAACGAAGCCCGCATCCGGCTGCGCGGACGCATGGTCATCGACTACGTGCCCGCCGACCATCACGCCATCTATCCAAAGGCCTGCATGGGCGGCTGGGGCAGCACCGGCCTGAATGTCGCGCCCGATGGCACGGTGCTGCCCTGCCACGCCGCGCAGTCCATCACCTGGATGAAATTCGAGAACGTGAAGGATAGGGCCCTGTCCGACATCTGGCATATGTCCGACAGTTTCAACGCCTTTCGCGGCACCGCATGGATGTCCGAACCCTGCCGGTCCTGCGATCGGAAAACCGTGGATTTTGGCGGCTGTCGGTGTCAAGCTATGGCATTGGCGGGCGATGCGCGGGCGACCGACCCGGTCTGTTCGAAATCGCCGCTGCGTGCGCGGGTGGTGGCGCGGGCCGAAGAGGATGCGGCCTCGGACACTGCCGATCTGATCTACCGACGCATGAAAAAGGGAGGATAAGTGATGAAGACATGGCTTGCGGCCGCGCTTCTGCTGGCATCACCCGCATTCGCGCAGGACAACCCGATGCAGCCCTCCGCGATCTGGGACGATCTGCGCGATTCCGTCGCCGGCCTGACCGAGGAACCGCCCATCGATCCGGCGGCACTGGATCTGGACGCACCGGTTCGCGCCAATGACGCGGCGCTGGTGCCGATCCGGCTGACCCAGGCCGCCGACGCCCCGCCCTTGTCCGACCTGACCCTGGTCATCGACCAGAATCCCGCCCCCGTCGCCGCCGAATACAGCTTTGGTCCGGCGCTGATGCCCCTGGATTTCGAGGTTCGCGTCCGTGTCAACGCCTATTCCGACGTGCGCGCCATCGGAACGCAGGCGGGGGGCGGCAAGGTCATGGCCGGCCGTTTCGTCAAGGCCTCGGGCGGCTGCTCGGCGCCGGCGGGCAAGGACATGGCCACGGTCGAGGCCCTGATGGGCCAGATGCGCTGGAAGACGGCGCAGCAGGATGGCCGCCAGATCGGCACGCTGATGATCCGGCACCCGATGTTTTCGGGCCTGCAACGCGATCAGGTGACGCTGCTCAACATTCCGGCGATGTTCATCGACAGGCTGGAGGTGCGGCAGGGCGACGAACTGCTGTTTTCCATGCAGGCCGGAATTTCGGTCAGCGAGGATCCGGTCTTCCGCTTCGCCTATCAGCCGAACGGCCAGCCGATCAGCGTCCGCGCCGAGGATGTGGACGGAAACCTGTGGAATCAGACCTTCGAGGCGGCAGGCTAGGCCGGCCGGCCGCGTTCATGCCGGCGCAACCGGGTCAGTCCCGATCGCGCTGCAGGACCGCAGGATGGCCCGACAATCGAAAGACCTGCGCCTCCAGCCGCGCCGGTTCGCCGGCGTCATGGGTGACCAGGAAGAGCCCCGCCCCGCTGCGATCCAGCAGGCCGGCGGCCAGCCGGATCATCCGCGTCGCGGTTTCGGGATCGAGGCTGGCGAAGGGTTCGTCCATCAGCAGGATATCGGGCCGGGCGGCAAAGGCGCGTGCCAGCGCCAGCCGCCGCTGCTGGCCCAGCGACATCTGGCGCGGAAACTGATCCTCGCGCCCCGCCAGCCCGACCTGCGCCATCAGGTCGCGCCCGACCGCCGCATCGCAGCCCGCGGCGATCGTGATGTTGTCCAGCGCCCGCCGCCAGGGCAGCAGGGTCGGTTCCTGGAACACGACCGCCAGCCGGTCATCGCCTTCCGCTTGGCCGTCGAAATCCCGATCCAGCCCCGCGACGATCCGCAACAGCGTAGATTTGCCGATCCCCGACGGCCCCAGGACGGCGACCCGCCGGCCGCGCCCGATGGTCAGCCGGATCGGCCCCAGCACCGCGCGCCCGGCAAAGGATTTGCCGCGCAGCTCAATCCGCATCGCGCCTCCAGCGGTTTGCCCGCGCCTCCCAGGGGCGCAGCACGGCCAGGTCGATCGCCAGCATGACCGCGACGAAGGCCAGCGCCCAGGCCAGCACGCCGGCCACATCGAAGCTGGAAAACAGCAGGTAGATCTTGAAGCCGACCCCGTTCGAGCGGCCCAGAAGCTCGACCACCAGAACGATCTTCCAGATCAGCGAAATTCCCGCCCGCGCCGCCGCCGCGACATGCGGCGCCAGCTGCGGCAGCACGACATGGCGCAACCGGGCCGGCGCCGTCATGCGAAAGGCTTGGGCCATGTCGTCCAGATCGGGCCGCAGGGCGCGCGCGCCCTCGCGCAGCATCACGGTCACGACCGGGATCTTGTTCAGCGCCACGGCGACGATGGCCGCGACCTCGTTCAGGCCGATCCAGATATAGGCCAGCACGATCACCACCAGCGCAGGCAGGTTCAGCGCGATCACCAGGCCCGGATTCAGCCAATGGTCGGCGGCGCGCGACCGGCCCATCCACAGACCCAAGGCCAGCCCCACCGCCATCGCCAGCACGAAGCTGGCCAGCACCCGGAACAGCGTCATTCCGGCATGAAACCACAGCTCGCCCGACGCGGCGATCGCCACCAGTTCGGACCAGACCGCGCCCGGCCCCGGCACGGCGCGCGGATTGTCCGACAGAAGGGCCAGCACGAACCACAGCGCCAGCATCGCCGTCAGCGACAAAAGCCCGGGCACCGTGCCGGGGGCTTGCCATGGATATCGGGGCCGCCTAGTCACCGGACCAGAACAGCCCCTCGGGCAGCCGCGTCAAGCCGCCGGTCAGATCCTCGCCGCCCAGATCGGCCATGACCGAAAACATCTTCTGCGCATTCGCCGCATCGACCGGCCGGTCGGGCGGGATCCCCGCGCGCCAGCCGTCGCGCAGGGCCCGGAACTCGGCCTCGGAATCGGCATTCATGATCGGGCGCAGATCCTCCCAGGCGGCATCGTCGCGCGCCAGCAGGTCCTTGGCCTGCCGCGAGGCCCGCGCGAAGCCGCGCGCCAGATCGGGATGCGCCGCGATCCAGTCCTCGCGCAGGACATAGCCCAGAAGCGGGGTGGCGGGGTCCAGCCCCAGATCGGTCGCGGCCTGGCTGACGCTGATGATCTCGCGCATCCCCGCCGCCTTCATCCGGGCGAGATAGTGCCAGAAATTGACCGCGCCAGCGACCTGACCCGTTTCGGCGGCGTTGCGGATCACCGGCGGGGCGCCGAAGACCTGTCGCGTCGCATCGGCCAGATCGACGCCGTTCCGCTGCCGGTTCCAGGCCCGCAGGATCAGCCAGCTCTTGTCCACCGGGCCACCCGCGATGCCGATCTTCTGCCCCTCCAGATCGCCCGGCGTCCGCGCCGGACTGTCCTTCGGCACGACCAGCCCGCCCACGGCGGTCGAATAGGGCAGGAAGGTGAAATCGGCGCCGGCCGCGCGCTGCCGGGCCACCCACAGCCAGTCCGAGACGATGCTGTCCACCTGGCCGCCCTGCATGGCGATCTGCGTCGCGGGATTGCCGGCCAGCGGCAGAACCTTCAGCGAAAAGCCGTTCTTGCGGTCCAGACCCCGGCCGATGATGGTCTGCAATTCCCAGTTGACCGTGCCGTTTTCCAGCGCGCCGATGGTGATGACCGGCACGGCCGCGAAGGCGGGCGCGACCGTCAGCACAAGCGCCAGGGCCGCGCGGGCGATCTGCCTGCGGATGATGTCCATCATCTCGATCCTTCCCGGTTGCGGTCAGGGTGTCATGGCCCGGGCGGGCTCGCAAGGCGGGCGATGCTAGACCTTGGTCGCAGATCAGGGTTGCTTTACCACGCCGCAGTTCTACAATCGCGGCATATTGTTGCGACTTCGGGAGGGCCGCGACAAGGGGGATCTCGGGGAGGAAATGTGATGACCGCCGCAGCCATGCAGGCGCGACAATCGCCGTCGCCACGACCAAGCGCGGATCAGGTGCGCGAAATCCTGATCGTGGACGATCATCCGCTGATGTGCGACGCGCTGGCGCTGACGCTGAAGATCAGCTTTGGCCTGAAAAACGTGCGCACCGCGCGCAGCCTTGCCGCCGCCATGGAACAGATCAAGGCGCAGGGTGCGCCCGATGCCGTGATCCTGGATCTGAACCTGCCGGATGCGCGCGGTTCGGAAGGCATCGTCACCCTGCGCCGGCAGCTTCCCGACGTGCCGATCACGATGATCTCGGCCGATCTGGAACATGCCATGATCGCGGCCGCGATGGCCGCGGGGGCACAGGGCTATATCAGCAAGTCGCTGAGCCGCGAGGCGCTGGTGGACAGCCTGCGCCGCATGTGGGGCGGCGAACACGTGACCCCCGACAGCTATCATCCCGGCGAACCGGATGCCGAGGACACGGCCAGGGCCGAACTGGCCCGCCGCTTTTCCACGCTGACACCGCAGCAGATGAAGATC
The DNA here is from genome assembly GCF_056857655.1 of Paracoccus sp. L-17. Classification (NCBI taxonomy): domain Bacteria; kingdom Pseudomonadati; phylum Pseudomonadota; class Alphaproteobacteria; order Rhodobacterales; family Paracoccaceae; genus Paracoccus; species Paracoccus sp. L-17. The sequence goes on from NZ_JBSXNM010000029.1 coordinate 41,328, forward strand.
CTGCGGTTGATCTGCCAGGGCAAGGCGAACAAGGAAATCAGCTACGAATTGTCGATCGCCGAGGCGACCGTGAAGACCCACATCACGGCGATCATGTCCAAGATCAACGCGCGCCGCCGCACCCAGGCGGTGCTTCTGGCGAATTCGGTCAGGCTGTTCGAGGCCGGCTGATGGATACCGGCCCGGCTGCGAAGGAGGGCGTCGCCGGGCCGGTGGCCGTGCAGGCCGGCCGCGGGGCGGCCAACCCGGCCTCGATCCTGCTGGACGGCCTGCGCGGAGCCCGGCCCGCCCTGGTTCTGGTCTTCGGCGCGAAGGGGGACGAGCTTGCACCTCTGGGCGATGCGCTGAAGGCCGGCCTGCCCGGCGACTGCATCATCGCGGGCTGTTCCTCGGCCGGCGAGATCGGGCCGTCAGGCTATGCCTCGGACAGCATCGTGGCCATCGGCTTTCCCACAGCCAGCTTTCGCGCCAGCGCCCATCTTCTGCGCGATCTGGGCGCACTGCCGGTGTCGGACTGGATGGCGGGGCTGCGGCGGATGCACCGCGCTTTTGCCCCCGATCCGGGCCGCGCGCTGTTCGGCCTGCTGCTGGTTGACGGGCTTGCCGGGCAGGAAGACGCACTGGTCGCGACGCTGGAGGCGGCCCTGCCCTCGGTCCCGGTCCTGGGCGGATCGGCGGGCGACGGGCTGGATTTCCGCCGCACCACCCTGCTGGCTCGGGGTCACACCCTGTCGGACGCGGCGATCTTCCTGCTGGTCGAGACCGATCTGGCGATCAGCGAGGTGACATTCGCCCATTTCAGCCCGACCGAGACGCGTGCCGTCGTGACCGCGGCGATCCCCGAAAAGCGCCGGATCCTGGAACTGAACGCAGAGCCGGCCGCCGATGAATATGCCCGCCTGACCGGCATTGCCCGCGACCGGCTGACGCCCACCGAATTCGCGCGCCGCCCGCTGCTGCTGCGCACCGGGCGCCGCCACCATGTCCGCGCCATCAGCGAAGTGACCGAGGATGGCGGCCTGTCGCTGATGTCGGCGATCGATACCGGCACCGTGCTGACGCTGGGTCGGGCCGAGGACATGACCCAGGGTTTCCTTCAGGCGCTGTCGGCCCTGCCGCGCCCGCCGCTGATGGTTCTGGGCTTCGACTGCATCCTGCGGCGGCTGGCGCTGGAACGGGCCGGGCTGGCGACGGTGATGTCGGATCTGTTCACCCGCTTCCGCGTCGCGGGTTTCAACACCTATGGCGAACAGCACAGCGGAATGCACGTGAACCAGACTTTCGTGGGTCTTGCCTTCATGGATCACGGGGCGCCCGGCGACAGCCATGCTGCGTGAGGACGACCCGCCCGAGCGACAGGTCGAAAAGCTGCGCCGCATCACCGGCGTGCTGATCGACCGCATCGACCGGCTCGAGGAAACCCGCGGCTCGGCCTGGTCGATGTTTCAGGCCGCGGTCGCGCTGGAACAAGAGGTCATGGCCCGCACGCGCGAGCTGGAAAAGGCCATGGCCGACCTGTCGCAGCGCAACCGCGAACTGGCCGTGGCCCGCGCCGCCGCCGAAGAGGCCAACCGGTCCAAGACCCGCTTCCTGCGCGCGGCCAGCCACGATCTGTTGCAGCCGCTTTCGGCGGCGCGGCTGTTTCTGGCCGCGCTGGCCGATACTAGGCTGGACGAGGCGCAGCGCGAACTGACCGACCGGCTGGGCGGCGCCTTCGAATCGGTGGAACAACTGATGCATGCCGTGCTCGACATCTCGCGGCTGGACAGCCAGCGGATCGAGTTTCACCGCCAGCCGGTCGCCCTGGGCGATCTGTTCAGCAGGCTGGCCGCCGAATATGCGCCGGTGGCCGCAGCAAAGGGCCTGGGCCTGACCTTCGTGCAGACCGATGCGGTGGTCGAAAGCGATCCCGTCTTCCTGCGCCGGATCGCGCAGAACCTGGTCTCGAACGCGATCAAGTATACCCATCGCGGCGGCGTCCTGGTGGGCGCGCGGCGGCGGGGCGGCACCTGCTGGCTGTCGGTCTATGATACCGGCGTCGGCATTCCGGCGGTGGACCGCAACCGCGTCTTCGACGAGTTTCAGCGGCTGGGCACCGAATCCGGAACGCCGGGCATGGGGCTGGGCCTGTCCATCGTCAAGCGCGCCTGCGCCAAGCTGGGCCACCCGATCAGCCTGACCTCCGAGGCGATGCGCGGCACCCTGTTCCGCGTCGGCCTGCCCCTGGTCGATGCCGCCATCGACCGCCGCGCCCAGCCCCCCGACCGGATGATCCGCGCGCTGCGCGGCCGGGTCGCGCTGGTGATCGAGAATGACGCCGGGATGCGGCGCGGATACGAGATGATCCTGACCGACCGGCTGGGCATGGTGGCCCGCGTCACCGGCGGCACCGCCGAGGCGCTGGCCACGATGGGCGACGAGCCGCCGGACGTGATCCTGGCCGACTACAACCTTGAAAGCGGCGATGACGGAATCAAGGCCATCGATGCCCTGCGCACCAGCGCAGGCCATGCCGTGCCCGCGGTGATGGTGACCGCGCGGCGCGACCCGGACATCGCGCGCGCCTGCGCCGCGATCGGGGTGAACCTGATGGAAAAGCCCGTCAGCCCGGCCGAACTGGGCGAGATGCTGGGCCGCCTTCTGGGCTGAATCCCTGCGACCAAGGGCTGAGACCGGGCCTGCCGGGGCTTGCCCTCGGGCGCGCGCGGCGCAATCGTCGTGGCGGGGAAAACCGGAGGACAAGATCATGAAACGCGCCATCGTGACGGCCCTGTGGCTGGCCCTGTCGGCCGCGCCGGCCCTGTCGGGCGAGGCCGGAGACGCGGTCTTTGCCGAACGCGGGCCGTGGAAACTGCAACGGGACGGGATGCGCTGGTCGCATCGCGTCGATGGCCCCGAGGCCGAGGGGTTTGTGCAAGTCGATGACGGCTCGGTCACGCTGCGCGAAGCGATCGACCCCACGGACCAGAAGCCGATCCTGCAAATCACCCAGAAGACCGATACGCGCAGCCGCGAGATCGGGCCCTTCCCGATTTCGGGCGGCGATCCGGTGCTGGTCTTCTTCCTGGAACAGACCACCCGCGACATGGCCCGGCTGACCGGCGGCAGCCCCTTCTATATCCGCAACCGCATCAAGGATGCGATCTTCCGGGGCGGCCAGATCGCGGCCGCCGGCGCGGCCCGCAAGGCGACCTTCCGCCCCTTCGCCGACGATCCCAACGCCGCGCGGATGCAGGGTTTCGAGAGCCTGACCCTGACCTTCGTTCTGGACAGCGACCCCAAGGCCCCGATCCGCGAATTGCTGGCCGAAACGCAGGGCGGGACGCCCGGGTACCGGAACCGCATGGTGCTGCAATGATCCGCGCGCTGATCCTGGCCGTGCCCCTGACCGCCGCTCTGGCCGCGCCGGGTGCCCGGGCGCAGGCGGTCAACGACTTCCCGACCAATGCGCGGGCGGAATATGTCTTCGCCTGCATGGCCACCAACGGCGAGAATCGCGAGATGCTGGACCGATGTTCCTGTTCCATCGACCAGATCGCGACGGTGCTGCCCTATGACGACTACGTCCAGGCGGAAACCGTCCTGCGGATGCAGCAGACGACGGGCGAGCGCGCCTCGATGTTCAAGGGCATGGCCGAGATGAACGACATGGTGGCGAAGCTGCGCCGCGCCGAGGCCGAGGCCGAGATCCTGTGTTTCTGAAGCCCGAAGCAGAGGACCGCGCCGGGCTGTGGATGGATGGCGACGCGCCTGCGCCGGATCGCTTCCGATCGGGTTGACCGGATCCCGACCATGCCTCTTGGCGATGCTCTTGCGGGGCGGGGCGCGCATCCCGTCTGCGACCCGGGGCCGGCCGGCAATGTTTCTTATCCCAATGCCAGGCCGATCGCGGCGCCGGCCGCCAGCGACAGCACCGTGACCAGCCACAGGGGCACGCGCGACGCGGGGGCCGCCGGGGCGGGCGCGGCGTCTTCGGGATGGGCACGGTTCCACAATGCCTGTTCGACGATCTGCGGCAGCAGCGGTCCATAGCGGCCGACCGTCTGCGCCACCTTCGCCATGTCCGAGGCCAGCGCGCGCGGCCCCAGATTGGACTTGATGTAGTCCGACACGACCGGACGCGCCGCCTCCCAGATGTTCAGCTGCGGATCGACCGACCGCGCCACCCCCTCGACCACGACCATGGTCCGTTGCAGCAGGATCAGCTGCGTCTGGGTGCGCATCCCGAAGCGTTCCGTCACCTCGAACAGATAGGCCAGCAGGCTGGCCATGCTGATACGGCTGGCATCGGCGCCGAAGATCGGCTCGCCCACGGCGCGCAGGGCGCGGGCGAATTGCGCCTCGTCGCGGTCGCGCGGCACATAGCCCGCCTCGAAATGGACGCGGGCCACGCGGCGGTAATCGCGCTGGATGAAGCCAAAGAGGATCTCGGCATAGACGCGGCGGGTATATTCGTCGATCTCGCCCATGATGCCGAAATCATAGGCGATCACATCCCCGTTCGACGCAACCTTCAGGTTGCCGTGATGCATGTCCGCGTGGAAGAACCCGTCCCGCAGGGCATGTTGCAGGAACAGCTGGATCACCCGCGTGGCGATCCGGGTCGTGTCGTGGCCCGCCGCGATCAGCGCCTGCGGATCGCCCATCGGCAACCCCTCGGCCCAGTCCGAGGTCAGCACCCGGCGCGCCGACAATTGCCAATGCGGCAGCGGCACCTGAAACGCCTCGTCGCCGCGCGTGTTCTCGGCGAATTCCGAGGCCGAGGCGGCTTCCAGCCGCATGTCCTGTTCTGCCGTCACCACGCCTTCGAAATGGCTGACCACGTCGCGCGGACGCAGGCGGCGGCTGCCGGGCGACAAAAATTCGATGATCGAGGCGGCAAAGTGAAAGGCGTCGATGTCACGGCGGAAGGCGGCACCGATATTGGGGCGCAGCACCTTGACCGCGACCTCCTGCCCGGTTTCGCGCACCCGCGCCCTGTGCACCTGCGCGATCGAGGCGGCGGCGACCGGTTCGGAAAACTCGCTGAACAACGCATCGACCGGCCGGCGCAAATCGGCCGCGACGATCTGCTGGGCGATCGCGGTCGGAAAGGGCGGCAGCCGATCCTGCAACATCCGAAGCTGTTCGGCCAGTTCGATCCCGACCACATCGGCGCGCGTCGACAGGATCTGGCCGAACTTGATATAGGCCGGTCCAAGCGCGGTGATCGCGCGGGTGATCGGCGGCAGGGCGGGATCGCCCGGATAGCCCAGCCAGCGGAACGGCCAGCCCAGCACCCGCGCGGCCAGCCGCAGGCGGGGCGGCGCCTCGACCGCGTCCAGAACCGCGCCCATCGCGCCGGTGCGTTCGAAGGTGGCGCCGGTTCGGATCAGGCGCAGGATATTGTGCGGGCCGCGCATGGGCTACAGTTTCCAGCCGGAATGCAGCGCGGCGATTCCCATCGACAGGTTGCGCCACTGGACCCGCCCGAAACCCGCCTCGCGGATCAATGCGCCGAACGCCTCCTGATCGGGAAACTTGCGGATCGATTCGACCAGATATTGATAGCTGTCGCGATCGCCGGTCACCGCCTGCCCCATCGCCGGGATGACGTTGAAGCTGTAGCGGTCATAGGCCCACTGCATCGCGGGCACCGGCAGCCGGCTGAATTCCAGCACCATCAGCCGCCCGCCGGGACGCAGGACGCGATATGCCTCGGCCAGCGCGTCGGGGATGCGGGTGACATTGCGGATGCCGAAGCTGATCGTGTAGCGATCGAAGCTGCTGTCGGGAAAGGGCAGCGCCATCGCATCGCCCGTAACCCAGGCCAGGCGATCACCCCTGTCGGCCGCATCGGCGCGCTTGCGCCCCTCGATCAGCATCGATTCGGTCATGTCGCAGACGGTGACGCGCGCCTGCGGCGCGCGATCCAGAAAGCGGAAGGCGATGTCGCCGGTGCCGCCCGCGACGTCCAGCAGGTGCTGGCCGCCGCGCGGCGCCAGCCAATCCATCATCGCGTTCTTCCACAGCCGGTGGACGCCCGCGCTCATCAGGTCGTTCATCAGGTCGTATCGCGAGGCGACGCGCGAAAAGACGCCGTGGACCATCCCGGCCTTTGCGTCCTCGTCCACGGTCCGAAAGCCGAAATGGGTCTGCTTCTTGTCGCTCATCGCGCTTGCCGTTTGCCTGTTCCGACGCCAGATAGGTCCGGCCTGCCTGCGGCACAATGGTCATGAATGCGCCTGCGGCACAATGCGACGAAAGGGACCGGATTGCCAGAACTGCCCGAGGTCGAAACCGTCCGTCGCGGTCTTCAGCCACATCTCGAGGGATCGCGCATCGCCCGGGCCGAGGCGCGCCGGCCGGATCTGCGCTGGCCGCTGCCGCCCGATCTGGTTCAGGTGCTGACCGGCGCGCGGGTGATCACGCTGCGGCGGCGGGCGAAATACCTGCTGGCCGATCTGGACCGGGGAACCACGCTGCTGCTGCATCTTGGCATGTCCGGCAGGATGCTGGTCGAGGGCGCGTCACAGGGCGATTTCCACCGCGATCCCGCGATCCTGCCGCGCCACGACCATGTCGTGCTGACCACCGGGACCGGCACCCGCATCACCTTCAACGACGCCCGCCGATTCGGCATGGTGGACCTGATCCGCGAGGGCCAGACGCATCCCCTGCTGGCCAGCCTCGGGCCCGAACCCTTCGACGCCGGCTTTTCGCCCGAATACCTGCGCATGATCTTCGCCGGACGCCGCGCGCCGGTGAAACAGGCGCTTCTGGATCAGCGCATCGTCGCCGGTCTGGGCAACATCTATGTCAGCGAGGCGCTGTGGCGCGCGGGCATCGACCCGCGCCGGGCGGCGGGCCGCATCGGCCAGGCCCGAATCGCGGCCCTTGTCGGGCATGTCCGCGACGTGCTGTCGGATGCCATCGCCGCCGGCGGCTCGTCCCTGCGCGATCACCGGCAGGCGACGGGCGAGCTGGGCTATTTCCAGCATTCCTTCCGCGTCTATGACCGCGAGGGATTGCCCTGTGCGCGGCCCGGCTGCGCGGGCCGGATCCGGCGGATCGTGCAATCGGGACGCTCCAGCTTCTATTGCCCGCTCTGCCAGCACTAGACCCGTCTGCGGCATTTGCTTGGCTTCCGCACATGCCTGCTGATAGGAGTCGGGGCTGACGCTTAACAGCCACGAGGTCCGGGCCCATGGCCTATGAAACCATCATCGTCGAAATCGAGGACGAGATCGCGCTGATCCGTCTGAACCGCCCCGAGGCGCTGAACGCGCTGAACTCGGCGCTCATCACCGAACTGGCCGAGGCGCTGCGCGAGGCCGACGGCAACGACAAGATCCGATGCGTCGTGCTGACCGGCAGCGAGAAAGCCTTTGCCGCCGGCGCCGACATCAAGGAAATGTCCGAGAAATCCTTTGTCGATGTCTATGAAGGCGATCTTTTCGGCTCGCAGATCGCGGCCATTCGCGCCTTCCGCAAGCCGATGATCGCCGCGGTCAGCGGCTATGCCCTTGGCGGGGGCTGCGAACTGGCGATGATCTGCGATTTCATCATCGCCGCGGAAAACGCCAAGTTCGGGCAGCCCGAGATCAATCTGGGCGTCATCCCCGGCATCGGCGGCACCCAGCGCCTGACCCGATTCGTCGGCAAGTCGAAGGCGATGGACATGATCCTGACCGGGCGCTTCATGGATGCGGCCGAGGCCGAGCGTTCCGGCCTGGTCAGTCGCGTGGTGCCGACGCCGAAACTGATCGCCGAGGCGATGACGGCGGCGCGCAAGATCGCCGAACGCTCGATGATCGCGACGCGGGCGGCCAAGGAATCGGTCAATCGCGCCTACGAATCGACGATGACCGAGGGTCTCCTGTTCGAACGCCGTGCCTTCCAGGGCCTTTTCGCGACCGAGGATCAGAAGGAAGGCATGTCCGCCTTTCTCGAAAAGCGCGAGCCGCAATTCCGCGACCGCTGATTTTTCGGGTTCCCTTTTCGCGGCCGATCACCTATAGGCCCTCGCTTACATGCGCGTGGGCCCGCTTAGGCAAGAATCAGGACCGCCCTTCCGGGGAATCGGTCGCCTTGGGTCTTTCGTGCAACCGCAACGCTGAAAGACCCGACGAGGATCAAGCCCATGGCAAATACGCCCCAATCCAAGAAGCGCGCGCGCCAGACGCTGCGCCGCACCGAAGTCAACAAGGCCCGCCGGTCGCGAATCCGCACCTTCCTGCGCAAGGTCGAGGAAGCCATCGCCTCGGGCAATGCCGATGCCGCCCAGGAGGCGCTGAAGGCGGCGCAGCCGGAACTGATGCGCGGCGTCAGCAAGGGCGTCTATCACAAGAATACTGCATCGCGGAAAATGTCGCGCCTGTCATCGCGCGTGAAGGCCCTGTCGCCGGCCTGAGCCGATCGGCGCGGCGGCCGGAAAAGGCTGTATTCCGGCCTGACAAGGACAGCAATCTCAGAACGGGCGCGCGCCACCGGCACGCGCCCTTTGCCTTTTTCTGCACCTGCGAAACAGTTAATAAATCGTTAATTTTCAATGCCATTTCCAATTTCTTCTTTCGAGTCAAAGACCTCGCAGATTCGATTGGGGAAAGCCGCTGTCAAGCGCATAGTTCGGTTGCGCGGGTTGATCCGCTATTGCTAAATCTGTCCTGCGATTCACGTCGCTTTGGGGGACAGGCCGCCGCTTCCGGAACCTTATCCGGGCGGGGCCGGGCGACGAAGCGGAGAACACTCTTCTTCTGCCCACGGATCCGTGGCTGTCGGCTGCCATCGGCACCTGCGGATCTGGTCTATTATTCTGCGTCGGGCATCCTGCCCCGTCATGCGGCCCGTTCGGGCCGCAACGGTGGCCTGTTGCCCGATGCTGCCCCGGGGCGGTGCGAATCCTGGTCCGCCGGATGCAGATCCGGCGGAGATCGGGGACAGGACAGCACGGGGCAGAAAGACGATGGACGACCTTTGGGGGCAGGCATGTGCGGGACTTCAGGACAGCGTCGGGACGAATAACTTCAACCACTGGATCAGGCCGCTGGAACTGGCCGGGATCGAGGACGGCGTGGCCCGTTTCGACAGCCCGACGCGGTTCATCTCGGACTGGGTGAACCGGCATTTCGCGACGACCATTCTGGCCGAACTGAACCGTCGCGGCGCGGGGGTCGAGCGGCTGCGCTTTGCCGTCGTGCCGAAAAGCGGGCGCAGCGGCGGCCAGCGGCCGCGCGCCGCCGCCCCGGACCCCGATCAGCCGGCCCCGGCGGCAAACACCATCCGGCCCGCCGCCACCGCGCGCGGCACGATTCGGCCCGATCTGGGCGCGCCGCTGGATCCGCGCTACACCTTTGCCAATTTCGTCGTCGGCAAGCCGAACGAACTGGCCCATGCCGCCGCCCGCCGCGTGGCCGAGGGCGGCCCGGTCGGGTTCAACCCGCTGTTTCTCTATGGTGGCGTGGGGCTGGGCAAGACCCACCTGATGCACGCCATCGCGCATGATTATCAGGCCAACCACCCCGCTGCGCAGATCCTCTATCTGTCGGCCGAGCAGTTCATGTATCGCTTCGTGCAGGCGCTGCGCGAAAGCACCATCATGGATTTCAAGAGCATGTTCCGAAACGTGAACATGCTGATGGTCGATGACGTGCAGTTCATCGCCGGCAAGGACAGCACGCAGGAAGAATTCTTCCATACCTTCAACGCGCTGGTCGATCAGGGCAAGCAGATCGTCATTTCCGCCGATCGCGCCCCGGCCGAGATCAAGGGCCTGGAGGAACGCATCAAGTCGCGCCTGTCCTGCGGGCTGATCGTGGATCTGCACCCCACCACCTACGAGCTGCGCCTGGGCATCCTGCAATCCAAGACCGAGGCCTTCCGCCGCCAGAGCCCCGACATGCGCATCGGCGCCGGCGTGCTGGAATTCCTTGCCCACCGGATCAGCACCAACGTGCGCGTTCTGGAAGGCGCGTTGCAGCGGCTTTTCGCCCATGCGAGCCTGTTGCAGCGCGAGATCACGCTGGAGGTCGCCCAGGAATGCCTGGCCGACATCCTGCGCACCAACGACCGCAAGATCAGCATCGACGACATCCAGCGCAAGGTGGCGGAACATTACAACATCCGCCTGGCCGACATGATGGGTCCGAAACGCGCCCGCAACGTCGCCCGCCCGCGCCAGATCGCGATGTATCTGTCCAAGCAGCTGACCTGCCGCAGCCTGCCCGAAATCGGCCGCCGTTTCGGCGGGCGCGACCACACCACGATCATGCACGGCGTCCGCAAGATCGAGGAACTGGTGGGCGAGGACAGCAGCATCGCCGAGGACGTGGCGATGCTGAAACGGCTTCTGGAGGCCTGATCGCGACCGGCGCAGCCTCGCCGCGGCCGGGTTCTGCCGGGTTCCTGACAGGGGCGTGCGCGCTGCGTCGTCCGGGCCCGAAATCCCGCGCATGAAATCCTTGTGACCGCTTCCACGGGCGGTTACAAAACAGGTCCGACAAAGGGCCGTTCCGGCCGCAGGGACAGGGAAAAGCGATGAAATTCTCGATCGAGCGCGCCGTTCTGGTCAAAGCCGTCTCACAGGCCCAATCCGTCGTCGAGCGCCGCAACACGATCCCGATTCTCGCCAATGTGCTGATCGAGGCAACCGCGGACGGCGTCAGCTTCCGCGCGACCGATCTGGACACCGAGGTCGTTGACCGCGCCTCGGCCCGGGTCGAGCGCCCCGGCGCCACCACCGTCAGCGCCGTCATGCTGAACGAGATCGCGCGCAAGCTGCCCGATGGCGCCCTGGTCCAGATCACCTCGGACGACGCGGCGGGCCGGCTGAACGTGCAGGCCGGGCGATCCAATTTCAGCCTTGCCACGCTGCCGCGCGAGGATTTCCCGGTCATGGCCTCGACCGAATACAGCGCCAATTTCGGAGCAAAGGCAGGGGTGCTGCGGCGGCTGTTCGACAAGTCGAAATTCGCCATCTCGACCGAAGAGACGCGCTATTACCTGAACGGCGTCTACATGCATGTCGCCCAGACCGAGGACGGGCCCAGCCTGCGCTGCGTGGCGACCGACGGCCACCGGCTGGCCCGCATCGACGCCCCCCTGCCCGATGGCGCGGCCGAGATGCCGGGCGTGATCGTGCCGCGCAAGACCGTGGCCGAATTGCGCAAGCTGCTGGACGATGACGAGGCCGACATCGCCGTCTCCGTCAGCGAAACCAAGGTCCGTTTCGCCACGCCCGACATCACCCTGACCTCGAAGGTCATCGACGGCACCTTCCCCGATTACAGCCGCGTGATCCCGGTCGGCAACGCCCGCAAGCTGGAGGTGGACGCAGCCGATTTCGCCCGCGCGGTGGACCGGGTGGCGACCGTCAGCAGCGAACGTTCGCGCGCTGTCAAGCTGGCGCTCGAGGCCGACAAGCTGGTCCTGTCGGTGAACGCGCCCGATGCCGGCGCCGCCGACGAGGAACTGATCGTCGCCTATGACGACGACCCGCTCGAAATCGGATTCAACGCCAAATATCTTCAGGAAATCGCCAGCCAGGTCGATCGTGACAATGCGGTCTTCATGTTCAACGGCTCGGGTGATGCGGCGCTGATCCGCGAGGGCAGCGATCAAAGCGCGGTCTATGTCGTCATGCCGATGCGCGTGTGACGCTGAGGCGGCTTTCGCTGGCGCAATTCCGGTCCTGGGCCCGGCTGGATCTGGAACTGGACCGGCATCCCCTGGCGATTCACGGCCCGAACGGATCGGGCAAGACGAACATCCTCGAAGCGGTGTCGATGCTGTCGCCCGGGCGCGGGTTGCGCGGCGCCCCCGCCCCCGATCAGGCGCGGCAGGGGCCCATGGCGGGCTGGCGGATCCGGGCGCGGATCGGCGACCTGCCGGTCGAGACAACCGCCCCGCCCGGCCAGGCGCGCAGCGTCGCCATCGACGACAAGGCGGTCCCGCAGACGGCCCTGGGGCGTCTGCTGCGGATCATCTGGCTGGTGCCCGCGATGGACCGGCTGTGGTCCGACCCGCCCGAGGCGCGCCGGCGCTTTCTGGATCGCGTCACGCTGAGCCTGACACCCGATCATGCCGATCTGGCGCTGACCTATGACAAGGCGATGCGCGAACGAAACCGGCTGCTGAGGGACCAGATCGGCGATCCGGGCTGGTATCGGGCGCTGGAGGCACAGATGGCGCAGGCGGGTGCGGGGCTGACCCGCAACCGGCTGGCGGCGCTGGCGGCGATCATGGACGCTCAGCAAAGTGGCGATTTCCCCGCCGCCCGGCTGACCCTGCTGCCCGGCGAAGGACAGGCCGACGATCCCGATCGGGACAGCATCGCCGACCGGCTTGCCGCGATGCGCCCGCGCGATCTGGCGGCCGGGCGCAGCCTGACCGGCCCGCACCGCGCCGATCTGGGCGCGACCTGGGGGCCGCAGGACATGCCCGCCGCGCTGTCCTCGACCGGCGAACAGAAGGCGCTGCTGCTGTCGCTGATCCTGGCCAATGCCCGCGCCCTGTCGGATCAGCCGGTGATCCTGTTGCTGGACGAGGTGGCGGCGCATCTGGACGCCGACCGGCGCGCGCGGCTTCATGACCAGATCGCGGCGCTGCCCGCGCAAAGCCTGCTGACCGGCACCGGCCCCGAGCTGTTCGACACGCTGGACGCGCGCGCCCGCCGCCTGTCGATCACCCGGGTGAACGGCGCATCCGCCGCGACGGAGGCTTGATGACCCTGCCATTGGAGGCTCTTTGGCTTTACGCCGGCGCGCTGCTGGCAATCTGGCTGACGCCGGGGCCGGTCTGGGTGGCGATCGTGGCCCGCGCCCTGTCCTCGGGCTGGGGCGGGGTCTGGCCGCTGTCGCTGGGCGTGGTCATCGGCGATTTCCTCTGGCCGCTGATCGCGATCTTCGGCCTGTCGCTGATCGCCGGGCAATATGGCGAATTTCTGCTGGTGCTGCGCTGGATCGCGGTTGTCGTCTTCATTGCCATGGGCCTTGCCCTGCTGCGCCACGCGAAGGCGCCGGTGGAAACCGACCGCCGCCTGACCCGGCGCGGCAAATGGGCGGGCTTTACCGCCGGGCTGATGGCGATTGCCGGCAATCCCAAGGCCGCGCTTTTCTATGTCGGGGTCCTGCCCGGCTTTTTCGACGTGGGCCGCCTGACCAGGACCGACATCGCCGTGATCGTCGCCATGTCCGGCGCCATTCCCCTTGCCATGAACCTGGTCATGGGGGCGACCATCGCCGCCGCCCGCGCCCGCCTTGCCACGCCCGCGGGGATGCGCCGGATGACCCGCGTTTCGGGCTTTCTGCTGATCGCGGTGGGGCTTTTCATCGGCGCCGCGAATCTGTGGTCCTGAACGCCGCGGAAAGCTGCGGAAAATGCAGTCATTCCCGTGACATTGCGCGGGCTTCGGCTTATATCGAAAGCAACAAAGGCAGGATAACATCAGATGAGCGAAGCCGCCCCGCAGCAGGCCGAATACGGCGCCGATTCGATCAAGGTTCTCAAGGGACTGGAGGCCGTGCGCAAGCGTCCCGGCATGTATATCGGCGACACGGATGACGGATCGGGCCTGCACCACATGGTCTACGAGGTGGTCGATAACGGCATCGACGAGGCGCTGGCCGGTCATGCCGATTATGTGAAGGTCAAGATCCACGCCGACAGCAGCGTCAGCGTGCGCGACAACGGCCGCGGAATCCCGGTCGATCTGCATGCGGGCGAAGGCGTCAGCGCGGCCGAGGTCATCATGACCCAGCTTCACGCCGGCGGCAAATTCGACCAGAACAGCTACAAGGTCTCGGGCGGGCTGCATGGCGTCGGGGTCTCGGTCGTCAATGCGCTGTCGGACTGGCTGGACCTGCGTGTCTGGCGCAATGGCAAGGAACATTACGCCAGATTCGAGCATGGCGACACGGTCGAACATCTGCGTGTCACCGGCGACGCCGCGCCGGGCGAAAGCGGAACCGAGGTGCGGTTTCTGGCCTCCAACAAGCAACTCGACCCGAACGGCACGTTCAGCAATCTGGATTTCAACTACAAGACGCTGGAAAACCGCCTGCGCGAACTGGCCTTCCTGAACAGCGGCGTGCGCATCATCCTGGAGGACGAGCGCCCGGCCGAAGCCTTGCGGACCGAATTGTTCTACGAGGGCGGCGTGCGGGAATTCGTGAAATTCCTCGACCGCTCGAAAACCCCCGTCATGCCGGAACCGATCTTCATGACCGGCGAGAAGAACGGCATCGGGGTCGAGGTCGCGATGTGGTGGAACGACAGCTACCACGAAACCGTGCTGCCCTTTACCAACAACATTCCGCAGCGCGATGGCGGCGCCCATATGGCGGGCTTTCGCGGCGCACTGACCCGCGTCATCAACGGCTATGCCCAGTCCAGCGGCATCGCCAAGCGCGAGAAGATCGATTTCACCGGCGACGACGCGCGCGAGGGGTTGACCTGCGTGCTGTCCGTCAAGGTGCCTGATCCGAAATTCTCCAGCCAGACCAAGGACAAGCTGGTCTCGTCCGAGGTGCGCCCGGCGGTTGAGAGCCTCGTGAACGAAAAGCTGTCCGAATGGTTCGAGGAAAACCCGGCCGAAGCAAAGCAGATCGTCGGCAAGATCATCGAGGCGGCGCTGGCACGCGAGGCGGCGCGCAAGGCCCGCGAACTGACCCGGCGCAAGACCGCAATGGACGTGGCCTCGCTGCCCGGCAAGCTGGCCGATTGCCAGGAAAAGGATCCCGCCCTGTCGGAATTGTTCATCGTCGAGGGCGATTCGGCGGGCGGTTCGGCCAAGCAGGGCCGGTCGCGCCAGAACCAGGCGGTGCTGCCCCTGCGCGGCAAGATCCTGAATGTGGAACGGGCCCGGTTCGACCGGATGCTGGGCAGCGACCAGATCGGCACGCTGATCACCGCGCTTGGCACCGGGATCGGGCGCGACGAATTCAGCCTGAAGAAGCTGCGCTACCACAAGATCGTCATCATGACCGATGCCGATGTGGACGGCGCCCATATCCGGACGCTCTTGCTGACCTTCTTCTTCCGCCAGATGCCGGACCTGATCGAGGCCGGGCATCTCTATATCGCGCAGCCGCCGCTCTACAAGGTCGGGCGCGGCCGGTCCGAGGTCTATCTGAAGAACGAGGCCGCGCTGGAGGATTACCTGATCCAGCAAGGGGTCGAGGGCGCGGCGCTGCGGCTTGGCGACGGCACCGCGATCACCGGCAACGATCTGGCCCGCGTGGTCGAGGAGGCGCGCGTGACCCGCCGCATCCTGCGCGCCTATCCCACCCATTATCCGCCCCATATCACCGAACAGGCCGCCATTGCCGGGGCGCTGGTACCGGGCCGCGTCGATGCGGATGCACAGGGCGTGGCCAGCGCCATCGCCGCGCGGCTGGACATGATCGCCGAGGAATACGAACGCGGCTGGCAGGGGCGGCCGACGCAGGATGCCGGCATCCGCCTGACCCGCACCCTGCGCGGGGTCGAGGAAAACCGTGTCCTGGACGGGCAGATGCTGCGCAGCGGCGAAAGCCGCCGTCTGGGCGAGATGACCGGCGCCCTGCAAGACATCTATGGCCGGCCCGCGCATCTGGTCCGCAAGGACCGCGACCAGCCCATCTTTGGTCCGCTGGGCCTGTTGCAGGCCATCTTCCTCGAGGGCGAGAAGGGGCTGTCGCTGCAACGCTACAAGGGTCTGGGCGAAATGAACCCCGATCAGCTTTGGGAAACAACGCTCGATCCCGGCGCGCGAACCATGTTGCAGGTCCGCATCGAGGACGTGGCCGAGGCCGAGGATCTGTTCACCAAGCTGATGGGCGACGTGGTCGAACCGCGCCGCGAATTCATCCAGCAGAACGCCCTGTCGGTCGAGAACCTGGATATCTGACAAGGATCGCCGCGATGTCCCCGAACCCCGACCCCTCGCCCGAGGATCTGGCACGGCACAGCCAGAAGATGAAGAAGCTGAAGGTCGCGCGGGACCGGCTGATGGAAACGAAGATCGTCGAGAAGGGCCTGATCATCGTCCATACCGGCAACGGCAAGGGCAAATCCAGCAGCGGGTTCGGCATGATCATGCGCTGCATCGGTCACGGCATGCCCTGCGCGGTGGTGCAGTTCATCAAGGGCACCTGGGACACGGGCGAAAAGCGGGTGCTGACGCAGCATTTCGGCGATATCTGCCGCTTTCACGTCTCGGGCGAGGGCTTCACCTGGGAAACGCAGGACAAGGCCCGCGACATCGCCGCCGCCCGCGCCGGTTGGGAGACGGCCAGAACCCTGATCCGCGATCCGGCGATCCGCATGGTCCTGCTGGACGAAATCAACATCGCCTTCCGCCACGGCTATCTGGACGCGGCCGAGGTGCTGGACTTTCTGGCCGCCGAAAAACCGCCCATGACCCATGTCGTGCTGACCGGCCGCAACGCGCCCGAGGCATTGATCGCGGCCGCCGACCTGGTGACCGAGATGACCTTGCTGAAACATCCGTTCCGGCAGGGCGTGAAGGCGCAGCAGGGCGTCGAATTCTGAGGTTTCCGCCCGTCGCGGCCATCCGGCCCGGCCGGACCGGGCCTTCTTGCAGCGCGCCGGACGGCATCGCAAATGTTTGCCGAACCAATCCGGGCCCTGCGGGTTGACCCGGCAGGCGCGGCAGAAAATCCATGTCGCGTTGCCCGTTTCAATGGATCATGCCCGAATGACCGCACCGCAACTGCCCGATGATGCCGCCCTGTTTCTCGATTTCGATGGCTGCCTGGTCGAGATCGCCGAACGCCCGGATGCCATCATCGTGCCTGCGGACCTGCCCGCCCGGCTGGCCCGGCTGCATCGGCGTCTCGATGGCGCGGTGGCGCTGGTCTCGGGCCGCGACGTGGCCGATCTGCGGCGCTACCTGCCGGATTTTCCGGGCGCCATCGCCGGCAGCCACGGCGCCGAGCTGTCGCTGGACGGCACGCGGATCGAAGCCACCCACGACACCGCGCTGGATGCCGCCGCCCTGCATCGCACCGCGCGCGAGATGGCGGCCCCGCATCCGGCGGTGCTGGTCGAGCCGAAACCCCATGGCGTCGTCATGCATTATCGTGCCGATCCCGCCCTGCGCGGCTTCGTCGAGGACAGCATGGCCCGGTTGGCCGAAACCCATCCCGGCATGGCGCTGCAACCCGCCAAGATGGCGGTTGAACTGCGCCCCGCGGGCCGGGGCAAGGACGGCGCCCTGGCCCGGCTGATGGATCTGCCTTCCTTCCGGGGGCGGGTCCCGGTCTATGCCGGCGACGACCTGACCGACGAGCCCGCCATCGCCGAGGCGCAGGCACGCGGCGGCTTCGGGATCAAGATCGGCGACGGCGAAACGGGGGCGCGGCATCGGCTGGCGGATCCCGCGGCGCTGGCCGGGTGGCTGGACGGCGCGCTGGCGCAATGCGGATGAAAGGGTAAGGGGTCATGTCTCGTCTTGTCGTGGTATCCAATCGCCTGCCGCTGGGGGACAATCCCTCGGGCGGCCTCGTCGTGGCGCTGGAGGACGCGCTGCGCGGTTCGGGCGGGTTGTGGATCGGCTTTTCGGGCGAGCAGGTCGAGGATCCCTCCGACGATCTGGTCTTTCACCAGGGCGCCCGGTTCGAACGCGCCGCCTTCGACCTGTCCCCCCGCGATCACGACGCCTATTATCTGGGCTATTCGAATTCCGTCCTCTGGCCCTTGTGTCATGGCCGCGCCGATCTGACCCGGATCCTGCCCGAACATGTCGAGGGATACCGGCGGGTCAATGCCCGCATCGCGCGGATGATGCTGCCGCATCTGAAACCGGATGACCGGATCTGGGTGCAGGATTACCAGCTCTTCCCGCTGGCCTCGGAACTGCGCAAGCTGGGGGTCGAAGCCCGGATCGGGCATTTCCTTCACATTCCCTTTCCCGGCCCGGCCGATTGCGCCGCCCTGCCCAATCCCGGCGAATTGTTCGAATGGCTGTCCTGCTATGACCTTCTGGGATTCCAGGCGCAGCGCGACCTGTCCAATTTCACCGAAAGCGCGCGGCAATTGTCGCGGATCGAGATGCAGCAGGATGACCGGCTGACGCTTCTGGACCGGCCGCTGCGCGCGGCTGTCTTTCCCATCGGCATCGACACCGCCGCCTTCATCGAAGAGGCCCGCACCGCCCCCGACGAGGACCGGATGCGCAGCCTGACCGGGGCGCAGATGATGATCGGCGTGGACCGGCTGGATTATTCCAAGGGTATTCCGCAGCGGTTTCGCGCCTTCCAGTTGCTGCTGGAAAACAATTCCGACCTGATCGAGAAGATCTCGTTCTTGCAGATCGCCCCGCCCACCCGCGAGGCGGTCGAGGCCTATCAGGACATCCGCGAGGAAACCGAACATCTGGCCGGGCGCGTCAATGGCCAGTTCGCCACCGTCAACTGGACCCCGATCCGGTTCATCCACCGTCCGATTCCGCGCAACCTGCTGGCCGGCCTCTACCGGCAGGCGCGGATCGGGCTGGTCACGCCCCTGGCCGACGGGATGAACCTCGTGGCCAAGGAATATGTCGCAGCGCAGGACGTGTCCGACCCCGGCGTGCTGATCCTGTCGCGCTTTGCCGGGGCCGCCGAGACGATGCAGGACGCGCTGATCATCAACCCGCACGATCCCTGGGAACTGGCCGAGGCGATGGCGCGGGCCATGCGCATGTCCGCCAATGAACGCCGCCGCCGCCATTCGGCGCTGCTGCAGGGCGTGGTGGAACGTGATGTCGGCTGGTGGTCGGCGAGTTATCTGCACGCCCTGGGTTGATCCGGCCGCAATGCGGGCCGGCGGGCCGGCGGGCCCGGTCACGCCGTCGCCGAAGCCCCGGACCTGGCCGCCACGACAGGCGCGCGGGATCACGACCGAATCCCCGGCTGCCGGGGCCGAGGGGATGATCGCGACATCGCCGCCGCGGCCGGAACCGTCGTTCCCGGATGGCCGCATTCTTCGGCTCTTGCCCACGGAGCGGGCAGAATTCCGGTTTCTTGCCGCATCGCGGCATCATCGCCCCGGCGGATTGGTGACAGGCATCGAATCATCGCGCCAGATGGCAATACCGAGGTCAAGAAAGCCTCGGCTTCCTCCCTCGGCCCGGATCAAGGGCCAGCCGCCGAACCCTGCCGCCCCCCTCCTCCTCCCCGCGGCCAGGGATTCGGCGGCTTTTTCCATCTCTCCGGGCTGTCTGGAAACATCACGGGGCGGATCAGGAGCTGCCGGTTCCCGTATCGTCCGACCGGCCGGAACGGTCTGGGGCGGTCAGCGACAGGATCCGGCGGATGGCGGCGGGATAGCCCTCGATTCCCAGACCCGCGATCACCCCGTCGGCGCGCTGCGAGACATAGGAATGGTGGCGAAAGGCCTCGCGCCGATGGACCTGGCTGATATGGACCTCGATCACGGGGCCGTCAAAGGCGTTCAGCGCGTCCAGCACCGCGACCGAGGTATGGGTCAGCGCGGCGGGGTTGATGACGATGCCGCAGGCCGCCTCGCGCGCCTCGTGGATCCAGTCGATGATCTGGCCTTCCCAGTTCGATTGCAGGAACCGGATCTCGTGGCCGCCCGCCGCCTCGCGGCACAGACGCTCGACATCCTCAAGCGTCTCGTGGCCATAGATCTCGGGCTGGCGCTTTCCCAGCAGGTTCAGGTTCGGGCCGTTCAGGACATGGATGACGGGCATGGGCTTCCTCGTGCGCGGGACTGGCCCTTGCTAGCGCGGCGCGGCGGCGCTGTCAGCCCCGTTCGCCGGCCAGCCCCCGCGCCATCAGCGCCCTGACCACCGCGGCGTCCCAGCCGTGATGGCCGGCCGCCGCGCTCAGGATCGTGGCTTTCGCGACCAGCGCGACCGGGGTCGCATCGCCGCCCGGGACCGCGCCGGTCCCGGCGATCCAGGCCCCGGCGGCATAGTCGAAATCGCCCACCGCGCCCCGGATCGGGCGGCTGGCGATCACGACCAGCACACCGGCGGCCCCGGCCCGGCGGATGGCCTGCCCGGTCAGCCCGCGATCGGACGGGACGTTCCCGGCGCCGAATCCCGCCAGCACGATGCCGCGAACGCCGCGCGCGACCAGGTCGTCGATCATGCCCGCCATCAGCCCCGCCGGCTGGATCGGCACGCAGGGCAGTTCGACCACCGGATGATCGTCGAGGGCGGCCCGGATCGCATCCAGCTGCGCCCGGATCAGCCCGGCATCGATCGGCCGCGCCCTATCCGCCGGCGCGTCCGAGACGGCCGGCATCGCCATCCCCGTCCGCGCAAGCGGGGCCGCATGCGGGGTCTCGAACGCGGCGAAATCCCGGGTCGATACCTTCAGCGCCCGGTTCCCGCGCATCAGCGTGCCGTCAAAGAGGATCGTGACCCCGGCGATCCCCAGCCGCGCGGCCTCCAGCGCGCCGCAGAGATTGGCGAAGCCGTCGCTGCCGGCATTCAGAACCAGCCCTGCGGCGGATTCGCGAAACAGCGGAAGCTGCGCGCCGGTCAGGATCACCGGCGCCGACAGACCGGCGCGCGCCCGGCCGCGGGCATCGAAGACGTTCAGCAGCAGCGGCAGGGCCGCGGCGGTGAAATCCATCGTGTCGGTGCCGTGCAGGATCACGAAAGCGTCGAAATCCTCGTGCAGATCAAGAATGCGTCCGGCCATCCGGCACCAGTCCTCGGGACGGACCTCGCTGCTGTCCAGCGTGCCGGTGGGGCTGTCGAAATGCAGACCGGTATCGAAATGGATCCGCGCCCATGGCATGGCAGCAGTCAGCGACGGACCCAGCAGGCGGTCCACGGCCTCGGCGAAACGCGCCGCCGGCATCGGGGCCAGCGGTTTGCCGATGCTGCTGATCGTGCCGCCGGTATTGATGACGCAAATCCGCATGTGGTCCAGCCTCGCCTGCCCCATCCCGGCACGCGCCGGCGCCGAAATCAACCGGTCGCGTAAAAGGGGCCGGACGAACCGCGCCCCCCGACCGCCGGGCCCCTGTCCCGCTACGCGCTCAGCGGCTCGGGCGCGATGGCCGCATCATCGTCGGCATCCTCGTCGCTGGTGTCGGGCGCGATCATCTCGGCCACGCATTTCGACAGCGTGACCATGCCCAGATGGGTGCCATCCTCGTCCACGACATTGCCGCGCGAGACCTCGGCATTGGTCATGGCGCGCGCGGCCTCTTCCAGCAGGGTCGTGGCCGGCAGGCTGACGGGGCTTTCGGCACCTTTGCCACGCCGCATGATCGTGCGCACGGTGATGACATGGCCGCGCCGGATATCGCGGACGAAATTGCTGATGTAATCGTCGGCGGGCCGCAGCACGATCTGTTCGCCGGTGCCTTGCTGGATGATGCGCCCGTCGCGCAGGATCGCGATCTGGTCGCCCAGCTTCAGGGCTTCGTCCAGATCATGCGTGATGAACATGATGGTCTTGCGCAACTCGGCCTGCAAATCCAGCAGAACCGACTGCATGTCGGTGCGGATCAGCGGATCCAGCGCCGAGAAGGCCTCGTCCATCAGCAGGATCTCGGCGTCGTTGGTCAGGGCGCGGGCCAGACCCACGCGCTGCTGCATCCCGCCCGACAACTGGTTGGGATAGCTTGCCTCGAAGCCCTCCAGCCCCACGCGGCTGATCCAGCGGCGGGCGCGTTCCTCGGCCTCGCGGGGCTTCACGCCCTGCACGGCCAGTCCGTAGGTCGTGTTCTCCAGCACCGTCCGATGCGGGAACAGCGCGAATTTCTGGAACACCATCGCGGTCTTCTGGCGGCGGAACTGGCGCAGTTCGGATTGCGACATCTGCACCACGTCGCGATTGTCGAAGATGACCTCTCCGGCGGTCGGGTCGATCAGCCGGTTGATGTGCCGGATAAGGGTGGATTTGCCCGATCCCGACAGCCCCATCACCACCTGGATCCGGCCCGCCGGAACCGTCATGTTGATGTTGTCCAGCCCAAGGACGTGATCGTGTCTGGCCTTCAGTTCGTCCTTGGTCATCCCGGCCTTGACGTCGGCCACGTGGCGTTCGCCGTTCCTGCCGAAAATCTTGTAGAGGTTGCGGATCTCGATGTCGTGGGTGGCTTCAGCCATGCTGCGCCTCCAGATGTCTTTGCAGACGCTTGCCATAGGCCTGCGTCGCGCGGTCGAAGATGATGGCGATGGCGACGATGGCCAGGCCGTTCATCACGCCCAGGGTGAAATACTGGTTGTTGATCGCCTGCAGCACCGGCTGGCCCAGCCCCCGCACCCCGATCATCGAGGCGACGACGACCATCGCAAGGCTCATCATGATGGTCTGGTTGACGCCGGCCATGATCGTCGGCAGAGCCAGCGGCAATTGCACATCCTGCAGCTTCTGCCGCGGGTTCGAGCCGAAGGCCTCGGCGGCCTCCAGCACGTCGGCGGGGACCTGGCGGATGCCCAGATTGGTCAGCCGGATCACCGGCGGGACGGCATAGATGACGACCGCGATCACGCCCGGCACCTTGCCGAGGCCGAAGATCATCACCACCGGGATCAGATAGACGAAGCTGGGCATGGTCTGCATCATGTCCAGGATCGGCGTGACCGATGCGTTGGTGCGTTCCGACCGCGCCATCAGGATGCCGATGGGAATGCCGATCACCACCGCGATCAGGGTGCAGACCGTGACCATGGCGATGGTGCGCATCGTGTCTTCCCACATGCCGAAAAAGCCGATCAGCAGCAGCGCGACCACGGTTCCGCCGACGATCTTCCAGCTGCGGCTCAGGCCCCAGACAAGGCCGCCGATCGCGGCCAGCACGAGGATCCAGGGGCTGTCGATCAGCAGGTTCTCGATGAAGATCAGCAAGACCTGGATCGGTTGGAACAGCTGTTCCAGGGTCTCGCCATAGGCGCGGGTGAAATCCCGGAAGGCGCCGTCGATCGCGATGCGCATGGCGCGCAGATCGCCGCGGCTCATTGATGGGAAAGTGACGAAGTCCATGCGGTTTTTCTTCTTTTGCAGGGGTTCGGGTCAAGGCGAAACGGGGCGCCTCGGCGCCCCGTCCATGATGGCGGTCAGAGCGCGTCCTTCACCTTCTGGGCGATATCCTCGGACACCCATTCGGACCAGACCTGCGGATAGTTTTCCAGGAAATAGAAGGCGCCGTCCTCGTTCGTGGCCTGATTGTCGCCCATCCAGGCCAGAAGCTCGTTCACGGTGTCGTTCGACCAGGCGCGCTTGCCCAGGTAATCCATCGTGACGGCATTGCTGTCGGCGAATTCCTTGGTCACGGCGGTGAACACTTCCGAACGCGGCCATTCGTTCAGCTTGGGTTCGGGACAATTGTTCACGACCGTGCAATTGTCCCATTCCTCGCGGTCATGTTCCACGCCCAGGTCCAGCTTGGTCATGTCGTACTTGCCCAGGATCGCGGTCGGTGCCCAGTAATAGCCCAGCCACCCCTGGTCCTGGTTGAAGGCGCGCGCGATCGAGCCGTCAAGCCCGGCGGCCGAACCGGAATCGACCAGCTCGAACCCCTTTTCCTCGCCCTTCAGCGCGCGGAACTGATTGGCGGTGATGATCTGGCAGGCCCAGCCCGAGGGGCAGTTGAAGAAGGCGCCCTTGCTGCTGTCCTCGGCGCCGGGGAACAGGTCGGGGCGCGCCATCGCATCCTCGATGGTCTTGATGTCGTTTTCCTCGGCCAGCTTGGTGGGCACCCAGAAGCCTTCAATGCCCCCATCCTTCAGGATCTCCGACGCGATGACGATCCGGCCCTCCTTCTGCGCGGCCTCCAGCGGCACCTTGACCGCGTTCACCCACAATTCGGGCGCGACATCGGGTTCGCCCTTCTCGTTCATCGAGGTGAAGGTCGGCACGGTATCGCCGGTGACCAGCGCGACGTCGCAGCCGTAACCTTCTTCCAGGATGACCTTGTCGACCCAGGCGGCCAGACCGGCCGAGGCCCAGTTCATTTCGGCAATCGTCACCTCGCCGCAATCCTCGGCGGCAAAGGCGGCCGGCGCGGCCAGAAGAAGGCCGGTCACGGCGAGGGTGGTCTTCAGCAATGTCATGCAGGATCCTTTCTTTTCTTTCGGATTTCCGGGGCCCTCCCTGCAGGCCCCGCCGCGCGGGGCGCGGCAACAACATTCACGCACCATAAGGCACAGACCCAACCTTGTCACATATTTGCGACACAAATCTTGTAAATAATTGTTATCTATCAGGTATTTCAGGGCCGCCATGGGCGATTCGCGACACGCCCGGACCTGTCGCGGCGATCCGGGAATCGCCCCCGGTCCCGGGTTGCGGCGCTGCGGTCACGCGCCGGCCCGGACTATTGCATTTTCGTCACCCTCGCGATGATCGTCATGCCATCACGGAACGGCGGGATTGCATGGAAAGTTTGTTTGACGCTACGTTCGCCTCCAGGTTGCCCGGCGCGGTGCATCCCCGGAGTTCCCCGGATGCCGCGCGGATCAGGAGTATGTCATGACGATCATTCGCATCCTTTCGCTGTGCTGCGCCGGCAGCGCCGTCGCAGCCTCGGGCGCGCTTGCCGGCGGCTATGTCGCGCCGGTCGCGCCCGTCACGGATGTCGCCATCATCCCGGCGCCCGTCGCGCCACCCGTCGCCGACTGGTCCGGCGCCTATGTCGGCGGTTCGCTGGGCTATGTCTTCGGATCGGATGATCGTGTCGGCGTCAGCGATCCGGCCGATAACCTGATCGCGGCTCCCGGTTCGGTCGATCTGTCGGGCGCGACGATCGGCCTGCATGGCGGCTATCGCTGGCAGCGCGCGATGGGCGGCCGCCAGATCGTCTTCGGCCCGGAACTGTCGGTGCAGACAAGCAAGGTGGACGACGAATTCGACAATGGCAGCTTCGCCGCCCGGTCCGAGATGAAGCAGCTTGTCGCGCTGCGGTTCAAGACGGGGGTGCTGAACGCCGCCGGAAACACGCTGTTCTACGGCCAGCTCGGCGCGGCGCGCGGCGATTTCGACTACAAGGTCCAGGGCGCCGGAATGGATTACGACGACGGCTTCAAGGCGAATGCCCTGATGGCCGGCCTGGGCGTCGAACGCAAGGTGACCGACCGCTGGTCCGTCTTTGGCGAATACGAATATCGCGGCTTCGACAAGAAGAAGGTCACGGATGCGAACGGATTTACCAGCGAAGCCACGCCGGAACATCATTCGGTCAAGCTGGGCGTGAATTTCAGCTTCTGATCCTTCCACGATCCCCAAGGGGCCGGCCGCCTGGCGCGACGGCCCTTTTTCATGCCCGGTCGTGCCGGGGCCGGGCCGGGCGCCGCGCGGTCCGGCCGGCCGGCAGCGGCAGGGCGCGTGTCCCGCAGGCCACGGCGATGCCTTCGGGCACCAGTTCCGTCAGCGCCGGATCGTCGCAGGCCAGACCGCCGGTATAGGCCCCGAAGGCGGGCAGGATCAGGTGATCGGCGCCGATCAGGAAACAGCGCCGCCGCTGGCCCGCCAGCCGGATGCAGGGATGGAAATGCCCGGACACGTCGGGGCCTGCCCCGGCCTGATGGCGCAGGACCAGACCCTCGCGGATCTGGTCGCACCCCGTCCCCGGCAGGCGCGCGTCGATCCGGCCCGGATCGTGATTGCCGCTGATCCACAGCCAGCGCCGGCGCGCGGCCATGGCGGACAGCCGGGCACAGACCTGATCGGGCAGCGAACCGGCCGCGGCGTCATCGTCGAACCCGTCGCCCAGGCTGACGATCGTTTCCGGATCGGTCGCCGCGACCTCGGCGGTCAGCCGGTCCAGCGTGGCCTGAACCTCGTAGGGGGGCAGCAGCGCGCCGCCGCGGCGGGCCATGCGTTCGGACTTGCCCAGATGCAGATCGGCCACGATCAGCCAGCGGCGGGCCGGCCAGAACAGCGCACCCGATGGCCGCGCCTCCAGCCTCTGGCCGTCGAAATCGAACCCATAGCCGGTCACGCAAGCCCCGCCTCTGCCATCAATGCCGCCGCCTCTGCCTCGGCCAGCCGCTCGCGCCCCTGACCCGCGATCGGCACCCGGCCCACCTCCAGCAGCAGCGGCGCGGCCAGCGGCGTGACCCGGTCCAGCACGCGGTGATCGTGCCGGGACGAGCGGTCCAGCATCTCCTCGATCCGGTCGAAATCCACAAGCCCCCGGCGCGCCTCGTCGGCGGTGATCCGCAGCAGCAGATGGTCGGGATCATAGCGGCGCAGCGTGTCATAGAGGATATCGCTGGAAAATGTCGCCTGCTTGCCCGACTTGCGGCTTCCGGGCAGGTTGCGCTGGATCAGGCCCGCGATCACCGCGACGTTGCGAAAGGTCCGCTTCATCACCGCGTTGCCGGCCAGCCAGTCGCCCAGACCGGCCCGCAGCGCCGCCCGGTCCAGCAGCGGCGCGGGATCGCGCACCGGATCCAGCGACCAGATCAGCAGCGCGTAATCGGTGGACAGAAAGCCCAGCGGCCCCAGCCCGGCATCTTCCATCGTGCGCGTCATCAGAAGGCCCAGCGTCTGCAGCGCGTTCCGCCCGGCAAAGCCATACAGCGCGAAATGCCAGCGGCCCTGATAGGGGAAACTTTCGCTGACCAGCACCCCGTCGCGCGGCAGCCCCCCGATCCGGGCCTGCAGATCCAGCCAGTCGCGGGTATCGGGCGGCAGCGCGGCATGATGCGAAGGCTCGCCGATCAGCGCCTGAACCCGGTGCGAAAGCTGGGTCGATGTGGCCAGCTTCACGCCGGAAAACACCGCGATCCGGGGCTGTCGGGCGGGCTGTCTGGTCACCTCGACAACCATCTCGCGCAGCCCGTCATAGCGCACGGTCTGACCGCCGATCAGAAAGGTGTCGCCGGGGCTCAGGCTGGCGGCAAAGGCCTCCTCGACCTCGCCCAGCGGCGCGCCGCCGCGCCCGCGCAGCCGGACCTTCAGCATCTCGGCCTCGACGATGGTGCCGACATTCATCCGCAGGTTCCGCGCCGCGCGCGGGTCGCGCAGCCGCCACAGCCCGTCGCGCAGCATCAGCCGCTGCCAGCGGTCATAGGCCCGCAGCGCATAGCCGCCGGTCGCCGCGAAATCCAGGCAGGCGTCGAAATCGGCGCGCGTCAGGCCGCGATAGGGCCCGGCCTCGCGGACCTCGCGGAACAGCGCCTCGGCGTCGAAGGGCCCGGCGCAGGCGGTCAGCCCGATATGCTGGCACAGCACGTCCAGCGGGCCGGGGCCACGCGGATCGCCGTCCAGATCGCGTTCCGCCACGGCCTCCAGCGCGGCCACGCATTCGATCACCTCGAAGCGGTTGGCGGGCACGATCCGGGCGCGCGAGGGCGCGTTGTAGCGATGGTTGGCCCGCCCGATCCGCTGCACCAGCCGCTTGACGTTCTTCGGCGCGCCGACCTGGATGACCAGATCGACCGCGCCCCAGTCGATGCCCAGATCGAGGCTGCCGGTCGCGACCACCGCCCGCAAGGCACCCGCCGCCATCGCCGCCTCGACCCTCTGCCGGGCCTCGCGGGCAAGGCTGCCGTGATGCAGGCCGATGGGAAGGTTATCCTCGTTCGCAGCCCACAGGGCCTGAAAGAACAGTTCCGCCTGGGCGCGGGTGTTGATGAAGATGATCGTGGTCCTGGCGGCCTTCACCTGTTCCAGCACTTCGGGGATGGCGTGGTGCCCGCCGCCGCCGGCCCAGGGCGCGGGCCGGGCCGTGGGCAGCATGGCGATGTCGGGATCGGGACCGGGATCGGCATGGATGATCGCCGCGCCGCCCATGAAATCGGCCAGGGCGGCCGGGTTTTCCACCGTCGCCGACAGCCCGGTCGCCAGCAGCCCCGGCGACAGCGCCTTCAGCCGCGCCAGGCACAGCATCAGCTGGTCGCCGCGCTTGTTTTCGGCCAGCGCGTGCAATTCGTCCAGCACCACCCGCCGCAGGCCGCCAAAGATCGCGGGCGCCTGTTCGTAGGACAGCATCAGCGCCAGGCTTTCCGGGGTGGTCAGCAGGATGTCGGGCGGATCGACCCGCTGCCGGGCGCGCTGCGCGGGGCGGGTGTCGCCGGTCCGGTCCTCGATCCGGACCTTCAGCCCCAGATCGGCCACGGGCCGGGCCAGGTTGCGCGCGATATCCGCCGTCAGCGCCTTCAGGGGCGAGACATACAGCGTGTGCAGCCCGCCCGGCGGCTCGCGCAGCGCGACCAGCGAGGGCAGGAACCCGGCCAGCGTCTTGCCGCCGCCCGTCGGCGCGATCAGCAAGGTGTCGCCCTGCGCCGCAAGCAGCGCGATCTGGTGCGGATGCGGCTGCCAGCCCTGGCGGGCGAACCAGTCCCGGAACGCGCCCGGCAGCGTCACGGCAGCATCTCTTTCAGGCTGTCCAGCCGGTCGGCCTCGGCCGCCCGCTTGTCCCAGCGAATGCGGCTGATGCGGGGAAAGCGCATGGCGATGCCCGATTTGTGCCGCCCCGATTCGTTCAGCCCCTCGAAGGCGACTTCCAGCACCAGTTTCGGCGCGACGGCGCGGACCGGGCCGAAACGGTCCACGGTGTTGGTGCGCACGAAGCGGTCCAGTTCGCGCAATTCCTCGTCGGTAAAGCCGAAATAGGCCTTGCCGACCGGGACAAGCTGGTCGCCATCCCACAGCCCGAAGGTGAAATCGCTGTAAAAGCCGGACCGTTTGCCATGCCCGCGCTGCGCGTAAAGCATCACCGCATCGACCACCATCGGGTCGCGCTTCCACTTGAACCAGGGCCCGCGCGGCCGGCCGCCGACATACGGGCTGTCGCGGCGCTTGATCATCACCCCCTCGATCACCGCGCTTGGCGGGTCGGCGCGCAAGGCGGCCAGATCGTCCCAGGTGGCGAAATCCAGCAGCGGCGAGACATCGATCCGGTCGCTGCCGAAATCCGCGCCGTCCAGCACCGCGCGGCGTTCGGCAAGGGGCAGGCCGCGCAGATCGCGGCCCTGCCAGATCATCAGGTCATAAAGGCGCAGCCCGGCCGGGTGGCTGTCCAGCATCGCGCGGCTGATCGCCTTGCGGTTCAGCCGCTTTTGCAGATCGCCGAACCCCGCCACCTCGCCGTCGCGGCGCACCAGCAATTCGCCATCCGCCGCACCATCGAAGTTCAGCGCCTCGATCACATCGGGAAAGGCGGCGCCGATATCCTCGCCGGTGCGGGAATACAGCCTGCGCACCCCGCCGTCATTGATCGCCTGCACGCGGATGCCGTCCCATTTCCATTCCGCCATGTATTCGTCCGGATCGAAGCCGCGAAGCTGGTCCAGATCGACCGGCGTGGACAGCATGACCGGCCGGAACGGCGCGCGGGCGGCATGTTCGGGCCGCGCCCCGCCCGCGATCCAGTCGAACAGCGGCCGGTAGGGCGGCTTCAGCCCGTGCCAGATCTCCTCGATATCGGCGACCTCGGGTTCGCCCATCTCGGCCAGCGCGATCCGGGCCATGCGCGCGGACAGCCCGACGCGCATGTTGCCGGTGGCCAGCTTCAGAAACGCCAGCCGCTGCGACGGGCCCAGCCGGTCCAGCATCGCGGCGATGGCAGCAGGCAGCCCGGCCTTGCCGGTATCCGACAGCAGCGTCACCGCCTCGTGCAACGGCACGTCCTGATCGCCGTCGCCCTGCCACAGCAGCGCGATCGTCTCGGCCAGATCGCCGACGAAATCGTAGGACAGCGCGAAAAGCTGGTCATCCGCCCGCTCTGCCATCAGCCCGCGCAACAGGCTGGGGGTGACGGCGCGCAGCTTCAGATCGCCGGTCAGCGCGGCCAGGGCATAGCCGCGATCGGGATCCGGCGTGGTTTCCAGATAATGCCGCAGCAGCCGCAGCTTGGCGTTGCGGGCGGGGGTAAAGGCCAGCCGTTCCAGCAGATGCGCGAACGCCTTCATTCCGGCTCGTCCTCATAGCCCACAAGGCGCAGCGGGCGGGCGGGGATGCCCTGCAATTCGCACCAGCGCAGCAAGCCTTCCTCGGCGCCGTGGGTGATCCAGACCTCGGACGGGGACAGCTCGCGGATCGTCGCCGTGACCTGCGGCCAGTCCACGTGATCGCTGACGACCAGCGGCAGTTCCACGCCCCGCTGGCGCGCCCGCGCGCGGACCTGCATCCAGCCCGAGGCAAAGCCGATCACCGGGTCGCGGAAGCGCTGAACCCAGGGGCTGGCAAAGGCCGAGGGCGGCGCGATGACCAGGTGCGCGGGCACGTCCTCGGCGGTGGCGGGAATCAGCGCGCCCAGCGCGATTCCCTGTTCGATGTGGTAATCGCACAACCGCTGCAAGGCGCCGTGAATGGCGATGGGCCCGTCGATCCCGGCCGCGCGGGCCAGCGCGATCAGCCGCTGCGCCTTGCCCAGCGCATAGGCGCCGATCAGGTGCGGGCGGTCGGGAAATTCGGCCATGCTGGCCAGAAGGCGGGCCATTTCCTGCGCCGGATCGGGATGGCGGAAGACCGGCAGGCCAAAGGTCGCCTCGGTCACGAAGACATCGCAGGGAACCGGCTCGAACGGGGCGCAGACGGGGTTCGCCCGGCGGCAGTAATCGCCCGAGACGACGATCTTCGGCCCCGCGCCCGGCTGCACCGCGATCTGGGCCGAGCCGAGGATATGCCCGGCCGGATGAAAGCTGACCTGGGTGTCGCCGACCCGCAGCGGGCCTTCGGCGACCTGCCGCGTCCGGGCAAAATCCGTGCCATAGCGGATTGCCATGATGTCCAGCGTCTGGCGCGTGGCCATGACCGCGCCATGTCCCGCGCGGGCATGATCGCCATGGCCATGCGTGATCAGCGCGCGGGGAACCGGGCGGATCGGGTCGATGAAGAAATCGCCGGGCGGGCAGTAAAGCCCGGCTTCGGTCGGGTGCAGGATCTGGTCGGCGCGCATGGGTCCAAGATGGCGAACATATCGTGAAAATCAACGCGGCAGGCGCAGCGGCCGGCCCTCGAAGATGGTTTCCATCGAGAAAACGCCGGTGACGCGTTCCAGATCCATGTCGGCGATCAGCGCCTTGTAGCAAAGATCGTAGCCGGCCATCGAGGTCGTCACCAGCTTGGCCATGTAGTCCCATTCGCCGCCGATCCGGTGAAATTCGGCGATCTCGGGGATCGATTCGACACGGGCACGAAATCGTCGCGCCCAGGCGTCATCGTGATGGCGGGTGCGGATCATCACGAAGACGGTCAGGTGCAGGCCCGCCCGGCCGGCATCGATCAGCGCCCGGCTGCCTTTCAGAACACCCGCGTCGGTCAGCTTCTGCAGCCGCCGCCAGCAGGCATTCTGCGACAGGCCGATGCGGTCGGCCAGGGCGCGCTGCGACAGCGTCGCATCCTGTTGCAGCGCCGCGAGGATGCGGTGGTCGATATCGTCGAATTGCGGCGTCTGTTCGTTCATCTGAACGTCAGATTAGGGGTATTTCCACAACGAAGAAATCAAATTCTGCATCTTTCCGTGTCATCCTTGGCGGAAAGGAAGGGTGATGAGCATGGATTTCTTCGACCGGTTCCGGGCCGCCCTGGGGGCGCCAGAGACCCTGCATGACAGCATGATCGGCCGCGACGCGGTGATCGAGGGGCCGTTCGGGCCGCGGCGGATGATCTATGCCGATCACGTCGCCTCGGGGCGGGCGCTTTTGCCGGTGGAACACGCGATCCTGCGCGATGTGCTGCCCTGGTATGCCAACAGCCATACCGAGGCCAGCCATTGCGGCGCCATGATGACCCGCCTGCGCCGCGCCGCGCGGGCCGAGATCCTGCGCTGCACGGGCGGCGGGCCGGAACATGCGGTGATCTTTGCCGGGTCGGGCGCGACGGCGGGGATCAACCGGCTGGTTCACCTGTTCGGGGTCGGGCCCGGCTGGACGGTGCTGATCGGCCCCTACGAGCATCATTCCAATATC
Source organism: Paracoccus sp. L-17 (assembly GCF_056857655.1). Classification (NCBI taxonomy): domain Bacteria; kingdom Pseudomonadati; phylum Pseudomonadota; class Alphaproteobacteria; order Rhodobacterales; family Paracoccaceae; genus Paracoccus; species Paracoccus sp. L-17. Next base: position 73,138 of record NZ_JBSXNM010000029.1, read on the forward strand.
CTGCCATGGCGCGAAAGCGGCGCGCGCGTGGTCGAGATCCCCGAGGCGCAAGGCGGCGGGCCGGACCTTGCGGCGCTGGGCGCGGAACTGGCGGCGGGCGGGCCGGTGATGGGTGCCTTTTCGGCGGCCTCGAACGTGACCGGCGCGCTGACCGACGTGGCGGCGGTGACCCGGCTGTTCCGGCAGGCGGGCGCGCGGATCGTCTGGGATTATGCGGGCGGCGCGCCCTATCTGCCGATCGACATGGGTTTGGGGATGGATGCGGTCGTCGCCTCTCCGCACAAGTTCATCGGCGGGCCGGGGGCATCGGGCGTGCTGATCCTGCGCCGCGACGCGGTGGTCGCGGACCGCCCCAGCCTGCCGGGCGGCGGCACGGTGCGTTTCGTGAATGCCGAGGGTCACGATTATGCGGCATCCGTCGAGACGCGCGAGGAGGCCGGCACGCCGAATGTCGTGGGCGATATCCGCGCGGCGATGGTCTTTGCGCTGAAGGATGCGGTCGGGCAGGAGTGGATCGATGCGCGCCACGCGATGTGGCTGCGCAAGGCGGCGCGGCTTCGGGACGTGCCGGGCCTGCAGATGCTGGGCAACCCGGCGGCGGCGCGGCTGCCGATCCTGTCGTTTCGAATCCGCGACGGCCGCGGCGGCTTCGTGCACCAGCAGCTTGCGACGCGGATGCTGTCGGATCTGCATGGCGTTCAGGCACGGGGCGGCTGCGCCTGCGCCGGGCCCTATGTGCACCGCCTGCTGGGGATCGGTGCGGCGGAATCGCGGCGGCTGCGGACCGCGATCCTGCGCGGCGACGAGATCGAGAAGCCCGGCTTCGTGCGGCTGAACCTGTGCTGGGCCGCCCCCGAGGCCGAGATCGACGCGATCCTGTCCGCGATGACCGACCTGGCCCGCCATGCCGCGGAGCACCTGCACCGCTATCGCTGCGATCCGGCGACCGCCATCTTCACGCCCGTCGCGGCCTGAGGGCGGGGTCACGGCCACCGCGCCGGGCGCGATGGCGCAAAGACCGGCGACTAGGCCGCCGGCGGCGGCCGTCTGACCGGGGGCGGCTGGCGCGACAGCTGCACCGCAAGGATGCCCGCCATGATGATCGCGACGCCGATCACGTCGCTGATCCCAAGGCTTTCGCCCAGCAGGACCGCACCGATGGTCACCCCGAAGAACGGGCTGAGGAAATGGAACGTCGCGGCCCGGACGGCGCCGATCCGGCGGACCAGCTCGAACCAGACCCAGGTCGCCAGAAGGCCCGGCACCAGCACGGTATAGAAGAAGGCCACGGCAAGCCGGGGCGTGATGGTGGCGTCCCATGTCTCGATGAACGGGGCGATCAGGCCCAGGGCGGCGGCGCCGACCAGCATCTGCAAGCCCACGATCATCATCACGTTGCCGCCCGAACTGGCGCCCCGCACGCTGAGCGTGGCAATGGCCAGCGCCAGCGAGGCCACGAAGCCCAGGGCGATGCCGAACGGATCGCTGCCGCCCTGCAACCGCGCCCCCATGATGATGGCAACGCCGACAAGACCCAGCACCAGCCCCGCGACCCCCGTCGGTCGCAGCCTTTCGCCCATCACGATCCAGCCGAAGAAGGCGACCAGCAGCGGCATGGTGGCGGCGATGATCGAGGCGAGGCCCGCCTCGATCCACTGCATCGCGACCCAGTTCAGGCCCAGATACAGCGCGTTCTGGCACAGGCCCAGCACCACCACCGCGCGCCATTGTGTCCGCGTCAGCCCGCGCCAGTCCTGGCCCATCGCCCGCGCGATGGCCACGCCGATCGCGCCCGAGATCGCAAAGCGCAGCGCCAGCGCCAGCAAGGGCGGCGCCTCCAGCACGATCATCCGGCTGGAACTGAAGGCCGAGGCCCACATGATCGCGAAGGCCAGCCCCATCAGGATCGCGCGAATGTCCATGGCCGGCCTTCCCGTGCAGATGATGCAACACCGCTAGCAGAGGGCGCAGGCGGCGGAAAGGGTGCCTATAGCGGCTGGCCGGTCAGCAGCCGCGGCATCGGATCGACCGACAGGCCCGCCGCCTGCCGCATGAAACCGCGCCGCAGCGCGGGGATGGCCGTCACCATGCCCATCCCGATGCCCCGCGCCGCGCGCAGCAGCGGATTGTCGCTGGCAAACAGCGTGTTGACCGCGTCCATTCCCAATGCCAGCCGTGTCGCGTCGAAACGCCGCCAGCCCTGGTATCGCTCCAGCACCGGATCGCTGCCCGGATCCTCGCCCCGGCGCAGCGCCTCGACCAGCGTTTCGGCCAGCGCCGCCACATCGCGAAGGCCCAGGTTCAGCCCCTGCCCGGCAATGGGATGGACGCCATGCGCGGCATCGCCCACCAGCGCGATCCGCGGCGCCACATAGGCGTCGGCCAGCGACAGGCTGAGAGGATAGGAGAATCGCTGTCCCGCCAGCCCGATCGGCCCCAGAAAGTCGCCAAAGCGCGGCCGCAGCACGTCCAGGAACGCCGCGTCGGGCAGCGCGGCGATGGCATCCGCATTGGTCCGCGTCTCGGACCAGACCACGCTGGACCGGTTGCCGGGCAGCGGCAGGATCGCCAGCGGGCCGGTCGGCATGAAATACTGATGTGCAATGCCCTGATGCGGGCGTTCGTGATCGATGGCCGCGACCAGGGCTGTCTGGCCATAATCCCGGCCGCGCCGGGCGATCCCCGCCCGCCGCGCGACGCCCGATCCGCGCCCGTCCGCACCGACCAGCAGCCGTGCCCGCAGGCTGCGCCCGCCCGACAATCGCACCGCGATCCCCGAGGCATCGGGTTCCTGCCCCTCGACCGAAAGGCCGGCCAGATGAGTCACGCGCCCGGCCATCGCCGCCAGCAGGGCGCGATAAAGGAACCGATCCTCCAGCATGTGCCCGACCGGACCTTCCTCGATCTCGGCGCTGTCGAAATGCAGCAGGAACCGCGCGGCCCCCTCGCCCGGCTGGCCCTGCGAGGCCTTGACCTGCCGGACCGGCTGGCTGACGCCGGCCAGATCGCCCCACAATCCCAGCGCCGAAAGCAGGCGCTGCGAGGCCAGCGCCAGCGCATAGGCACGCCCGTCGAAGTCCTCTCCGGTCCGGTACCCGGCCGGGCGCGGATCGACCACGGTCACGGACAGGCCGGCCCCGGCCAGCGCCAGGGCCAGCGTCGGCCCGTTCAGGCCGCCGCCCGCGATCACGATATCGGTGTCGAAGCTCATGACCGGCGATCATGCACGGGCCGCGCGCAAAGTCCATGCGGCGCGTCGGCGCCGTGATGCCGGGCGGGGGGCGGTTAACGATCCGTGAACCGAAGGTCCGCAAGCGGTGTACGGCCTGTGCACCCGCTGTGCCGCCACGCTGCGCACCCTGTGCGACGGGGTGCCCCGCATTTGCCGGGCTTTCGGGGAATTCGCCCCGAAACCGCATCCGGCGCAACACAGGCCCCGTTGCCCGCGCAACACCGCCTCAGCCAGCCTCGTCGCGCAACAGCGCCCGCAGCCCGCTGCGATAATCGGGATAAAGCAGCCCGATCCCCAGTTCATCCTTGATCCGGTCGTTCCGCACCCGTTTGCTGTCGGCATAGAAGGATCGCGCCATCGGCGTCATCTCGGCCCGATCGAAGGGAACTTCCGGCGGCACCGGCATGCCCAGCAATTCCGCCGCATGGGCGATCACGTCCTGCGGCGGGGCGGGATCGTCGTCGCAGAGATTATAGATCGCCCCGGCCCGCGGGGCCTCGATCGAGGCCAGAAGAACCTGAACGATATCAGCCACATGAATGCGCGAAAAGACCTGCCCCGGCTTCACGATCCGCCGCGCCGTGCCGTTGCGGACCTTGTCGAACGGGCCGCGCCCCGGCCCGTAGATTCCGGCCAGCCGGAAGATGTGCAGCGCCAGCCCGGCGCCCTCCGCCAGTTCGCGCCACCCGGCCTCGGCCTCGATCCGCGCCAGACCGCGCGGGCCGCTGGCGTCGGTCGCGCTGTCCTCGTCCACCCAGCCGCCCTGCCGGTCGCCATAGACCCCGGTCGTGGACAGATAGCCCAGCCAGCCCGGCCGCGCGCGCGCCAGATCCGCGCCGAAGGCGGCCAGAACCGGGTCCCCCCCGGATCCCGGCGCGACCGAGACCAGAACCGCGTCGGCCCCGTCAATCGCCGCGCGAACCGCATCCCGCTGCCCCGGCCAGATCAGCGGCGCGGCCCCCGCGGCGGCCACCCGGTCGGGATCCGCGCGTGTCGTGCCGCTGACCTGCCAGCCGCGCGCGATCAAGGCGGGCGTCAGGAAGCCCGCACTGTATCCATGACCGAAAATCAGCATCTTCATGGGCGCAGGCTAACGCGCCCGCGGCGGTGCCGCCAGACGCTTGCCTGACCCGCGCCGGGCTGGCAGGATCCGCGCAACAAGAAGGATAAGAAGACCATGGACACGGATTCCCGCTATCTGCCCGTCGAAAGCCCCGATTCCCCCGCGCGCGAGCAGTTCACCGATGCCCGCGCCGCCGTCGCGCGGCTGCAGCGGCTGTATACCGAGTCGACGGATTTCCTGCTGGACCATTTCACCCGCCTGCTGGAGGGCGGACGCCCCGCCGCGCGTTATCGCGCCTTCTACCCGGAACTGCGTCTGACCGTCACCAGCCATCCGCATGTGGATTCGCGGCTTTCCTTTGGCCATGTCGTCGCGCCGGGCAGCTATGCCGCCACCATCACCCGGCCCGATCTGTTCCAGAACTACCTGACCGAGCAGATCGCGCTGCTGATCAAGAATCTCGGCGTTCCGGTGACGGTGGGCCTCAGCGAGACGCCGATGCCGGTTCACTTCGCGGTCGCGGCCCAAAGCGAACTGGCCGTGCCGCAGGAAGGCGTGCTGGATTTCTCGCTGCGCGACATCTTCGACGTGCCGGATCTGAACACCATGAACGACGACATCGTGAACGGGGTCGCCGGCCCCCTGCCGGACGGAACCCATCACCTGGCCGCCTTCACCGCGCAGCGGATCGACTATTCGCTGGCGCGCCTGCAGCATTACACCGCCACCAAGGCCGAACATTTCCAGAATTTCGTCCTGTTCACCAACTACCAGTTCTACGTGGACGAATTCGAGGCCTTCGCGCGCATGGCGCTGGCCGACCCGGCCCTGGGATATACCAGTTTCGTGGCGCCGGGCGATCAGGAGATCACCGATCCCGAGACGCCGATCAGGCCGCTGTCGAAGCTGCCGCAGATGCCGACCTATCACCTCAAGCGCGCGGCGGGTCAGGGCATCACGTTGGTCAATATCGGCGTCGGCCCCTCGAATGCGAAAACGGCGACGGATCACATCGCGGTGCTGCGCCCCCATGTCTGGCTGATGGTCGGCCATTGCGCGGGCCTGCGCAATTCGCAGAGCCTGGGCGATTTCGTCCTGGCCCATGCCTATCTTCGCGAGGATCACGTGCTGGACGATGATCTTCCGGTCTGGGTGCCGATCCCGGCCCTGGCCGAGGTTCAGGTGGCGCTGCAAGAAGCCGTGGCCGAGGTCACGCGGCTGGAAGGCTATGAACTGAAGCGGATCATGCGCACCGGCACCGTCGCCACGATCGACAACCGGAACTGGGAATTGCGCGACCAGTCCGGCCCGGTCCACCGCCTGTCGCTGTCGCGGGCCGTCGGGCTGGACATGGAAAGCGCCACCATCGCCGCCAACGGCTTTCGCTTTCGCGTCCCCTATGGCACGCTTCTTTGCGTTTCGGACAAGCCCCTTCACGGGGAACTGAAGCTGCCCGGGATGGCGACCGATTTCTACCGCACGCAGGTCGCCAACCACCTGCTGATCGGCATCCGCGCGATGGAAAAGCTGCGCGAGATGCCGCTGGAACGGATCCATTCGCGCAAATTGCGGTCCTTCAGCGAGACCGCCTTCCTGTAACCCCGCGACATGCGGGGCCGGGAAAGGCCGGTTTTCGCGTGCGACGCGAAAAATGCTTGATCTGCCGGTCAAAACCGTGTGTAGCAGGCGATATGCCGCAAAAGGCGCTAATTTGGGCCCGGAACGACAGGGGCAAGAGGAGACAGAAGAATGGCTACGGCTTCCGCAAAACCGATGACAAAAACCCAGCTGGTGGCAACTCTGGCCGAGGAAATGGGCTCGGACAAGAAATCGGCCGCGGCGGCGCTGGACGCGATCGCGAGCGTCGTCACCCGTGAAGTCGCCAATGGCGGCGCGGTGACGCTGCCCGGCATCGGCAAGGTCGCCTGCCGCGCCCGGCCCGAACGTCAGGTCCGCAACCCGCAGACCCAGGAAATGATGACCAAACCCGCCGACAAGCAGGTCAAGGTGACAGTCGCCAAGGCCCTGAAGGACAGCGTCAACAGCTGATCCGGCCGAATTTCGGTGATGACGGGCCGCGCCGCCGGGCGCGGCCCTCTTGGTTGCGCCGCGCGCGCGCCGTGCCGTTTTCGCCGCGTCGCGGCGATCCCTGTGCACCCTTTTTCCCGCGGGATGCGTTACTGGGACGGAACAGACGGGAATCCTCATGCCAGCCATCCTCGCGGCGCCGGTGCGTCTGCTGGCCATTGCCAGCGCCGTGCCGCCCCACCTGCTGCCACAGCACAAAGTCATAGACGCGGCCCGCGCGATCCTCGGCCCCCGTTTTGCGCAGTTCGAACGCCTGATCCCGGCCTTTCGCAACGGCGGGATCGAGGAACGCCGGTCGGTCGTGCCGCTGGACTGGTTCACCACGCCACGCGGCTGGCGGGACCGGACCGAGGCCTATCTGTCCGGCGCCTCGGACCTGTTCCGGCAGGCGGCCGGCCGGGCGCTGGAGATGGCGGGCCTGACGGCGCCAGAGGTCGATGTGATCGTCACCATTTCCTCGACCGGGATCGCCACGCCGACGCTGGAGGCGCAGGTGGCGCGCGAAATGGGGTTTCGCGCCGACGCGATCCGGGTGCCGGTCTTCGGTCTGGGATGCGCGGGCGGCGCCTCGGGACTGGGCATCGCGCGCGATCTGGCGGCGGCCCGGCCCGGCGCCAATGTCCTGCTGGTCGCGGTCGAGACCTGCACGCTGCTGTTCCGTCTGGACCGGCTGCGCAAGGCCGACATCATCGCCACCGCCCTGTTCGGCGATGGCGCGGCGGCACTGGTGCTGCGCGCGGGCGAAGCGCGGGACGACGGCCGGCCCGAGATCGGCACCGGCCGCCAGCATATGTGGCCCGACACGCTGGACATCATGGGCTGGTCGGTCGAGGAGAACGGGCTGGGCGTGATCTTCGACCGCTCGATCCCCGATTTCGCGACGCGCGAATTGCGGCCCGCGCTGGATGCGCTGATTCCCGGTCACGCGCCCCAACGCTATGTCTGCCATCCGGGCGGAGCCAAGGTGCTGGTGGCGCTGGAACAGGCGCTGGATCTGCCCGAAGGCGCGCTGGACGCCGAACGGGCCGTGCTGGCCCGCACCGGCAACATGTCCGCGCCGACGGTGCTGTTCGTGCTGGAGCAGGTGCTGGCATCGGACCAGCGCGGCTACCTGCTGGTGCTGGCGCTTGGACCCGGCTTCACGCTGTCGGCCGTGCCGATCCTCGTGCCATGACAGGCGCGGCCGCCTTCATCGCCTTCCTGGTCCTGCAAAGACTGGCCGAGCTGATCCTGGCGCGGCGCAACACGGTGCGGCTGCTGGCGCAAGGCGCGGTCGAACACGGCGCGGCGCATTATCCGCTGATAGTGGCGCTTCACGCAAGCTGGCTGGCCTCCATCGCGATTTTCGGCTGGGACCAGCCGATCCGTCCGCTGTGGCTGATCCTGTTCGTGGCGCTTCAGGCGGCCCGGCTCTGGGTGCTGGCCTCGCTGGGCGACCGCTGGACGACGCGGATCATCGTGCTGGATCGGCCGCTGGTCGCGCGCGGGCCCTACCGGCTGATCCCGCATCCGAACTACGCCGTCGTCGTGGCCGAGATCGCGGTCGCGCCGGTGGTGCTGGGCCTGTGGCCCGTCGCGCTGATCTTCACCGCGCTGAATGCGGCCGTCCTGGCCATCCGCATCCGGGCCGAGAACCGCGCCCTGTCCGGCCTGCGCGACCGCCGGCCGGACCGCAGGACCCCGCCCGGCTGAGACGGGCGCAGCCCGCGGCCGGGATTCAGGCCGGTTTCGGATCCAGCGTGATCGACCACAATTCCCGATCGCCGCGATCCATCAGCCGCACCCGCATCTGGCCCGAGGCAGCCTCGATATCGACGATACCGAAGAACTGCATCCCCGCCGAGGGCGGCAGGTTCGCCTGGCCCGCCGGCGGCGCCTTGACGAATTTCACCTCGGGCCCGAAGGTCATGTCCAGATCGTTCGGCCCGAAGGTGCCCGCGTGAAGCGGTCCGGACACGAATTCCCAGAACGGCTCGAAATCCCGAAAGGCGGCGCGGTCGGGATGGTATTCATGCGCGGCGGTGTAGTGCACATCCGCCGTCAGCCAGACCGTGTTCGCGACCTTCTCGTCGCGGATAAATCGCAGAAGCTGCGCGAATTCCAGCTCTCGTCCCTTCGCCGCGCCGGGATCGCCATTCGCCACGGCCTCGACATAGCGCTGATCCTCGGCGACCTTGTCCCAGACATTGACGCCGATGGGCATGTCGCAGGCGATCACCTTCCAGGTGGCCTTCGAGCCTTTCAGCGCCCCCTTCAGCCAATCCATCTGCGCCTTGCCGAGGATCTGGGACTGCGCCGTCACCGCGTCCTGCATTCCATCGCTGTTCGCGCCGCGATAGCTGCGCAGATCCAGAAAGAAGATGTCCAGCAGCGGACCATAGCCGATCTTGCGATAGACGCGACCTGGTTCGGCCGGGTTGTAGCTGATCGGGGTCATCTCGTGAAAGGCCCGCTGCGCGCGCGCCATCAGCAGCGGCACCGACTTTTCGCTGTAGCGGTCATCCGCGCTCAGATCCTTGCCGGGCGACCAGTTGTTGACCACCTCGTGATCGTCCCACTGGAACAGCGTCGGGCAAATCGCCGACAGGGCCCGCACATGCTGGTCCATCAGGTTGTATTTCCAGCGCCCCCGATATTCGTCGAGACTTTCGGCGACCTTGCGGACCTCGTCGGTCAGGATGCGGTTCCTCCACAGACCGCCCTCGATCGCGACCTCGTCCTGCATCGGTCCGTCGGCATAGATCGTGTCGCCGGAATGGATGAAGAAATCCGGCTCGTGCAGCGCCATCGTGGCATAGCTGCGCATTCCCTCGTCGTCGATGCCCCAGCCCTGCCCGGCCGTGTCGCCGGACCAGACAAAGCGGATATCGCGCTTTTGCGTGGGCGCGGTGCGGAAGCGGCCGGTCAGCGGCGCACCGGTCGCGTTCGGATCGCCGAGATCGGTGGGGGTCATGCGATAGAAGACCGTTTGGTCCGGGGCCATGCCCTCGACCAGCGCCTTCACGGCCTGATCGCTTTCCGGCAACGCGTTCAGATCGCCCAGACGGCGGGCATCCTGAAAGCTCTCGGTGGTCGCGACCTCCAGCGCGATCCGCGAGGGCCGGTCGGCGCGGGTCCAGACCATGCCGCCCTGCGCGGTGACATCGCCGGACTGCACGCCATGGGTCAGGACAGGGCGGCTGCTGGCGCGGCTGATCGCCGGCATCGCGAGAATCGATGTCCCGGCGAGGCCGGAGACAAGCAGGCGGCGGCGGGACATGCGCGAAAAGGTCATGGGCTGGCTCCGATTGGCTGGTATCGCAACCGGGCTAGCACTATCCCGTGACATTCGGGTATCGGGAACAAGTCGGTTTCCTGACGTCAGCCGATCTTGGCCCGTTCCTGCCGCGCCGGGGCATCAGCGCAGCCTTCCCGCGCGGGCCTGCGGCAATGCGTCTGGGGCAATGCCTATAGCGGCCGCTTCAGCCATTTCGAGATCACGCCGACGATGCCCTCGCGAAACAGCAGCACGCTGATCACGAAGATCGCCCCCTGGATCACCGTTACCCACGCGCCGAAGGTGGCAAGATAGTTCTGCATCGTGACGATGACCGCCGCTCCGACGATGGGGCCGAACACGGTTCCCATGCCGCCCAGCAGCGTCATCAGCACGACCTCGCCCGACATCGCCCAATGCACGTCGGTCAGGGAGGCAAGCTGGAAGACCTGGCTTTTGGTCGCGCCGGCCAGCCCCGCCAGCGCCGCCGACAGCGTGAACACGATCAGCTTGTAGCGATTGACCTGATAGCCCAGCGAAATGGCGCGCGGCTCGTTCTCGCGGATCGCCTTCAGGACCTGGCCAAAGGGCGAATGCACGATCCGGTAGATCAGAAGGATGCCGCCGAAGGTGATCGCCAGCACGAAATAGTACAGCGCCATGTTCGAGCGCAGCGAAATCAGTCCGAACAGATCACCGCGCGGCACCGACTGGATGCCGTCCTCGCCGCCGGTGAAGGGCACCTGAAGGGCAAAGAAATAGACCATCTGCGCGAAGGCCAGCGTCACCATGGCGAAATAGATCCCCTGCCGCCGGATCGACAGCGCGCCGATGACCAGCCCCAGCAAAGCGGCGGCCACGGTGCCGGCAAGGATCGACAATTCCGGCGTCAGTCCCCAGACTTTCGCGGCATGGGCGGCAACATAGCTTGCCCCGCCGAAATAGGCCGCGTGCCCGAAGGACAGAAGTCCGCCGAAACCGAGAAGCAGGTTGAACGCATAGGCGAAAAGCGCAAAACACATGACCTTCATGGCAAAGACGGGATAGACCCCGTAGGGCAGCAGCAGCGCCAGCCCCAGCAGGACCAGAAAGATCACCTTGTGCAGCCGCGGCATGCCGATGCTTTCGCGCAGGGGGCCGGTCTTGACCGTGTCTTCGGCGATCGCCATCAGCCTGCCCTCCCGAAAAGACCCTCGGGCCGGAACAGCAGCACGATCGCCATGATGACGAAGATGACGACGGCGGACCCTTCGGGATAGAACACGCGCGTCAGACCCTCGACAAGACCCAGGCCATAGCCGGTAAGGATCGCCCCCATGATCGATCCCATGCCGCCGATCACCACGACGGCGAAAACCACGATGATCAGGTCGGCGCCCATGTTGGGATTGACCGAATAGATCGGTGCGGCCAGCACGCCGGCAAAGCCCGCCAGTGCCACGCCGAAACCGTAGGTCAATGTGATCATGCGCGGCACGTTGATGCCGAAGGCGCCGACCAGAACCGGGTTCTCGGTGGCGGCGCGCAGATAGGCACCAAGCTTCGTCTTCTCGATGATGAACCAGGTGGCGAAACAGACGATGACCGAGGCGACGACGACCCAGCCGCGATAGGTCGGCAGGAACATGAAGCCAAGGTTGTAGCCGCCCGACAGCGACGCGGGAATCTGGTAGGGCAGGCCCGAGATGCCGTAATAGTTGCGAAAGAGCCCCTGGATGATCAGTGCAAGTCCGAAGGTCAGAAGAAGCCCGTAAAGGTGGTCGAGATGGTAGAGCCGTGCCAGCATCAGCCGTTCCAGGACGATGCCGATGGCGCCCACGACCAGTGGCGCGACGATCAGCGCCGGCCAGTAGCCCACCCCGACATAGGTCAGCAGCATCCAGGCGGCGAAGGCGCCCATCATGTATTGGGCGCCATGGGCGAAATTGATGATGTTGAGAAGCCCGAATATCACCGCCAGTCCCAGTGACAGGACCGCATAGAACGATCCGTTGATCAGCCCCAGAAGAAGCTGGCCCATCAAGACCTGCGGCGGCACGCCCAGAAGTTCGAACATCTCGTTCCGTCCCGTGATTGAAATGGCGCCGCGCCAGAATTTCTCCGGCGCGACCGCCCCGTCAGGTTACTGCTTGGTAAAGTCGCATTCCTCGAGCATCGGCAGGAACGCATCCTCGCCGCTGATCGTCGCGACTTCCTTGTAGAGGTCCCACTCGCCGGTCGATTCCGCGGGGGTCTTGACCTCGTAGAGATACATGTCGTGGATCGCCCGGCCGTCGCCGCGGATCGAGCCCTTGCCGAAAAGCGGGTCGTCGAAGGGCGACTCCTTCATCTTGGCGGCGACCGCCTTGCCGTCCTCGGCGCTGCCCAGTGCCTCGACCGCCTTGAGATATTGCAGCGTGCCGGAATAGACGCCGGCCTGCACCATCGTCGGCTCGGCGCCGTGCCGTTCCATGAACCGCTTGGACCATTCACGGGTGGCGTCGTTGCGGTCCCAGTAGAAGGCCGAGGTCAGCGACAGGCCCTGTGCGGTCTGTGCGCCAAGCGCCTGCACGTCGGTGATGAAGAACAGCAGCGCAGCCAGCTTCTGACCGGCCTGGGTGATGCCGAACTCGGAGGCCTGCTTGATCGCGTTCACGGTGTCGCCGCCGGCATTGGCCAGCCCGATCACGTCGGCGCCGCTGCCCTGTGCCTGCAGCAGATAGGACGAGAAGTCGGTGGTCGGGAAGGGCGCATCCACATTGCCCACGACCTCGCCGCCGCTCGCCTCGACCACCTTGGCGGTGTTTTCCTGCAGCGACTGGCCAAAGGCATAATCGGCGGTGATGAAGAACCATTTCTTGCCGCCCGCATCGGTCAGCGCCTTGCCGGTGCCGTTGGCCAGAGCCGCCGTGTCATAGGTCCAGTGAATCGTCGTCGGCTTGCACTGACCCTGCGTCAGTTCGGTCGATCCGGCGCCGGAATTGATCAGCACGCCGTTCTTCTCGGCGGTGATGTCGGCCACGGCAAGGGCCACGGACGAGGTCGGCACGTCGAGAATCGCGTTCACGCCCTCTTCGTCATACCATTTCCGCGCGATGCTGGAACCGATGTCGGGCTTGTTCTGGTGATCGGCCGAGATGATCTCGACCTTCATGCCCTTGTCGGCGGCCTTGAAATCCTCGACCGCCATCTGCGCGGCGATCACCGACCCTTCGCCCGAAAGATCGGCATAGACGCCAGAGCGGTCGTTGAGAACGCCAAGCTTCACGTTGATTTCCTGAGCCAGCGCCGGGTTCATGGCCAGCGTGGCAAGTGCCGTGCCGATGAGAATGTTCCTGATCAAGGTCGGTCTCCTTCTGTTGGCCGCGCCGTGCGCGGGATGGTTCTCAGACGCCCAGATAGGCGTGCAGCTTGTCGATATTGGCGTCCAGTTCGGAATTGGGGATCATGTCCGCCACCTTGCCCTGTTCGACGACATAGTGACGGTCCGCCACCGAGGCCGCGAAACGGAAGTTCTGTTCGACCAGCACGATGGTGAAGCCCTCCTGCTTCAGCGCCAGGATCGTGCGGCCGATCTGCTGCACGATGACCGGCGCCAGCCCCTCGGTCGGCTCGTCCAGAAGCAGAAGCCGCGCACCGGTGCGCAGGATGCGGGCGATGGCCAGCATCTGCTGTTCGCCGCCCGACAGCTTCGTGCCCTGGCTGCGGCGACGCTCCTTGAGGTTGGGGAAAAGCTCGTGGATCCGGTCCACCGACAACCCGCCCTCCCGGATACGCGGCGGCAGCATCAGGTTTTCCTCGACGCTGAGCGAGGCGAAGATGCCGCGCTCCTCGGGGCAGAGCGCGATCCCCAGGCGCGCGATCTGGCGCGGCTGCATTCCGACGATCTCGGCGCCCTGGAACCGGATCGAGCCCTCACGCTTGCCCAGAATGCCCATGATCGCCAGCAGGGTCGAGGTCTTTCCCGCGCCATTGCGGCCTAGAAGCGTCACCACCTCGCCTTCGGCCACGTCGAATTCGATGCCGTGCAGAACGTGGCTTTCGCCATACCATCCATTGAGATCGCGCACCGCCAGCATGGCGCCCGCCGTCCGGCCCGGACGTTCCGTCTGTGCCATCGCGTCACTCATGGTCGGCTCCGATATAGGCTTCGATCACCTCGGGTGACCTGGACACCGCGGCATATTCGCCCTCGGCCAGGATCTCGCCGCGCGCCAGAACCGTGATCCGATCCGACAGATCCGCGACCACGGAAAGATTGTGCTCGACCATCAGGATCGTGCGGTTCTTCGATACGCGGCGGATCAGGGCGGCGATGCGTTCGACATCCTCGCGGCCCATGCCGGCCATCGGCTCGTCCAGAAGCAGCATCTCGGGGTCCAGCGCCAGCGTCGTCGCGATTTCCAGCGCGCGCTTGCGGCCATAGGGCAGTTCGGCGGCGCGGTGACGCTCGAACTCGGTCAGTCCGACCTCTTCCAGATAGTCGCGCGCCTTGTCGTCATAGCGCGACAGGGTCTTTTCCGAACGCCAGAAATCGAAGCTTTCGCCGCGCCGCCGCTGAAGCGCGATGCGCACGTTCTGAAGCACTGTAAGATCGGGAAAGATGGCCGAGATCTGGAACGATCGCACGATGCCCAGCCGTGCGATCTGGGTCGGCGACAGGGCGGTGATATCCTGGCCCTTGTAGATGATCTTCCCCGCGGTCGGCTTGAGAAACTTCGTCAGGAGGTTGAAACAGGTCGTCTTTCCCGCGCCGTTCGGCCCGATCAGCGCGTGGATCGAGCCGGTTTCGACCGAAAGGTTCACGTCGTTCACGGCAACGAAGCCGCGAAATTCCTTGGTCAGACCCCTGGCTTCGAGTGCCGCGGTCACGGGGCCGCCCCGGCGCAGGCGTCAACTGCGGCGGTCGTTGCCGCGATCGGAAAAGACGGCCGGTCGCCCAGGTCGGCAAGCCGCCACAAGTCCTGCTCCGCGCTCGCAGAATTGATGTCGCTCGTCTTCGGCAAATCGCGCCTCTATCCTGTTCTTCTGGCTGGATTCTTGTCGAGCCAATCCCTGTTTCCTGGGCAGCATGAGCGCGGATCGGGATGCAGACAAACGAAAAATTCTGCACGATGAATGCAATAAATCTGCTAACAGGCGTCATGGATACCAAACTTGTCGAGACCTTTCTGGAAATCGTCGCCACCGGCAGTTTCAATACCGCCGCGGCGCAGATGAACATCGGCCAGACCACCGTCAGCGCACGCATCCGCACGCTGGAGGACCAACTCGAACGCCCGCTTTTCGTGCGCCACAAGGGCGGCGCGGCGCTGACCCCCGCCGGCCGGCAATTTCTGCGCCATGCCCCGAACTTCGTGCAGCTTGCGCGGCAGATGCGGCGCCAGGTCGCCGTTCCGCAGGGTCACAGAGCCATCCTTGCCATCGGCGGCGAGATGAGCCTCTGGCAGCCGCTGCTGCTGGACTGGATCCGGCGGCTCAGGGCCGAATGCCCCGACATCGCGCTCAGGGTCCAGGTCGATGCGCCCGGAACGCTGATCGACCAGGTGGCCGCGGGTCTTGTCGAAGCGGTGGTGATCCATGCGCCGCCGCAACGGCCCGGCCTGCGCATCGATCTGCTGGCGGATGACAGGCTGGTTCTGGCCAGCACCGACCCGGCCGCCGACCCCGCCAACGGGCAGACCCTGGTGGGCGCCGATTGGGGCCCGGATTTTTCGCAGGGCTTCGTTTCCGGCTTTCCCGCGTTTCAGGGCGCCGGCGTGACGTTCGATCCCGGCCCGCTTGCCGCCGATTATATTTTGGCGGCCGGGGGCTCGGGCTATTTCCGCCAGCGCGACATCGCGCCCCATCTCGCCTCGGGCGCACTGCACCTTGTCCCGGACGCGCCGCAATTCCCCTATCCGGTTTGCGCGGTCAGTTCGTCGCAGGCCGACCCCGACCTGCTGGGCCCTGCCCTGTCCCATCTCCGGAAGGTCGCGCCCTCTGGTTGATCCCTTGCCCGCAGTCCACGATGTGGGTTCAACGCCGGGCCGGACATGGCGCCGCAGGCTGGCAACGGATCACGTCCGCGCCCTTGTTTCCTGGCCGAAATGATTTCGCGGGCGGTCGCTGCCAGCAGCCTCTCCGCCGCGTTCCGATTAACAAAAGCTTCAGGAACCGCCGCCTTGGGCGCCGGGTTTCCCCGATGGTTGAAATTCAGCCGGAGGAGGAAATCAATCATGCCAATGAAAATCAGGATCGCAGCGACCACCGCCATCTGCGCCTTGTCGGCGAATATGGCACTGGCTCAGTCCGAATCTGCGAGCAAACAGACCACGGGCAAAGAACAAAGCCCGGATTCCGTGACCTGCGCGGACATTACTGCCATGGACACGGCGCTGGTTCCGGGCACCCTGTATTATATCGCCGGGTACAAGAAAGGCAGCGATGCAGGAATGTCGGCCGGTCAAGGCGGCGGCCAGTCGGCTGCGGCGGGGGCGTCAGGCGCGACAGGGTCCGCATCCGGCGACAGTTCTGCGACGACTGCGGCCGATGGCAGCACCGTGACAAGCGATGCCAACACCTCTGCCAACAGCGCCATGGACAAGCCGGCATCGGATGCCGCGACCGCGGCCGATGGCAGCGCGATCACGAGCGATGCGAACACCTCTGCCAACAGCGGCTCCAGCGGGGCGGCGTCGGACACGACGATGGCCACTGACAGCAGCGCGGCAGGTGCGGATGCCTCGGCATCGGCGTCTGGTGGCGGACAATCGGGCGGCGGAATGTCCGCCGATGCCGGCGGCAGCCAGGCTGGCAGCGCCGGTGGCGACGTCGCCATCATGCGCGTCAGCGGAATGTTCGAGATCCCGGTCGAGGAGGTCATTACGGCGTGCACCGACACCCCGGAAATGAAGGCCGCCGACGCGATCGAACAGAAGCGCGGCTCTACGGGTTCGATGTCGAACTGACGACGACCAGGCTCAGACGCCAGACAAGGGTTCGGCGGCGTGGAAGCGTTCATGCCGCCGGACCAACGGGCGATCCCGGTTTTCCCGCGAAAGCCCTGTTGCGAATTTCATGAGTGTTCGGGCTGCACCTCTGTGGATTTCTGGCCGGCACACCCGGCCCCTCGGAACGACTATCCCTGACTGCCGCGGGCGGAAACGTCGCCACGTGGTCATGGATCGGCATGTGATCGGGGGATTCGCGCGAAACGCCGGCACAGAGGGCGGCCCGCAAGTTCGATGAAGCCCGGCAAGGATGTCATGGGTGCGACCCGTACTTGTCGCACCGCAGCACGGGCGGGCTGACCGCGCGGCGCGGGCAAGGTGGCCTGGACCGTGACCGCCTCGCTGATCCGTGGCCGTCCCATTCTCGCGGTCTGCAAGCGGATCGCGCAACTTGAAAGGATTTAGCTGTGACGAATACTGACCAACAGAAGCCGACTGCGCACCAGGACACGACGAGCAGGGCCAAGTCGGCTGCGAGCTCGGCGTCGGAAGAGGTGAAGGAGCGGGCGCAGGATGTGGCCGGGAAGGTTTCCCACGAAGCGACACGACAGGCCGACAAGGCCAAGGGCGCGTTGGCGGGCGAGGTGAAGGATGTCGCCTCCGCGCTGCGGACCGCGGCCGATGAGATGCGTGACGGATCGCCTCAGGAACGCACCTTCAGCCAGATCGCGGACGGGCTGGCCGATGCCTCGGAAGCCATGCGAAACAAGGATTTGGGCGAGGTCGTCGGAACCCTCAACGACTTTGCGCGGCGCAATCCGTTGGCTTTCCTGGGGGGCGCGGCACTCCTTGGGTTTGCAGCGACCCGGTTCGCCAAGGCGTCAGGCAGCAGGCCATCACAGCCCGCCAACCCCTCGTTGGCTGGCATGTCCGGCCCCGCAGCCGCCGATCCGCTGCAAAGCCCGGCCCCCGTCACGACAGCGAAAGGAACATCAGCATGAGCACCGAACCGAACAAGTCCGCCAGCGGCTTGCTGAACGACGCATTGTCCCATGTCAGCAGCCTGGTTCGCAACGAGGTCGATCTGGCCCGTGCGGAAATCAACGAAAACGTCAACAATGCCGGCGCCGCCATCGGCTTGATCATCGGCGCCCTCGTGGTGGCGCTGACCGCTCTCAACGTGTTGTCTGCCGCCCTTGTCGCCGCCCTGACCGAGGCCGGGATCCCCGGCGGCTGGTCGGCGCTGATCGTCGGGGTCGTCTTCGCGATCATCGCCTACGTGATGCTCAAGAAGGGCAAGGACAACCTGAAACTCAGCAGTCTCGCCCCCAGCAGGACCGCGAAGAACGTCAAGCGCGACGCGCGCGCCGTGAAGGAGGCCTATGATGACCAATGAGACCCGTTCCCCCAAAGAGATCGAACGCGATATCGAACGCGAACGCGCCGGTCTGACCAATACGCTGTCGGACCTGCAAGACAGGTTTTCGATCGAAAGCCTCGCGCGGCAGGTAAGTGATCAGGTCCGCGAGCATGGCGGCGATATCGGCCGTTCCGTATCGGATGCGGTGAAGCGCAATCCGCTGGCATTGGCGCTGACCGGGGCCGGCCTCGCCTGGCTCATGCTGAGCGACAGAAGCGGCGGGCACGACCATGCCGCCCGCGATGCGCGCCATGGCCGGTTCGATGATGACGACAAGGACGGCCGGTATGACCGCCGGCACGGTCACGATGCGCGTAGCGGTGTCGCGGATGATCACAGGTCCCGGCCCGTGACCGGGACGGGACGTTTCGCGCGGCCCGAAAACACCCCCTCCTGGGCGCGAGACCATGACAGTGACGGACTTGGCCTGTCATCGCGGGCAGAATACACCGCCCCGGGCGTCGCCGGGAATGCCTCGGAGGCGGCGTCCGGGGCCGGGGGATCGGGGCGCGGCCCTGGCGCCTCTGTCGCGGATACCACCAGACGCGCGGCCGGATCGGTCACGGATACGGTCAAGGGTGCCGCCGATGGGGTGGCGGATACCGGCCGCGCGGTTGCCGACAGCGCGCGCGCTGCGGCGACCAGCGCATCGGATCGCGCGGCAGCCATGCGGGCGCGGCTGGCCGAGGGCACCGAGGCCCTGTCCGAGGAAGCACGCGATCGCGTGATCGCCGCGCGTGAAAGCGCGATCGAGGCACGCGACGCGTCGCTGCGATATGCCCGTCAAGGCCGCGACATGGCCGTCGATATCTTCGAGGAACAGCCGCTCATCGCGGGTGCGCTTGCCCTTGCCGTCGGCGCCGCCATTGGTGCGGCACTGCCGCGCAGCCGGACCGAGGACCGTTATCTGGGCGAACAGAGCGATCGATTGATGGAAGAGGCCGAACGTCTTTACGCCGAGGAGAAAGAGAAACTCGGCAAGGTCGCTGAGGCCGCGACCGACGAAGCCAGAAAGATCGCGCAAGAAACCCGGGACGAGGTGGACAGCGCGGCGAAATCGGCGATCGACAAGGCCAAGTCCTCGGGCGAGCGGATCGCGGGCGCAGCCGAAACCGAGGCCGAGAAGCAGAACCTGGGCGATGTCCAGAACAGGTCGTGATCGAAAAACGCCGTGAAACCTGCCGGTCCGCGCATCCCGTGCGGGCCGGATTCAGCAAAAGAGGCATCGCATGACCCGTGGCAGAAACGCCGACACCCCGGCGGAAATTCCCGCGGCAGGATGGAAGGACATCGCCCTTCGCGTGAAGGACGAACTGGTCTCGGATCACGTTGGCCTCCTTGCCGCGGGCGTCGCGTTCTACGCCTTGCTGGCGATCTTTCCGGCCATCACGGCGCTGATGGCGCTGGCGGGCATGGTGCTTGACCCTGCCCAGGTGACCGCGCAGCTTGCGACGCTGACCCAGATGATCCCCAGGCAGGCCGCGCAGATCATCCTCGATCAGGCGGTCGCCGTCGCGGGATCGCAGGATGCGGGCCTGGGGATCGCGTTCCTGATCGGCCTGTTGCTTGCGATCTATTCCGCGTCCAAGGGAATGAGCAGCCTGATGGAAGGGCTGAACGTCGCCTATGATGAAGACGAGGATCGCGGATTCATCCGCAAGACCCTGTGGACCCTTGGCCTGACGGTGTTTCTGATCGTCGGCCTGCTGCTGGGGCTTCTCGCGGCGCTGGCGGTGCCGGTCGCGCTGGATCTTGTCGCCCTGCCGGGCTGGCTGAAAACGGTGCTGGCCTTGTCGCGCTGGATCCTGCTTGCGATCATGACGATAATCGGGCTTGCGGTTCTTTACCGATATGGTCCGTCGCGCGATGACGCGGAATGGCGATGGCTGACGCCCGGCGCGATCGCGGCCTGCGTGATCTGGATCCTCGCATCGATCGCCTTCTCTCTCTACGTCGGCAATTTCGGCAGCTACAACCAGACCTTCGGCAGCATGGCGGGTGTCATCATCCTGCTGATGTGGTTGTGGATTTCGGCCTTCATCGTCCTGCTCGGAGCCGAGTTGAACGCCGAGATCGAGGCCCAGACCGCCGCCGACTCGACCGTCGGCCCGGACGAACCGATGGGTGCGCGCGATGCGGAAAAGGCCGATCATCTTGGTTCCGCGAAAGGCCGGACCTGACCCGACGTCGCCGCGGCCGGGACGATGCGCACAGGCCGGCCGGAGACCCCGGCAGGCTGCGTCGCGTGGCCTGGGGCGGCAGTTTCCGACCTTGCCGCCATCCGGCCCCTTGTCGGACCGAAGGTGGTTTTGGCCGCGACGGAGCATGTCGGGAAGGAGGTCATGTCATGAAACCGTCCCGGTCGCGTCAAGAAAGAACCGCACCATTTCCGCGCTTGCGTCGGGGCCGGCCGGATCGGCATAGGAGCCGGTCGCATCGCCGCCCGACCAGGCGTGGCCCAGCCCGTCGATGCGCCAATGTTCAAGGATCGGCTGACCGTTCGGGGCCAGCACAGTATCACGGATATAGCGGCGCCCGCCCATCGTGCCGCTATCGCGCAGCTCGGCCCCGGCGGCGCCCGCCTCGTCCACGATCCGCTGTCCGTTGGCCGCGTTGACGGTGGCGTCCGCCGCACCGTGAAACACGATCGTCGGCAGCGGGCGGAGGGGTGCGCCAGAAGTCTGGCGCAAGCTGCCGCCCATCGCCGCGAAGGCGGATTGCACGTCGCGGGCCGCCTTGTAGGGCAGACCGGAATGCACCCCCACATGAGTGAACACATCCGGGTAGGCCCGTCCGAGGATCACCGCCATCGCACCGCCGGCCGACAATCCGGCAACGAAAATCCTGTCCTCGGGGATGTCGTGATCCTGACGGATCTGAACGGCCAGACCGGCGAGGATCGCGGGTTCTCCGCTTCCGCGTTCCTGATCGGACGGCGCGAACCAGTTCCAGCACGATTGCATGTTCGCCCCACGCGACTGGCCGGGATAGACCACGATCAGGTCATGGGCATCGGCGATCCGGTTCATCCCGGTGCCATTCGCGAAATCCGCAGGCGATTGGGTGCATCCATGCAGCATCATCACCAGACCGGCAGGGCGCCGCGCTCGCAGGTCGGGAATGTAGAGACGGTATGCCCGCTCTCCCGCCGGGCAGGTGAAACTGCCATGGTCGAAGCGGGCACCCCTGGGCAGCACCGGCTCGGGTGCGGGCGCACCGCCCACCCCGCCGCCCGGCCGTCCTCGGGCGGCCAGTTCGGCCAGGGTCTTGCGCAAACCCCGGCCCTTGCCGAAGGGCGCGACATCTTCTGCCGCGCGCAGCGTTTCCGGAACCGGCCCCGGTCGCGACATGGCGGACGCGGCCGTGCCGCGCAAAGCGGCCCGGATCATTTCCGTGGCAGCGATCGGGTTTCCGGCGCGCACAAGGTCACTGGCCCGGCGCATCGCCGAGCTTGCATCGTCTGTCATCTCTGTTTTTCCTTGATTGGGGGTCAGCGGATACGCGACCCAAGTGCCTTCTTGACCTCAGGGCTGGCCTGAAGGGCCCCCAGCACGTCGATGGACCCGATCGTCGCGAGGGCGAGTTCCGGCGTCACGTCGGATGCGATCCGCACGAGGCCGACGACCTTGATATGCAGTATTTCATGCGCATCGCGCGCGGCCTTCAGATCGGCTGCGCTGTAGTCGCGCAGGCCAAGCTCCATCGTATGCCGTTCGATCGATCTGGCCACCGCGTCGCCATGCGTGTCCAACTGCTTGCGGATCGCCGTGCGAATGAAGTCGCTGCGATTGGAATAGAATCCTTCCTGCACGAGCAGGTCGATCCTGCCGAGATCCACGAATCCCATATTGATGGTGATCTTCTCGTTCTCGGGCATCCTTTGGCCGATCTGCGTGACGTTGCCCATCTTCCATTCTCCATCTGTATGGATGGTATATGGATGTATTCAAGGAAAGCGCAAGGGGCTTGTTCCGGATATTCGGCGCAGGCCACCGGCGATCGGGTGATGCGACAGAGGTGCCCCGCCCGAATATGTCAGCTAAACTAACACGATTGTATAGTAATTGTCGCTTTTTGTAACTTTCATTTAAACGTATGCATCGTTGGAAAGAGATGAACATCACGCAAGCAGACAAGGATCCGGCACCGTGTCTTCGACCGATACCCGTATGAAGGTTTCCGTTTGGCGCGGCGACCATGAAGGTGGCGAATTCCAGATCTTTGACGTTCCCGCGCAAGACAGCCAGACCGTGCTGGATGTCGTGGCGTGGATCCAGCAGAACGACGATCCCACGCTGTCATACCGTTTTGCATGTCGCGTCGGAATGTGCGGATCCTGCGCGATGATGGTGAACGGCCAGCCGCGCTGGACCTGTCGCACGCATGTCAAGAAGGTGCTGAAGGACAATTGCATCGAGATCGGGCCGCTGCGCAATCTGCCGGTCATCAAGGATCTCGCGGCCGACATGGACCCGTTTTTCGAGAAATGGGTCAAGGCGGAAGGCGTGTTCCACCCGTCGAAGACCCGCAACGACCAGATCGAGGAGATCGACCCGGCGAGCGTTCAGCGGGTAAAGGCCGATGCCGGGATCGAATGCATCAACTGCTCGGTCTGCTATGCGTCATGCGATACCGTGGCCGGGAATCCCGATTTCCTCGGTCCCGCGGCGCTGAATCGTGCCTGGACGCTCTACAACGATTCCAGGGATGCGGGTTCGCGCAAAATCCTTGATGCGGTCAGCGGCGCCGGTGGCTGCCACAACTGTCACTCGATGGGAAGTTGCGCGCATTTCTGCCCCAACGGACTGAATCCGATGGACGCGATCGCCGGGCTGAAGCGGGCGACCGCCGCCGCGTTCTTCAGGCGGAGGACCTGACCGATGCTGGACATCCGGCTTTACCTGCTGCAGCGATTGTCGGCGCTGGTCATGGCGCCTCTGGTCATCGGGCACCTCGCGGTGATGATCTATGCGATTCAGGGCGGGCTGAGCGCAGCCGAGATCCTGGGACGAACGCAGGGCAGCTTTGCCTGGGCGACGTTTTACGGGACTTTTGTCATTGCCGTGTCTGTCCACGCGGCGATCGGCCTGCGCGTCATCGCACATGAATGGCTGGGTCTTGGGGCGCGCGCCCTTTCCGTGCTGACCTGGATTGCCTTTCTGGTTCTGGTCTGGATGGGCGTGCGCGCCGTCTGGGCCGTTACCGCCCCCGGGGGTGTCGCATGATCCGCCCGCACCGCACCCATCCGCTCTGGTATGCCTTCATTCTTCATCGCGTCTCGGGGGCCTTGCTGGCCCTGTTCCTGCCGGCGCATTTCTGGGTTCTGTCCATGGCCCTGAACGAAGCCGCGCGGCTGGACGGATTCCTGGCATGGACGGACATGCCGCTGGTAAAATTCGCGGAATTCGGGCTGGTCTTCCTGCTGGCCGTCCATTTCTTCGGAGGGTTGCGCCTTCTCGCGCTTGAACTGATGCCATGGACCTCTCGCCAGAAGACGCTGGCGGCGGGGGCGGTGGGCCTCTCGGTTCTCGTCTCCGGAACCTTTTTCCTGCAAGCGGTGTGATCATGCCCCTGAAAAGCGATATCGATCGTCACGACACCGACATCCTGATCCTTGGCACCGGCGGAGCAGGGCTTTTCGGTGCGCTGCATGCCCAGCAATCGGCGCCGCCGGGGACCAAGATCACCATCGCGGTCAAGGGGCTGATCGGCAAATGCGGCTGCACCCGCATGGTTCAGGGCGGCTACAATGTGGCCCTGGGACATGGAGACACCGTCGAGCGGCATTTCATGGACACGATCGTCGGCGGCAAGTGGCTGCCGGATCAGGACATGGCCTGGCGGCTGTGCGAACAGGCGGTCGTGCGTGTCCGCGAACTGGAAAACGAAATCGGCTGCTTCTTCGACCGGGTTGCGGACGGCTCGCTGCATCACAAGGCGTTCGCGGGACAGACGGCCGATCGCACGGTGCACAAGGGCGATCTGACCGGGATCGAGATCATCAACCGGCTGATGGAACAGGTTCTGGCCCGCCCGATCGAAAAGCTTCAGGAGCATCGCGCCGTCGGACTGATCCCGACCAAGGATGGCTCGGCCCTCGCCGGGGTCCTGTTCATCGACATGCGCAGCGGAAAGTTCCGCTTTGTCCGCGCCAGGACGGTGCTGATGGCAACGGGTGGCGGCCCCACCATGTACAAATACCACACGCCCTCGGGCGACAAGACGATGGACGGGCTTGCAATGGCGCTGCGCGCGGGGCTGCCGCTGCGCGACATGGAGATGGTTCAGTTCCATCCGACCGGGCTGCTGGCCGGCGACCATACCAAGATGACCGGCACCGTTCTGGAAGAAGGGTTGCGCGGCGCGGGCGGGCATCTGCTGAACGGCAACGATCACCGGTTCATGTACGATTATGACACCCGCGGCGAACGCTCGACCCGCGACGTGGTCAGCCGCGGCATCTATTCGGAGATGCGCAAGAACAATTCATCGCCCAATGGCGGGGTGTTCATCTCGATGGCGCATCTTGGCCCCGACATCGTTGCGAAGAAGTTCAAGGGCATGGTCCAGCGCTGCGCCGATTCGGGCTTCGATCTTGCCGGCGGCAAGGTGGAGGTGGTGCCGACCGCGCATTATTTCATGGGCGGCGTCGTTGTCGATGTCGATACCCGCACGGCCATGGAAGGGCTGTATGTCGCCGGCGAGGATGCGGGCGGGGCGCATGGATCGAACAGGCTGGGCGGAAATGGCGTCGCCAATTCGACCGTCTATGGCGGTATCGCGGGTGACGTGATGGGCCGCGACATTCGCGCCATGACGGCACTGCGCGATCCGGATGAGAATATCCTGTCGGCCGAGATCGAGCGCGCGCGACGCCCGTTTGGCAAGCCTGTCGGCAATGTCCAGAACCTGCGCCGCGTATTGCAGGACGCGATGTGGGACGATGTCGGCGTCATGCGGACCGAACAGGGATTGATCAGCGGCCTGAAAAAGATCGCGACGGTCGCCACCGACCTGCAGGATATCGGCGTCGATCCGTCCAACCTGGCGTTCAACCTGACCTGGCACGACTGGCTCAACCTGGCATCGCTGGTCGACGTGTCCGAAGTCATCGCCGAGGCTGCCCTGGCGCGCGAGAATTCGCGAGGCGCGCATTTCCGCGAGGATTTTCCCGATCAGGGAGATCTGGAAACCTCGTATTTCACGGTGGCGCGGAAAACCGCCGAGGGGCTGCGCGTATCGCGCGACCCGGTCCGGTTCACAATCGTTCGGCCGGGCGAAACCGTGCTGCCCGAGGGCGAGCCCGAGACGCTGGTGCAGGCGGCCCGGTAAAGGAGACGATCCATGATTTCCATAGACCTCATCGAATCCACCGCCGAAGTGCTGATGGACAAGGCGGCCATCGAGATCCCGCAAGACTATCTCGATGGGCTTGAAGCCACGGCCAGTGTCGAGGACGGCGATCTGTCGTCCTTCGTTCTTCAAGCCATGCTGGAGAACTACAAGGCCGCAAAGGAGGATCGCCGCGCGATGTGCGGTGATACGGGGTGCCCGCGCTGGTATGTCAAGATGGGCAACGAGGCGCAGATCGAGGGCGGTCCCGTCGCATTGGAAGAAGCCCTGCGTCGGGCGACGGCGACCGCGACGAACGGCGTTCCGCTGCGCCCCAACCGGGTCCATCCGCTGTGGCGTACCGATCACGACAACAATGTCGGTATCAACGCGCCCGAGATCGAATACGGTTTCGAGCCGTCAGCCCCCGGCCAGGGCGACTGGATCGACCTGACGACCGTGCACAAGGGCGGCCTGTTCGGCACCGATTACCGGATGCTGTTTCCATCCGACGGGATCGAGGGGATCAAGCGGTTCTATCTGGACAGTCTTGTCGCCTTCGGCAAACGCGGTCTGGCCTGCCAGCCGGCGATCATCGGTATCGGGCTGGGCGGCTCGAAGGATACCTGCATGGTGCTGGGCAAGCGCGCCGCCTGCCTGCGCACCGTCGGCGACCGCAACCCCGACCCCAGGATCGCCGAGCTGGAGATGGAGTTCAAGGAACTCGGCAACTCGATCGGCATGGGCGCCATGGGTTTCGTCGGCAAGTCGATGGTCGTCGATTGCCATATCGAGGTTGGCTATTGCCACACCGGCGGGATGCAGATGAGTGTTCACGCCTTCTGCCTGTCATCCCGGCGGGCCTGCGCGCGGGTCCATGCCGACGGGCGGGTCGAACACCGCACCGATCCGCAATGGTTCACCCCGTTTCAGCGCCGCGAGACGGTCGAATGGCCCGCGACCGCGACCGCGGCACAGTAGCATCCGGCACCCGCGCAACCTGACGCGGCCCGATGCGGAAGGCCGCAAGGATCCGGCTGCGAAAAGATGGCTCCAAGCCCCGCGCTTGAAGGAGAAAATGTCATGACCCACAAGATCATTCGCCTTTCGACGACACCGTCGCCCGAAGACCTTGCAGCATTGAAGCTGGGGGACATCGTGCATCTGGACGGCGTGATCTATACCGGCCGGGAAGGTGTCTACAAGCGCGCGATCGAGGAAGGTGTCCCCATCCCGATGGACCTGCCGGCCGAAAGCGCGGCCAATTTCCACTGTGCGCCAGCCGCGGCGCAACGCGACGATGGCAGCTTCGACATGGGTGCCGTGACCGCGACAGCCAGTTTCCGTTTTTCCAGGTGGATCGCGGACTGGTTCCGCATCTCGGGCGCGCGCATCATCATCGGCAAGGGCGGCATGAGCCCGGAAGACTATCGGACCAAATTCGTTCCCAACGGCGCCATCTATCTGACCACCGTCGGCTATGGCACCGGCGCCCTGCTGGGGCGCGGAATCAAGAATGTCAAAGGCCTGCACTGGCGCAAGGAACTGGGCCTGGCCCAGGCGATGTGGGTGATCGAGGCGGAAAACATGGGACCTTTCATCGTCGCATCCGACATCGAGGGCAATTGCCTGTTCGAACGCGAGAACGCGAAGATCGCAGGCGGTCTTGCCAAGGTCTATGAAGGGACGCGCCCCGCCGTCCTCAAGCGGTATGGGGAAACCGATGACAGAACGGACGAAGTCATCGGCTGAGGAAGTCAGCGGTCTGTCCGGCAGTCTGATCCTGCCCGGGGCCGAAGACCATGGCGATCGCCCGGCCCGCGCTGGCATTGTCGCGCTGGTGTCAGGTGTCAGCAATCTTCGTGCCGGCCTGCGGATGTCGCCGAAGGCTTGCCGTTGGTGGCAGGTCCGCCATCGCGGCTCTGGGCCGCGCCGACAGGCATGCCGGCCGCTCTGGATCATTCTTTCCCTTCCGAATGCATGAGGAAACGATGTTTGTCGATGAACGCATCTACACGCTGAACGCAGGAAACGTACCGGTCTTTCTGAAACTTTACGAAGAACAGGGAATGGAGGTTCAGGTTCGCATCCTGGGCAGGATGGTCGGCTACTACTACACCGATTTCGGACCATTGAACCAGATCGTGCATATGTGGGGCTATGAATCGCTTGACGACCGTTTCCAGCGGCGCAAGCAGTTGCAGGCGTCGCCGGAATGGCAGTCCTATGCCAAACAGATGCGTCCCCTGGTCGCGAAGGTCGAGAACAAGCTGCTCGTGCCCGCTCCGTTCTTCAAGGTTCCTGCGTGAACGGCGAATATCTTCTGGTCCTGGTGGCCGGAGCGTTTTCGGGCGGGTTCGTGAACGGGCTGGCCGGCTTCGGAACCGCGCTTTTCACGCTTGGCTGGTGGCTGCAGGTGATGCCACCAACCCAGGCCGTGTCGGTGGTTCTGGTCATGTCGGTCGTCAGCGGGGTGCAGGGGGCAATCCTTGTGCGTCGCGCGATCGAATGGCGGCAGCTGTCCCGGTTCCTGATACCCGCGCTGATCGGTATTCCGATCGGATTGCGCCTTCTGCATCGCATCGACGCCGATTTTCTGAAGTTCATCGTCGCCGGATTCATGATCCTCTATGGTGGCTTCTTCACGCTGCGGCGCGACCTGCCCAGCCTGCGTCGCCCGACCCCGATCATCGACAGCGGAATCGGGCTGGTCGGCGGCTTTCTTGGCGCGGTATCGGGTTTGTCGGGCGCCCTGCCGACGATGTGGATCTCGATGCGAGACTGGACCAAGGAACAGAGCCGTGCCGTCTTGCAGCCCTACAACGTCGTCGTCCTGGGAATTTCGGCAACGCTGATGGCAATGGATGGCGTCTACGACGCGGCGTCCCTGAAGGTGATGGCCATCGCTTTGCCGGTAACGCTGATCGCCGCGCAGATGGGCCTGTGGACATTCAAGCACCTGAGCGATGA
The DNA here is from genome assembly GCF_056857655.1 of Paracoccus sp. L-17. Classification (NCBI taxonomy): domain Bacteria; kingdom Pseudomonadati; phylum Pseudomonadota; class Alphaproteobacteria; order Rhodobacterales; family Paracoccaceae; genus Paracoccus; species Paracoccus sp. L-17. Next base: position 101,410 of record NZ_JBSXNM010000029.1, read on the forward strand.
CCAGTTCCGGCGCCTGCTGATCGTGATGATGTTCGTGGCCGGGATCGCGATTCCGCTTCGGGACATGGTCTAGACCGCGGTTCCGGGCGGCGTGAACCGGCCGATTTCGACCGCTTCGCGCAGCTTCTGCAAAAGCTGCTCCAGCACCTGCCCCTTCACATTGTCCGACCGCGACAAGAGCCCCAGAACCCGGCGGGGCATGGCCGGGGAAAGGGCAAGGCGCTTCAAGGGCAGGCTGATCGGAGGCGGGACCGCCTGCACCGGAACGATCGAAACCCCCAGATTTGCATAGACCATGCTGGCAATGATATCGAGATTGGCCAGTTCCATGCTTTCCTTGACTTCGATGCCTTGCGACTGCAGCCAGTTTTCGATCATCGTGCCGACCACGGCTTCGCGCGAAAACCGGATGAAGGCATGGCTCCGAAGCAGCTCGATCGGGTCGTCGCTGACAGATTGCCTGGAGGCGAGCAGCACCATGTTCTCTTGGGCGATTTCCTGCCACTCGTGCCGTCGCGGAACCGCCGGCAGACGGGTCAGGATCGCCGCGTCCAGCGCGCCGCGTTCGACCTGCAAGGCCAGTTCCGTGGTCTGGCCCGGCACGACGCGAACCAGCAGCCCGGCATGTTCGGATTTCAGCATGGAAATGACGAACGGAACCAGGCCGGTCAGCGTCGTCGGCACGGCGCCCAGGATCAGTTCGCCGCTGAACGCCGCTTCGCCCGACACGGACAGGACCATGCCGTCATAGGCGGCGACGATCTCGCGCGCCTTTGCGACAAGCGCCTTGCCGACCGATGTCAGCACGGGTGTCCGGCGGGAACGGTCGAACAGAACGACATTCCATTCCTGTTCCAGCGATTTCATCTGCTGGCTGACGGCGGCATGGGTAATGAAGACGGCTTCCGCCGCAGCCGAAAAGGTGCCGTGATCGGCAAAGGCGATCAAGGTTCTCAGGTTGCGAATGGTCATCTTGCGTTTATGAAAGCCGCGCTATCAATAGATTTAATTTGTGTGGCTTTTATAAAGATAATTTTACCGATATTGATTGTCAATCGGCATCGAACCCGTTTCCGGGCTTTGGCAGATCGGGATCGCCGAGCCTTGTCAGCAGGTTGCTGATCTCGGGGCGGCAGGAACCGCAATTGGCGCCGGCGCCAAGCGCCTTGCCGACCGCATCCAGCGTCACCAGTCCTTGCGTCGTGATCGCGCGTACCAGGCTGTTCATGCCGACGGTGGCGCAGGCGCAGACGATCGCGCCCTCGTCCGGCTGGTGGACACCCGGACGGCCGGCCAACAGGTTCGCGTCCATGTCACAGCCAAGCGCCGCAGCGACATGATGGCGCGACAGGGCAACCGGCTCGCCAGAGACGAAAAGCGCCGCCTGCACGCGGCCGTTTCCGGCAAAGGCCAATCGTGCAAGGCCGCGCCGCCGGTCATGCACGGCAAGCGGATCTGATGTCAAAGAGAACAGGTGCTTTGCAAAGGCGGTCCAGTCATCGGGTTCGTGCAGCCCGGCCAGTTCCGCCTGATAGCCGCCAGCCAGGGCCGAGACCGCCCAATATTCGCAATCGGGCCTGATCGGGGCCTGGGATATCGCAAAGCCATACCAGACCGCGCCAAAGGGCCGAATGGCTGCGGGCGACGATTTCAGCGCCGGCTGGCCCGAAACAGCGTCCACCAGCGCGGGTATGGCGCTATTGATGCGCCCCGAAGCCGCTGTCTCGGCGCTCCAATGCATCGGGGCAAAGGGTTGCCCGGCAGCGACGCGGTCGGTGACCAGGACGCGCAGCAGCGCATCTCCCTGCGCTCCGCTGACCCGCGCCAGACTTGCGGGTGACAAGCCAAGCGCGGCGGCGTCGCGAGGATGGATTTCCAGGAATGGCTCGGCCAGATGACGCGAGAGGCTGGGTGAAAGCCCGGTCCGGGTCATGCTGTGCCAGTGATCGCGCACACGGCCGGTATTGAGGCGGAAGGGAAATTCGCCCGTGACCGGCTGCGGCGGGCGCGGCGCGACGGCCACCATGCATCCGCGACCCGAGAAGGTATGATAGCGGCCGTCACCGAAAAAGCGGCCTCCTTGCCGCGCACCAGCACGCGGCCAGAGAAACGGCGTCATCCCGTCATAGGCGGCCCTGCCGATCCCCGCGCAATCGGAAATGTCGAAATCGCTGCCAAGACCGCCGGCGATCCCCGAAAGCGCCGCATATTCGGCGAAGATTTCTGACGGGTGGGACCAGCCGAAGGCGTCGCCCCATCCCATGCGCCGGGCGACATCGGCAATGATGCGCCAGTCGTCGCGCGCCTGCCCCGCGGGCGCGAGGCTGGGCCGCTGGCGGCTGATGCGGCGTTCGGAATTGGTGACGGTGCCATTCTTTTCGCCCCATCCGGTCGCCGGCAGCAGGACATCGGCCAGCCGCGTCGTGTCGGTTCGCGCCATGATGTCGGAAACCACGGTAAAGTCACAGCCGGCGATGGCGCGGGCGACCCGGTCGGCGTCGGGCATCGAGACCGCCGGGTTGGTGCACATGATCCACAGCGCCTTGATCCGTCCCTCCTCGACCGCGCGGAACATGTCCACGGCCTTCAGTCCCGGCCTTTCGGCCATGCGCGGCGCATTCCAGAATCGCCGCACGGCGTCGCGGTGGGCGGCGTTTTCGATCTCCAGGTGGCAGGTCAGCATGTTGGCCAGCCCGCCGACCTCGCGCCCGCCCATGGCGTTCGGCTGACCCGTGACGGAAAACGGTCCCATGCCCGGTCGTCCGATCCGCCCCGTCGCGAGATGGCAATTCAGGATCGCGTTGACCTTGTCGGTGCCGCTGTCGGATTGATTGATCCCTTGCGAAAACAGCGTCACGACCTTTTCGCTGTCGCACCACAGGTTCACGAAACGGGCCAGATCCGCGGTCGCCAGCCCGGTCACGGCGGCATCGGTCCGGTCTGCGGCCAGAAGGGCCTGGTCCAGTCCGTCCAGGGCCGGACCGGGCGCGATCAGTCCGCGCCTGTCGATCTCGGCCAGCAGCCTGTTGAACAGGGCGGCATCCGCCCCGGCCGCGATGGGCAGGTGAAGATCGGCGATCTCGCAGGTGGCGGTGCGGCGCGGATCGATCACGACGATTCTGGTGCCGCGTTTCTCGCGCGCGGCCGCCAGTCGCTGGAACAGAACCGGATGGCACCAGGCGAGGTTCGAACCCACAAGGACGACGCAATCGGCCTGATCCAGATCCGCATAGAGCCCCGGCACCGTATCGCTGCCGAAGGCGCGCCGATGCCCCGCGACCGACGAGGCCATGCAAAGCCGTGAATTGGTATCGATATTGGCGCTGCCGATAAAGCCCTTCATCAGCTTGTTGGCGACATAGTAATCCTCGGTCAGCAGCTGCCCCGAGACGTAGAAGGCGACCGAATCCGGACCGTGCCGGGCGACGGTCCGGGCAAAGCGCCGCGCCACCAGGTCCAGCGCCGCGTCCCAGCCGGCCGGGCGCCCGTCGATTTGCGGGGCCAGAAGCCGGCCCCGCAAACCCACGGTTTCGGCCAGGGCGGCACCCTTGACGCAAAGCCTTCCGAAATTCGCCGGATGATCGGGGTCGCCGGCGACGGTCAGGCCGCCTTCCGGTGTCGGTGTCGCCAGCACGCCGCAGCCGACGCCGCAATAGGGACAGGTCGTGCGAACCGCGCCCGCCGGGGAATGCATGTTCATGGCGCGATCTGTCCTTGTGGCGCCAGGACGGCTGTGCGCCGGACGGTCGCAATCGGGCCGCGCGACAGGCCGGACAACCCGCGGTGGCGGGTCGCAGCGATCATCGCGGTGGCGTCGCCGCGCGTGATTTCGCCAATGGAAGGCGTGATCATGGGCTTTCCTTTCAGGCGGCCTTGCCGCGCATGAGGCTTTCGGCGGAAATCAGGATGCGACCGCGTTCCACCCGGACCGGCCAGGTGCGGACCGCCCCCTGATCGGCGCCCCGGGCCGCCCCGGTGGTCAGGTCGAACACCCAGTCATGCAGCGGGCAGGTGACCTGATGGCCATGCACGATGCCTTCGGACAGCGGGCCGCCCTTGTGCGGGCAGCGGTCATCCAGCGCGAAGACGCGGTTGTCGGCGGTGCGGAACAGCGCGACGCAGCCATCGGTGGTGCGGATCAGCCGTGCGCCCTGGGCGGGGATGTCTTCCAGCGATGCGATATCGACATAGCGCGTCATTCGGCGGCCTCCAGGGTCAGATCGGCAAGCGGGGCCCAGCGGGGCGTTTCCGAAGGCGTCGAATGTTCGGCCCAGGGATCGCGGCGATAGACCGACTGGCTGGTCTCGAACCGCTTGACCAGCGCGCGGCGGTTTCGGGGATCATCCACGACCTGCGCGATGACCCAGTCCAGGCCGACCTTGGCGACCCACCTGTAGGGCCGGTCGAGATAACGGGCGTGTTCGCGATAGAGCTGGATGAAGGCGGTGACGATCTCGACCGCCTCGTCCTCGGAGGGGGTCGCGGCCAGATGCTCGGTCTGCTTCACCTCCATGCCGGCGGCGCCGGCGACGCTGATGTTGTAGCCGCTGTCCACGCAGACGATGCCCACATCCTTGCAGGTCGCCTCGGCGCAGTTGCGGGGGCAGCCCGAAACCCCCAGCTTGACCTTGTGCGGTGTCCAGGACCCCCATAGCAGCTTTTCCAGCCGGATCCCCAGCCCGGTCGAATCCTGTGTGCCAAAGCGGCAGAATTCGCTGCCCACGCAAGTCTTCACCGTCCGTAGCCCCTTGGAATAGGCGTGGCCCGAGACCAGCCCGGCCCGGTTCAGATCGGCCCACATCAGCGGCAAATCCTCCTTGCGCACGCCCAGCAGGTCGATCCGCTGGCCGCCGGTGACCTTGACCATCGGCACGCCATACTTGTCGGCCGCATCCGCGATGGCCCGCAATTCGTCCGGTGTGGTGACGCCGCCCCACATGCGTGGCACCACCGAATAGGTGCCGTCCTTCTGGATATTGGCGTGGTTGCGTTCGTTCACGAAGCGCGATTGCCGGTCGTCCCGGTATTCCAGCGGCCATTCGGCCAGCAGATAGAAATTCAGCGCCGGACGGCAGGAACGGCAGCCGCCGACGGACTTCCAGCCAAGTTCCTGCATGACGGCGGGGATGGATTTCAGACCCATCGACCGGATCAGCCGGCGCACATCCTCGTGACTGTGATCGGTGCATTTGCACATTCCGCCGGGCGCGGCGGCGGCAAAGCCATCGCCCAGCGTCAGACGCATCACCTGCTCCACGAGGCTGGTGCAGGTGCCACAGGATCCGCTGGCCTTGGTGCCGGCGCGAACCGCGTCCAGCGTGGTCGCGCCCCCTTGCACGGCATTGACGATGCTGCCCTTGCAGACGCCGTTGCAGCCACAGATTTCCGCCTCAGGCGGCAAGGCTGCAACGGCCGCCATAGGGTCCGGCCTGGACCCTCCCTGGAAGCCGGGACCGAAGATCAGCGTGTCGCGCATCTGCTCGATATCGGTGCCGTCCTTGATCAGCCCGTAGAACCAGTTGCCGTCAGCCGTGTCGCCATACATGACCACGCCGATGACGCGGTTGTCCTGCAGGACCAGCCGCTTGTAGATGCCACGCCCCGGATCGCGGAACACGATATCCTCGCGGCCCTGCGCCTCGGCGAAATCGCCCGCGCTGAACAGATCGCAGCCGGTCACCTTCAGTTTGGTCGCGGTCTGGACCGGGCGGAATTCGGCCGTCTCGCCGGACAGGGTCCGGGCCAGCGCCCGAGCCTGATCGTAAAGCGGCGCGACAAGGCCGAACAGCTGGCCGCGATGTTCCACGCATTCGCCAAGTGCGAAGATGTTCGGATCGCTGGTGCGCAGGCCGTCATCGACGGTGATGCCGCGCTCGACCTCCAGCCGTGCGTCCACGGCGATGCGGGTCTCGGGGCGGATGCCCACGGCCATGCAGACCAGATCGGCGGGATAGACGGTGCCGTCTTCCAGCAGCACCGCCTCGGCCCGGTCGTGACCCAGGATCGCCTTAGTGGCCCCCTTGCAGTGGACGGCGATGCCACGCCGTTCCAGGTCCCGTTGCAGCAGATAGCCCGCCGCAGGATCAAGCTGGCGTTCCATCAGGTGGCCCATCAGGTGAATGACGGTGACCTTCGCCCCGCGCGCAGCCATGCCGGCAGCGGCTTCCAGGCCCAGCAGGCCGCCGCCGATCACGACCGCATCCCGGCCGGCCCTGCCCGCCTCGATCATCGCATCGGTGTCTTCCAGATCGCGATAGGTCACGACGCCGGGCAGATCCTTGCCCGCCACCGGGATGATGAAGGGGGCCGAGCCCGTGGCGATCACCAGCGCGTCATATTCGGCGCTGCTTTGGTTCGAATGGACCACGCGCGCGGCGCGGTCGATCCGCACCACCGGCTGGCCAAAGCGGCAATCGACGCCATGGGCCGCATACCAGTCAGCATCGTGGGTGACGATGTCGTCATAGGTCTTTTCGCCCGACAGGACCGGCGACAGCATCAACCGGTTGTAGTTGCCGCGCGGCTCGCCGTTGAACAGCGTCACCTGCCAGGCGTCCGGGGCGGTTTCAAACAGATGTTCCAGCAAACGGCCCGAGGCCATGCCGGCGCCGATAACGACCAGTTTCTTCTTCATGGCGACAGATCCTTTCAGGCGGCTTGCATGGCGGCGGGACGGCCCATGCGACGGACCGAGGCGTGCATCCACAGCGCACAGGCGGCGACCAGCACGAACAGAACCATGAAACAGCTGGACCACAGCCCGGTCTGATCCTTCAGCCAGCCGAACAGCAGCGGCAGCGCGAAGCCGCCCAATCCGCCGATCATGCCGACCAGGCCGCCGACGGCGCCGACATTGTGCGGATAATAGCTTGGGATATGCTTGTAGACGGCGGCTTTCCCCAGGCTCATCACGAAGCCCAGAATGAAGATCACCACCAGGAACACCGGCAGGGTGACCCCCGCCGGGATCGACAGGATCGCGGTCGCCGCCAGCGACACCGCGAAGGTGGCATACAGCACCCGGCGCGCCCCGATCCGGTCGGACAGCACGCCGCCATAGGCGCGGAAGATGGAGGCCGGGATCGAATAGGCCGCCCCGACCATGCCCGCCACCTTCACGTCGAAGCCATAGACACCGATCAGGTAATGCGGCAGCCACAGCGCCAGCGCGACGAACGCGCCGAAGGCGAAGAAGTAATAGGCCGAGAAGCGCCAGACCTGGAGGTTCCTCAGCGGCGCGAATTCGGCGCGCAGGCTGCGCCGGGATGCCGCGCTGCCGCGCCGGGCGGCGGTGACCGGATCATCCTTGCTGAGGATCCAGAACAGCACGGCCGTCACGGCCAGCGCGAGGGCCCAGATCTGCGCCGTGGCCTGCCAGCCGACGGCAACCATCACGAAGGGCGCGACGAATTTGGTCACCGCCGCGCCGACATTGCCGACGCCGAAAATGCCAAGCGCGGTGCCCTGCTGCGCATCGCGATAGAAGCGGGACACATAGGCCACGCCGACCGCGAAGGACCCGCCCGCAAGACCCACGCCAAGCGCGGCCAGCAGCATTTGCGGATAGGTCGTGGCCCATGACAGCAGCAGCGTCGCCAGTGCGGCGCTCAGCATGTTCAGCGTATAGACCAGACGCCCGCCCAGTCGGTCGGTGGCAACGCCCAGAACGATCCGGCTCAGCGAGCCGGTCAGGATCGGCAGCCCCACCAGCAGGCCGAACTGCGTCTCGGACAGGCCAAGCTGCTGGCTGATCTGGATGCCGATGATCGAGAAGATCGTCCAGACGGCGAAACAGATGGTGAAGGCAAGGGTGGACAGGCTCAGCGCGCGGCGTGAATCCTGCTGCGAAGGATGGGACATGAGATGCTCCGATGGCTGGCGTGGGACGGATCGCGCAGACATCCATCGTGGCTCCCAGAGGGAGGTCCGCGGCGGAACGCGCAATCAGGCTGTCAGGGGAACCGCGTCCTCGCGGAAATCGTGCGCAACGTTGCGAACGGGCCTGTGGCGCGCCATTGCGTCCTGGCCATGTCCTGCATCTTCACGCTTGTCCGGCGGCAGGGCAAGCGGAACACCGCGATCGCGACCGATGCCACCGGGGAAAACCGCGCGGCGCATCAAGTTTTTGCGGCGGATGCGGTGATTGCCTGAAAAGTGGTCAGTTTATGGATGAATCCGGGATCGGCGGCTCGAACACGAAGCCGTCGAAGAAGCTGTCGGCGCGCAGGATCATCTGGCCACGCTCGGCCGCGACGGTGCGATCTTCACCGATCATCCCCTCCAGTCGCAGCGACGCGCCGGGCAGGGACGCGCCTGCCGGTCTCAGGTGCCGGCGATAAAGATCGGTGCGGAAATGCCCCATCGCGCGCTGCATCGCGCCCTCGGGCGGCAAATCGTGGCGCAGTGCGATATTGCGCGCGATCAGCGCGGCCAGGCTTTTCCAGGGAAAGCTGGCCGCTCCGGCATTGAACGCCAGCAGGCGCGGGACCGCGCGCGCCTCGCCGGCCGGGGAAACCAGCAGCCGGCCGGTCAGCCCGCGTTCAACAAGTTCGGACGGCAGATCCAGATATTCGGCGCGCGACACGATCTCGGCGGCGGTGCCGCGATGGTCGGGTTCATCCAGCCAGCGCCCCGCCCGCCAGATCGCGCGCATCAGCGCGCCGGTCTGCCCGGGCCGGGTTTCGGCGAAGTCACGCCGCAGGACCAATCCCTTTTCGGGCGGCGAGGTCCAGATCGCCGTGCCCGGCAGCAGCAGCGCGGCGATGCCGCGTTCGACCGCAAACGAGGCCCAGGGTTCGCCCACGCAGAAGGCGTCGATTTCGGCCGCCGCCAGCGCATCGGCCATCATCGGCGGCGGCACGGTCTTGAGATGCAGATCATCTTCGCTGAATCCCGAAGCGCCGAGCCAGTGGCGGATCAGTTCAAGCTGGGTCGAGAACATGAACGGCACCCCCACCCGCAGCGGCCCGGTGATCGCGCCGCGCAAGGCCCGGCCCGCCGCCCCGGCGTCGGAGAAGTCAAAGCCGTGACCTGCCGCGCGCAGCCGGGTCTCGATCGCGGTGCTGACCCCCACCGCCTGGCCGCCATGCGACAGAAACATCACCAGATCGAGGTCGGGCAGGCGCGGCCCCAGCCCAAGCGCCTGACCGATCGGCATCGGGACCAGCATATGGGCCGCGTCGATCAGCCCCGCGCCCAGCATGTCGCGGCCCTGCGCCCAGGCCCCCAGCCGGATCAGATCCAGTTGCAGCCCTTCTTCGGCAGCAAAACCCAGCTCGCGCGCGACAATCAGCGGCGCCGCGTCAACCAGGGGAAGATAGCCTAGCCGCAGCGCGATCATCGCCCCAGCAATCCCGCCGCCGTCACCAGTTGCTGCGCGATTTCGCCGATGCGCTTGCCCTGATCCATCGCCGTCTTGCGCAGCAGCGCATAGGCCTCGGCCTCGTCGATGCCGCGCGCCTTCATCAGCACGGCCTTGGCACGATCCACGATCTTGCGGTCTTCCAGCGCGGCACGGGTGGCGGCCAGTTCGGCCCGCAATTGCCGCAGGATATGAAAGCGCGCGACGGCGGCGTCGATGATCGGCTTCAGGCGGTCCGGGCGCAGCCCGTCCACCACATAGGCCGACATCCCCGCCTCGATAGCCGATCGCGTCAATTGTTCGTCCGAACGATCCACGAACATCGCCACCGGCCGTTCGGCCGGACCAGAGGCCAGCGCAAGTTCCTCGAGCATGTCGCGCGACGGATTGGCGATGTCGATCAGGACCACGTCCGGGCTCAGTTCGGCCACGCGCCGGGCCAGCGCCGAATGCTCGGCCAGGATGCGGATATCGTGATCGCCGACGTCGCCCAGCCCGTCCGCGATCGCCCGCGCCCGGTCGGGATCCGATTCAACGACGACGATGAGAAGTTTTTTCAGCATGGCGACCCGATCACGCTTCTCGCGTTGGCACAGGCAGCCCTGCGACGCAAGGATGTCCGGCACCCGTGACCATGCCTTTCGTCCCGATGCACCTTGTTTGCCCAGATCTGCCTGCCGAATGCGGGACGCATCGGCACCGGGACGGACGACCTGCGATCCGTCGCCATGGGCAGGTCATTATTCGCGTGCGGTTCCCGGCAGCGCATTGTGGATCGCGGTCGCGGCCACGGCGGCCTGACCCATCGCATGGGCGATCTGATCCAGCCCGTCGGTGATATCACCGATGGCATAGACTCCGTCGATGCTGGTTTTCAGTTTTGCATCGCCGATGATGCAGCCCGCATCACCAAGTCCGACGCCCAGCGAACCGGCCAGTTCCGAATGCGCGGAGGTGCCCAGGGCGACATAGAGCGTGTCGAAATGGTGCGTCTGGCCGTCTTCCAGCGTCACGACGACCTGCGAATCCGTCAGAGCCAGACCTTTCATCGGCGCGTCCAGGGCGCCGATCCCGTCCCTTGCGCGCGCCGGAATCCCCTCGGGCGGGATCAGCGTCACCGTCGGGGAATAGTCGCGAACGAAGCGCGCCTCGGCCAGGCCATGCGCGCCATTCCCCAGGACGGCAACACGCTTGTCGCGAATTTCATAGGCATCGCAGACCGGGCAATAACGGATCAGCCCCTGCGCGACGCCCCGATCGTGGTCGCTGGCCGACAGCGGCGGCCGATGGTTGACGACCCCGGACGCGAAAATGACGAAGCGCGCGGTTTCGGTCCGGCGGTCGGCCGTGACCCGGAACAGGTCGCCCTGTTTCTGGACCGCCTCGACCGTCGCGTTTTCGATCCTGGCACCGTAAAGTTCGGCATGCGCGCGCATCCGGTCAAGAAGCTCCTTCCCGGAAATGCCGTCCGGAAAGGGTCCGAGATTATGGGTTTTCGGGATCATCCGCGCCCGCCCCGCTCCGGCGTCGAAAACCGTGACGCGGCGCAGGAACCGGGCAAGATAGAGCGCCGCGGTCAGTCCCGCCGGGCCTCCGCCGATGATGATGCAGTCTTCCATGTCCGGCCTCTTGTTCTGTCACGCCATTCCTATAGCCAAACACCGGCCGGGCAAGCGAAGCTATCGTGATCGTCACGGCCAAGGGGGCCGCGACGCGGGGCCGAACCCGAATGGCGTTTCAGACACCTGCCCCCAGTCCCGGCTCAGCGAACGGCAGAGCGGCGCGCGGGATGATCCCGCGCATCTTCGGTGGTCCTTCCCCCTGTCGCGATGGCCGTTTTTCCGCAACAGTCGCCCCCATTTCGGCGAAATGTCGTCGGGCCGGCCCCATACGCTGACGCTTATGTCGGCTTGCATAAGCCCGCCGTGCCTGTTTTTCCCCGGCGGACAGGAGCATCTGCACCGGACCGTCGCGATGTCGTCGCGACTCAACCTGAAAGGATACCAAATGCGCAAGTTCCTGATTGCCACCGCGATGGTCGTCGCACTTCCTGCCTTTGCCGCCGAAGTCACCCAGGGCGCCCAGCTGGGGAAAACCATGGACGAGGTCAAGGCCGGCCTTGTCGGGATGGGCTACGAGGTCCGCAAGGTGCAGATGGAGGACGGCAAGATCGAGGCTTATGCCGTCATGGGCAAGACGCTCAACGAGGTCTACGTCGATCCGGCCACCGGACTCGTGACGAAAATCCTGTCGAAGTGATGCCGTCATGCTGGGAAAACATGATCTCGGCAGCGGGCGCGAAAGCGCCCGCACCGACAGGACGGTTCAGGTCTGGGATCCGCTGGTCCGCCTGATCCATTGGGGCGTGGTTCTGATGGTCGTGATCAACGCGGCCATTGTCGCCAAGGACAGCCCCCTTCATCTGTGGGCTGGCTATACGATGCTGGTGCTTGTCGGGGTCCGATTGCTTTGGGGAATCATCGGCTCGCGCCCTGCGCGGTTTTCGGCCTTCCCGCCAAATCCGTTCCGGGCGCTAGGCTATCTGAAAGAGATGCGCCGGGGAGACAAGACCGTACACCTGTCCCACAACCCGCTGGGAGCCTTGATGGTCTATAATATCTGGGCGACGCTGCTGGTCATCGCAGCGACCGGCTTCATGATGGGGACTGCCAGGTTCTTCGGTGTCGATTGGGTCGCGCAGACCCATGATCTGGCCTATGATTGGCTGTTGATTTCAATCACGGCACATGTCCTTGGCGTTGTCTTCGACACATGGCGTTCGGGTGTCCCGCTTGTGCAGGCGATGATACACGGCCGCAAGCGCATCCCGAATGATAGACCGGTCGAATGAAAAACAGTTTGCAGCGATCCAGAAACGACAAACGGCGGGCGGTGACGCTCGCCGTGATCATTCTGTTGCAGGCGCTGAGCGCGGCGTTCTTCTTCAGCGATGTCGTCTCTGATTTCAAGGAAGACACCTATCTCAGCGAAGCCCATTTCTACATGGAGGCGGTTGCTTCTGTCGTCTTGATCGCCGGTGTCGTCTTTCTGATGATCGAACTGCGGGCGGTCATGAGCCGCATGGAAGAATTGGACCGCGGCCTGCGCGGCGCGCGCGGCGAGATGGCGCAGATAATCGATGCCTTCTTCGAGGAATGGAATCTGACGCCATCGGAAAAGGATGTGGGACTGCTCATTCTCAAGGGGTTCGACAATGAGGCGATAGCAGAGTTTCGCGGCACCGCGACCGGAACCATCCGGGCGCAATCGACGCGCATCTATTCGAAGGCAGGCGTGGAAAGCCGCGCACAATTGTTCAGCGTCTTTCTTGAAGAACTTCTGGCCGGAGAGGATCGCCTGGTCGAAGCGAAATCAGAGGCCCGATAGCCTCAGCGATCATCACCTGAATTTCCCTGCTCCATGGATGCGGCCTGCACCGTCGCGGCTGTGACCAGCGCCGTCTGAATCTTTCGGCCGGCCTCCTGCAACATCGCCAAGAGAACGCGCTCGCGGCCCAGGTATCGCGTGCTGGGCATTCCCAGGTTCAGCGCGGCAACTACCCTGCCGCTCGCGCCGCGAAGGGGAATGGCGATGCCGGTCGATCCGGTGACGAACTCGCCATCATTCACGGCATGACCCTGCCGCCGGACCTGATGCAGCAAATCGCGCAGGACGGCCGGCCGGGTTTCGGTGCGCGGCGTATAGCCGAGCATGGTCACCCGCGCGAAATAGGCGTTCACGACCTTGCCCGGCGCATAGGCCAGCAGCACGCGGCCGCTGGCGGTGCAATGGGGCGTGATCGCCGCGTCGATATGGACATCATAGCGCACCGGATTGCGGCTCACGACTTTCGACAGCCGCCTGATTTCGCCGCCCGCCGTCAGGATCGACAGGATCACCGTCTCGTCGCTGTGATCGCGCAGTCGCATCATCACGGGCATCGCTGCATGGACAAGCGCGTTCTCGTTGCGGCGAAACGGAAAACCGTGCCGGCTTTCCTCGACCAGAACGAACCGGCCGTCGGTGCCCTGATGGACATGACCGCGCGCGACAAGCGTGTGAAGAAGTGCGTGCAAGCTGCTGCCGGGCAGCGACATGTCACGCGAAACCCGTGCCAGGCCGACAGGCTCCCGGCAATTTGCGAGATAGGCGATGAGGTCCAGGACCCGACCGGCGCTTTTCACTTCCTTATTCACATACATGAATGAAACCGCGATTTAGCCGCTTGTCCAGATCCCAGTCGGGGCTAGGGTCGAAGTCAGGATGAATGCGCCGAAGCGCCCTGTGACGGGAGATGGCAATGGCCGGAGATTCGACCGATCCCTGGACCTGGCCCGAGGAAACCTGGCGCCGGAAGGCAGGTCAGGCGGCCGCCGGGCGGTCACTGCGGCCCGAAACGTGGAAAGACGGCGCGACATGGGCCGTCGCATTGTCTTTCGACAGCGATCACGAGACGTTCGAATTGCGCAACGGCGGAAATTCGGTCGGTCGCATGTCGCAGGGCGCCTATGGCGCAAGGCGAGGCATCGAACGGATCCTGCGCGTGCTGGATCGGGCCTCGGTCCCGGCATCCTTCTTCATGCCCGCCGTTGCCGGCCTGCTGCATCCCGACGAGGTGCAGGCAGTCACCGGTGCCGGGCACGAAATGGCGATCCACAGCTGGATCCACGAGATGAACTCCCGACTCGATCATGCGACCGAGCGAGAGCTGTCGCTGCGCGCGGCCGACGCGCTGGAACGGCTGACGGGAACGCGGCCTGTCGGAATGCGGACGGCGTCGTGGGATTTCAGTCCCCATACCCTGTCGATCATCCGCGAGATGGGTTTGCTCTATGATTCCTCGCTGATGGCCGATGACGACCCCTACGAGATCCTGGATGGCGATGAGGCGACCGGGATCGTCGAGGTTCCGGTGGAATGGATCCGCGACGACGCGCCCTATATGGCGATGGACCGGATGAGCCATGCCCGCCCCTATGCCGGCCCGGCGATGGTGCTGGAGATCCTGCTTCGGGAAATGGAGCTGGCGCAGACCGAAGGCGGTCTGTTCCAGGTGACGATGCACCCTCATCATATCGGCCACCGCTCGCGTATCTTCGTGCTCGAAGAGGTCATCCGGGCCGTGCAGGCAAAGGGCGGTGCCTGGGTGGCCACCCATGCCGAGATCGCCCGCTATTGCGCCCGGGAGGCCGGGCTGACCGGCTCGACCTGAGCGCAAGCGGCGGACAGCGAAGGAAAAGACAGAACCGGGGCTACATCCGGCAAGACCAAAAAGACCAACAAGAAACACCGACCAACCAACAGAGAGGACGCCATGAGACCGAGACTTTCAGTAAGGCTTCTTGCCTCGACATTGCTGGCCGCGGTGCTTGCCGCCGGACCGGCGCTGGCCCAGACCAAGGAATTGCTGACGATCGACCTGCCGGGCGATCCGGCGACGCTTGATCCGCACCTGCAGTGGAACACCGACAGCTATTCCGTCTATCGGAACATCTTCGACAACCTCGTGACACGGAACGCCGAAGGCGAGATCGTCCCGCAGATCGCGACCGGCTGGACGCAGGACGACGACACGACCCTGACCTTCACCATCCGCGACGACGTCGCCTTTCATGACGGCACGTCCCTGACGGCCGAGGACGTGGCCTATTCGATCAATCGGATCATCGATCCCGACCTGAACAGCCCGCAGCTGTCGCAGTTCAACCAGATCGAGAGGGCCGAAGCGATTGATCCGACCACCGTCAGGATCACCACAAAGTCGCCCTATCCCGCGCTTCTGGCGCAACTCGTCAAGCTTTCGATCGTGCCCAAGGCCTATGTCGAGGCGGTCGGGGACGAAGAATTCAACCTGAAGCCCATGGGCAGCGGCCCCTACAAGCTGACCGCCTGGCGGAAGGGCGTCGAGACCGAACTGGAAGCTTTCGCCGATTACTGGGGCGGCCAGCCACCGTTCGAGCGGGTGCTGTTCCGTGCCGTGCCCGATGTCTCGACGCGGATTGCCGATCTCAAGACCGGCCAGGCCGACCTGATCCGCGACGTGCCGCCGGATCAGGCATCCAGCGTCGACGGGGCAAGCGGCGTGAAGCTGCTGTCGGTGCCGACCGAACGGGTCGGATATCTCTATATCAACGCGCAGGCCGGGCCGACGGAAGATGTGCGCGTGCGTCAGGCAATCGCCTATGCGCTGGACCGCCAGACCCTGATCGATGCGTTGCTGGAAGGCTATGCCTCGCCGGTCAACATTCTCGGGGCACCGCCGATCTTCGGCTATACCGACCAGATCGAAGGCTATCCCTATGATCCGGACAAGGCCAGGGCGCTGCTGCAAGAGGCCGGAGCCGAAGGCGCGACGCTCGAATTCCTCACGTCACCCTCGTATAATCAGGCGATGGTCCAGGCGATCCAGCAGATGCTTCAGGATGTCGGGCTTGATGTCTCGATCTCGTCCAGCGACCAGGCGACCTTCCTCAAGCGGCGGCAGGGCGATCCCGAGAATGCCGGATCATTGGCGATCGGGGCCTGGTCCTGCGCCTGTCAGGATGCCGACGGCATCATCTTCCCGCTGTTCCGCACCGGCAGCATCTGGGCCAAATATTCCAATCCGGCATTCGACGAGGCGGTGGATGCCGCCCGTTCGACGCTGGACGAGGCAAAACGCAAGGCCGAATACGAAACCGCCTACCAGATCCTGCGCGAAGACGTGCCTGGACTGGGCCTCTATCAGGTCTATGCGCTCTATGGCGCCAGCGAACGGCTGCAATGGCAGCCGACCGCAAACGAGTCGATGTTCGTCATGGACATGAGCTGGTCCGAATAGCAGCCAGGGGACATCAGGGCCATGCTGCGCTACATCGTCAATCGCCTGTTGCAGGCGGTCATCGCGATCTTCGGCGTCCTCACCATCGTCTTCGTCGTGATGCACCTGTCGGGCGATCCGACCCTTCTGCTGGTCCCGCAGGATGCATCGGCCGAGGTGATCGCCAACCTGCGGCGTCAGCTGGGGTTCGATCGGCCGATCGGCGTGCAATATCTGGATTACCTGGGCGATCTTCTGCGTCTCGATTTCGGAACGTCCGTCGTGCAGCGCGTCCCGGTATCGCAGATCGTCGCCGCGCGCGTTCCCTATACAATCGAACTGGCCGCAGGCGCCCTTGCGGTCGCCTTGGGCCTTGGCATTCCGATCGGCGTGGTCATGGCGACCCGGCGTGGCGGCTGGATCGAACGCGGCCTGACCGCGGTGGTTGTGACCGGTCAGAGCGTGCCGACCTTCCTGTCCGGCATCCTGCTGATCGCGATTTTCGGCGTGCTGCTGCGCTGGCTGCCGACCTCGGGCACGGGCAGCATTTCGGCCCTTGTCATGCCGTCGATTGCTCTTGGTTCCGTGTCGATGGCGACGTTTGCACGGATGACGCGCATCGCGATCCTCGACGAACTGGGCAAGGATTACGTGCGTGCCGCGACGGCGCGGGGAATGCGGATGGATCAGACCATCCTCCGGCACGTGCTTCGAAATGCGTCAATCCCGCTCATCACCATCACGGCGCTCGAGATCGGCAATCTGCTGGCAGGCGCCGTGATCATCGAAACCGTCTTCGCATGGCCCGGCATCGGCCTGCTGGCCATCCAGTCGATCCAGGCGCGGGACTTTCTGGTCGTCCAGATGATCGTGTTGCTGATTTCGGTGGTCTACGTGCTGACAAGCGTGCTGGCCGACCTCATCTACGGCTTCGTCGATCCGCGTATCAGGCTGATGCGGTAGGAGCAGCGACATGGCAATCATCACCTTCCCCCTGCCCCGGCCGCGCCTGCCGCAGATGCCGCTATCGGTCGTCCTGGTCGCGATTCTGTTCGTCGTGATCGTGGTGCTGGCCGTGCTGGCACCCTGGATCGCGCCGCAAGATCCCAACGATCAAAGCCTTCTCGCGCGGCTCCGGCCGCCGGGCTACACCTATCGCGACGTCACTTATCTTCTGGGAACGGACGATCTGGGTCGCGACCTGCTGTCCCGCGTGCTTTACGGTGCCCGCATCTCGCTTGCCGTGTCGGTCCTGTCGGTCGCGGTGTCCACGGTCGTGGGCGTGTCGCTGGGAATGGTGGCCGGCTGGTATCGCGGCTGGGTCGAGACCCTCATCATGCGCGCCGTGGACATCATGATGTCGATCCCGGCGATCCTGCTGGCCGTCCTGACCGTGGCGGTGCTGGGGCCGGGCTTCATCAAGCTGGTGCTGGTCCTGGGACTGACCCGCTGGCCACGCTACACCCGCGTGGCATTCGGTCAGACGCTGACCGTCGCGGGACTTCCGTTCATCCGCGCATCCGAATTGGCGGGTGCAGGCGCCGGGCGCATTCTGATCCACCACATCCTGCCGAACATCGCCGGTCCCATCCTGATCGTCGCAACGGCCGAATTCGGCCTCATGATCCTGTTCGAGAGCGGCCTTTCCTTCCTGGGCCTCGGCATCCAGCCGCCAACCCCGTCATGGGGGTCGATCATGAGCGTCGGACGCCAATATCTGGAACGGGCTCCGTGGATCGTCTTCGTGCCGGGCGCCTGCCTTTTCCTGCTCGTCTTTTCCGTCAACGTGCTGGGGGACTGGCTGCGCGACTGGATCGATCCGCGCTCCCGGTCCCGCTGAAGGAGAATATCCATGAACATCGACTTTGCCGACAAACGCCTTGTCCTGACCGGCGCCGCGGGCATCTTCGGGCGACGCATCGCCAGGTATTTCGCGCAACGTGGCGCAAGACTGTGCCTGTCGGATCGCCGCGCCGATGCGCTGCATTCCATGGTCGCCGATCTGGAACCGGATCCGTCCCGCATTCTGGTCCACGAGACCGAACTGACACGGCAAGCCTCGATGGACGAACTGGTCGCCATGGTCGCTCGCGAATGGGGCGCGCCGGATATCCTGGTCAGCAATGCGGGCATCTATACGCGTTTCGACCTGATGCAGATGGACCTTTCGGACTGGGATCTGGTGATGGACGTGAATGTCCGCGCCCCCTTCTATCTTGGGCGTGAAATGGCCAAGCTGATGATAGCGGAAGGCGTGAAAGGCAGCATCATCGACATTTCGTCGGGCGCGGCGCGGCAGATGAACACCACCGGCGCGCCCTATTGCATCTCGAAAACGGCAGTGGACCGGTTGTCCAAGGGCCTGGCGCTGGCATGTGCGCAGCACGGCATTCGCGTCAACGTGGTCGAGCCCGGCTTTGCCCAGGGCAGCGAAGTCAGCCATCTGGACCGGGACTATGTCGCGCGGATGCTGGAACGGATCCCCCTGGGACGCGAGAGCGGCCCCGAGGACGCGCCGGCGGCGATCGCCTTTCTCTGCTCGGAGGCGGCCGGATTCATCACCGGTGCCACGCTCAGCGTCGATGGCGGCAACTCGATCGGCACCTATCAGCGGCCACGGGCGCCGGAATGAGCGACGGGACCGGCAGCGACGGGGCCCGCACCCTGACGGCAGAGGGCCTGAGCGTCGAGATCGGCGGCGCCCGGGTCGTCGACGATGTCTCTTTCATCGTGCGGCCGGGGCGGGTCATGGCGCTGGTCGGCGAATCGGGTTGTGGCAAATCGCTGACCGCCTATGCCATCCTGGGTCTGCTGCCGCCCGCCGCGCGGCTGGCTGGCGGACGCATAAGGCTGGGCGACACCGAATTGTTGGCTCTGTCCAACAGGTCGCTGCGCCACATTCGCGGCCGCGAGATTGCGATCATCTTCCAGGAGCCTTCCGCCTCGCTCGACCCTCTCACGACGATCGGCAGCCAGGTGGCAGAGGCCTACCGGTTGCATCACGATGTCGGCCGGGCCGAGGCGATGGCCAAGGCGCGCGACATGCTGGCCGATGTCGGCATTTCCGATCCGGACCGGCGTCTGCATCAATATCCGTTCGAACTGTCGGGGGGCATGTGCCAGCGGGTGATGATCTCGATCGCGCTGATCAACAGCCCCAAGGTGCTGGTCGCGGACGAACCGACGACGGCGCTGGACGTGACCATCCAGGCGCAGATCCTGGACCTGATGAAGAAGCTGGTGGCCGAGCATCACACCTCGATCGTGTTTATCACCCATGACATGGGGGTGGTCGCCGATATCGCCGATGAGGTTGCGGTGATGTATGCCGGCCGGATTGCCGAGATCGCGCCGGTGCAGGCGCTGTTCTCGTCGCCCAGGCATCCCTATTCCGCCTTGCTGCTGGCAAGCGTGCCCAGGCTGGATGCGGCGGCCAAGGCCGAGTTGCCGACCATCGAGGGGACGGTGCCGACGGCCGAGGAATTCGGGCCGGGCTGTCGGTTCGCCGATCGCTGTCCGCTTGCCGACCAGCAATGCAGAACGGAACAGCCGCCGCTGTTCGATTGCGGCACCGGACACCGCGCCGCCTGCTGGCACATCGACCGGATCGGCGAATTGTCGAAACAGGGCACCAGGGTGACGGCATGAGCGACGGGGAAAGGGCCGGATCGCCGGTGCTGGAGCTGCACGACGTCGCCGTATATTTCGGCGGACGCAAAGGACTGCTGGACCGCGAACGCCCGGTGATCCGCGCCGTGAACGGCGTTTCCCTGACGATCGGCCGCGCAGAGACGGTGGCGCTGGTCGGCGAATCCGGCTGCGGCAAATCGACCCTCTCGAACGCCATCGTCGGTCTGGAGCCGGTGCAGCCCGGCGGCAGCATCCGCATCGGCGGCGACGAGGTGACGGGCGCCTCGCGGCGTGCCTTGCGCGACATCCGCCGTCGGGTGCAGATGATCTTTCAGGATCCGGCCCTGTCCCTGGATCCCCGCGCGACCATCGGCGCCGCCATCGCAGAGCCTTTGCTGGTGCGCGGCGTGGCCCGCGGCGCGGCCTTGAAGGCGCGCGTGGCCCGGCTTCTGCGTCAGGTCGGACTGCGTCCCGAATTCGCCAGCCGCTATCCGCATCAGTTCTCGGGTGGGCAGCGTCAGCGGGTGGTGATCGCCCGGGCGCTTGCGCTGGAGCCCGATCTGGTGATCTGCGACGAGCCGGTCAGCGCGCTGGACGTGTCGGTCAGGGCGCAGATCCTGAACCTGCTTGTGGAACTTCAGCGGCGGACCGGCGTGTCCTACCTGTTCATCAGCCACGATCTGGGCGTCGTGCGCCACATCGCCGATCGCGTGGTGGTCATGTATCTGGGACGCTTCGTCGAAATCGCCGAGCGCGAGACCTTCTTTGCCAAAGCCCATCACCCCTATACCCGCGCGCTGATGTCGGCCGTGCCCGAGCCGGATCCCGTTCTGCAGCGCGGCAAGGAGCGGTTTCCGTTGCACGGCGAACTGCCAAGTCCGGCGAAAATTCCAAGGGGCTGCGCCTTTCATACCCGTTGCCCGCTGGCCACCGAAATCTGTTCGCAGTCCCGGCCCGAGCTGACACCGCGTCCTGACGGCGCTTTCGTCGCCTGCCATCACGTCTGAGCGGACCGAGACAGCGAGAAAGCCCGACCCATGCCTGAAACCCCTTCTGACACGAATCCCGGGACCGCGCCCGAGACATTCGTCCTGCACGGCCTTGAAGGACCGGCCGAGATCCGCGTCGATCGATGGGGCATCGCCCATATCGAGGCGGGCAGCCTTCACGATGTATTCTTCCTTCAGGGCTGGAACGCGGCACGCGACCGCCTGTGGCAGATCGACCTGTGGCGCAAGCGCGGGCTTGGCCTGCTGGCCGCCGATTTCGGTCCGGGGTATCTTGCACAGGATCATGCCGCGCGACATTTCCTCTATCGCGGCGACATGGACGCGGAATGGGCGGCCTATGGCGACGGGACGCGGGACATCTGCGCAGCCTTCGTCGCGGGCATCAATGCCTGGATCGCACTGACCCGGGTCGAGCCCGATCGCCTGCCGCCGGAATTCGCGCTGCTGGGAACCCGTCCCGCAAGCTGGGAACCGGAAGACGTTGTGCGGATCCGCAGCCACGCGCTGGTCCACAACGCATTGTCCGAGATCCTCCGCGCGCAGGTTCTAGGCAGGGCCGATGCCGAAACCGATCGGCTGCGCGCCGATCTGGAACCCCCGGTCGATCCGGGATCCCTGACCGGTTCGGATCCCCGCGATGTGCCCCTTGCGGCCTGCGAACTCTACAAGCTCGGGACCGCGCCGGTCAGCTTCGAACCCGCGCGGCTGCAAGCGACGCTGGACGAGGCGCCAAGCTGGTCGCGCGTGACCGCCCAGGCCGAGGTGGTGCGCCGGCTTGCCGACGAGGGCTCGAACAACTGGGCGGTGCATGGCGAGCGAACCGAAACGGGCCGGCCGATCCTTGCAAGCGACCCTCACCGAACCCAGGCCGTGCCATCGCTTCGCTATCTCGTTCACCTGCGCGCGCCGGGCCTGGACGTGATCGGGGCGGGCGAACCCGCCGTGCCGGGCGTGTCGATAGGCCATAATCAGGATCTGGCCTTCGGGCTGACGATCTTCCGGGCCGATCAGGAAGACGTCTATGTCTACGAGACCGATCCTGCCGATCCCGATCGCTACCGCTACGGCGGCGGGTGGGAAAGCGTGGTGCGCGTCGATGAACGCTTCGCGGTCAAGGGCTGTCCCGATCAGCATCTTGCCCTTTCCTTCACCCGCCACGGACCGATCCTGCACCAGGACCACCGGCGTCGGCGGCTTGTGGCGATCCGGTCGGTCTGGGCCGAACCGGGAAGCGCCGCCTATCTGGGCAGCCTGTCCTATCTTCGCGCCGATACGGTCGATGCCTTTGCGCGATCGTTGTCGCATTGGGGCAGCCCGGCGGTGAACCATGTCGCGGCAGACACGAAAGGCGATATCGGCTGGTTCACGGCCGGTTTGGTGCCATTGCGCGCCAACTGGCCCGGAATCCTGCCGGTTCCCGGCGATGGCAGATACGAATGGCAGGGGTTTCGGGATGCCGCCGCGCTGCCACGGGCAAAGAACCCGGCCGGGGGTTTCGTGGCCTCGGCCAACGAGATGAACCTGCCGAAATCGTTTCTCGCGAAGGGCGCGCCTTCGATCGGGCACGAATGGGCCGATGGCAGCCGTGCCCGCCGCATCAGACAAACCCTGTCCGAACAGACGCGCCACGGGCTTGCCGATTCCGCGGCCCTTCAGACCGACGTCCTGTCCCTGATCGCGAAACGCCTATGCGCCTGTCTCGAGAATCTCCCGGCGACCGGCGACACCGGCGCTGCCCTTCGATTGCTTTCGGGATGGAATTCCTGTCTGACGGCCCAGAGCGCGCCGGCGGCGCTGTTCGAATTGTGGTGGATGACCCACCTTCGCCCCGGCATCCTTGGCCGCTTCGCGCCCGATCCGGATCTGCGGCGGCTTCTGCTGCCGGGCGACCTTGACCGCCTGGTCGCGCTGATCGAGACGCCCGAGCCTGCCTGGAGCACGGAAGATCGCGACGCGCTTCTGACCCGAACACTCGCCGCGGCCTGGGCCGATTGTGCGACGCGGCTTGGACCCGATCCCGCCGCTTGGGCCTGGAGCCATCTGCATCAGGCGCTGATGCGTCACGCCGCAAGCCCATTGCGCGGAAATGCCGAATGGGATGTCGGACCGCATGGCGTGGGCGGCTCTCAGTCCACCGTCATGAACATGGCCTATCGGCCGGAGGACTTTTCGGTCACCTCCGGCGCCTCGGTCCGGCTGGTGATGGATGTGGGAGACTGGGATCGCAGCCTGTGTCTGAACTATCCCGGCCAATCCGGCGACCCGCGTTCGCGGCACTACGCCGACCTGGCCGAGACATGGGCGGCATCGGACCATGTGCCCTTCCTCTACTCGCCGGATGCGATCAGCAAGGCCACGGCACGGCTGCTGCGGTTCAAACCGGCAACCAGCCCGGGACGATCTGCTGTCTGATCCGTCTTTCGGTAGCGGCCGGTCACCGCCAATCGCGTCCGATACGGGCCCAATCTGCAAGCTGCGCGAGAAAGGCGTCACAGGCGTCCAGTTGCGATTGTTCCACATATTCATCCGGCTTGTGCGCCTGCGTGATCGACCCCGGTCCGCAGATGATCGTCGGCACGCCCAGCATCTGGTCAAAGCGGCCGCCTTCGGTTCCGAAGGCGACCTTGGAATGTCCGTTGCTGCCCGTCAGGCTTTTGGCCAGCGTCACCACGGGCGCGTCGGGCGACGTGTCCAGCCCCGGAAACTGGGCATAGAGGTCGATCTCGATCCCGGCTTCGGGGGCGATACGCTGCATCGCGGCCTCCAGCTCGCGCGCGTAGTCGCGCAGTTCGTCGACAAGCGCATCGGCATCCTCGAAGGGCAGCACGCGGAATTCGCAATCGAAGACGCAGATGTCGGGCACGATGTTCAGCGCGGTGCCGCCGCGGATGATGCCGGTATGGGCGGTGCTGTGGGTGATGTCGTAGTCACGGTCGATACCGCCCCGCGCGGCCAGCCGGGCGGCGATGTCCTGCATCCGCACGATCAGCCGCGCGGCCTGGTCGATCGCGTTCACGCCCTGCGGCGCCAGCGAGGAATGACACCCCCGGCCCCGCACCGTCACCCGCATCGACCGCTTGGCCTTGTGGCCGGTGACCACCTGCATCAGCGTCGGCTCTCCGACGATGCACATGGCGGGGCGGATGTTTTCGGATTGCAGCATCTCCAGCAGGCCCACGACGCCGACGCAGCCGACCTCCTCGTCATAGGAAAACGCCAGATGCACGGGACGGGCCAGATCCCGCGCGACCAGGCCCGGCACGGCGGCCAGCGCGCAGGCCAGAAAGCCTTTCATGTCGCAGGATCCGCGCCCGTACAGCCTGCCGTCCCGCGCATCCAGCGTGAACGGATCGCTGGCCCAGTCCTGACCATCCACCGGCACCGTGTCCGTATGTCCCGACAGGATCACACCGGACCGGTCGGCGGGTCCGATGGTCGCCCACAGGTTGGCCTTCTGACCGGTCTCGTCCGGGATCGTGCGGCTCTCGACCCCATACGCGGATAGAAAGTCCCCCACATACCGGATCAGCGGCAGGTTCGAGACGCGGCTGGTCGTGTCGAAGGCGACAAGCTGCGCCAGGATATCGCGGCTGGACGGTGTGGACATCAGGATTTCCTTTGTCAGGTCGAATGCGGCGGCTTGGGGTAGGCGGCGCGGTCAAGGCTGACGCGGACCGCCTGCATGAAGGCCAGCGCCACCGACGAGGGCGCACGGCTGGAAGGCAGCAGAAAGTTCGTGCTGTAGGCGATGGCCGGTAGAAAGGGGCGCATGACGACATTCTCGCCCATCTGGTGGACCAGCGGGAACGGGTTCAGCAGCGACACGCCCAGGCCTTCGCGCACGAATTCGGTCACGGACACGTTGGTCGATGCCTCCATCACGCGGTTCAGGTGCAGGCCCGCCCGGTCGAACAGCCGGTCGATGGCGGCACGGCTGGAATGGCGGCGCGACAGGGCGATGAATGCCTCGTCGCGCAGGTCTTCGGGGCGAATCACCTCGAAGGAGGCAAGGTGGTGTTGCTTGGGCAGGATGCAGATCGCCTGCGTTTCCAGAAACAGCTCGCTGGTGATGCCTTCATGGGCCACGTTGCTGTCGGTCATCCCGACATCGAACCGACCCTCGGCGATGCCCGTCAGCAGGCTGTCGCTGGCCAGCACGTCAAAGGTGATCTGCAGGTCGGGGTTGCGCCGCTTGAAGGCTGCGATCCGGCTGGGAAGGAAGCGATGGGCGATCGTCGGCGGGGCGACGATGGACAGCGTGCCCGCATGGGCCGTTTCGGGCTGTGCCGCGTGATTGGCGATGCGCGCCAGCGTCTCGAAGACGGGCGTCAACTGCTCGTTGATCGACAAGGCCTCGACCGTGGGCACCAGCCGGCCGCCGGCGCGCATGAACAGCTGAAAACCCAGACGATCCTCGAGCTGCGCCAGCCGGCGGCTGACCGCGGATTGCGAGATGCCCAGCCTGCGTGCGGCGTTGATGGCCGTGCCGCCGCCGACCAGCGACTGCAAAACCTCGAGTTCGCGCAGGGTTATGCCGGCGCGGCGCTGGTCGGCATCGGCGGCGGTTTCGGGATCCATGTGCGACCTATTACAAAAACGCATTGATATTCCAGATTGACATCTGGTTATCGCATAATACCCTGTCCGCCAAGCAGGATTGCAACACCGGGGATCAACCCCGGACCGACAACCCCGACAGCAAACCCCAACAGGAAGGACATGACGATGAAAGCGCTGACCCTGCCATTGCTGGCCGGCATTGCCGTCGCCGGAATCGCGCCCGCCACGGCCCAGGAACTGACCATCGGCCTCAAGTCCGAGGCGACCTCGATGGACCCGCAATTCCATCAATTGTCGACCAATATCCAGGTCACAAAGAACATCTTCGAGGCGCTGACCACCCAGGATGCGGTGCAGAAGGTCACCCCCGGCCTGGCCGAAAGCTGGGAGGCGGTAGACGACACCACCTGGCGGTTCAAGCTGCGCCAGGGGGTCAAGTTCCACGACGGCAGCGACTTTACCGCCCGCGACGTGATCTATTCCTTCTGCCGGGTGCCGCTGGTGCAGAATTCGCCATCGGCCTACACGATCTATACTGCCGGCATCGCCGACATGCAGGCCGAAGACGATTATACGCTGACCATCAGGACCAAGGCCACCAACCCGCTTCTGCCCAGCGAAATGTGGAGTCTGGCGATCGTGTCGGCCAACGCCCTGGGCGCCGAAGACCAGGTGACCTATGGACCCGACGGCACCTGCGAGGGGATGGGCGATGTGCCCCAGGCGCCGGCCTTCAACGATCCCGGGATCGCCGTCGGCACCGGGCCCTACGTGCTGGACAATTATACCCGCGGCTCGGAAATGGTCGTGACGCGGTTCGACGATTACTGGGGCGGCACGCCCGATTGGGAACGGGTCGTGATGCGGCCGATCACAAGCGACGGGCCGCGCGTGGCCGCGCTGCTGGCCGGTGACGTGGAAATGATCGAATCGCCCCCGATCCAGGACATCCCCCGGATCGAGCAGGCGGGCTTCTCGGTCGTCGATGCCTTGTCCAACCGGATCATCTATCTGCACATGCTGCAGCAGGAAGATGCACCCGGCATCAGCGGCGCCGAGGGCAACCCGCTGCTGGATCCCCGCGTCCGCGAGGCGATTTCCCTGTCCATCAACCGCGAAGCCATCGCGGAACGGATCATGGGCGGCTATGCCCAGCCCGCCGGCGAATTGCTGCCGCCGCCGATGTTCGGCACCTCGGGCCGTCCGGTCGATGCCTATGACCCCGAACGCGCCAGGGAGCTGCTGGCCGAGGCCGGCTATCCCGACGGCTTCTCGATCACGCTCGGCACGCCGAACGACCGCTATATCAACGACGAACAGGTGGCCCAGGCGGTCGCCCAGATGATGTCCCGCATCGGCATCCAGACCCGCGTCGATGCCAGCACCGCCAGTCAGTTCTTCTCGCGCCGCAACGCGCTGGAATTCCCGATCTACATGGCCGGCTGGGGCGCGTCCTCGGGCGACATGTCCTCGCCGCTGAAATCGCTGGTGGCGACCTTTGACCCCGAAACGGGCATGGGACCGACCAATGCCGGGCGCTATTCCAACCCGGACATGGACGCCCTGCTGATCGAGGCGATGTCGACCATCGACGACGAGAAACGCGACCAGATGCTGCAAGAGGCGGAAACCATGGTGCTGGACGATTACGGAATCATCCCGCTGCACTACGAACAGACCGTCTGGGCGATGAAGTCGGACCTGTCCTACGAACCCCGCGTGGATCAATATACCATGGCCACCGAGGTCAAGCCCGCCGCCAAGTGATCCGAACCGCCGGCCCCCCTGACGTGGGGTGCCGGTGCCGTTGCCGATTGCCGGCCCACCAGGGATCCAAGCCATGATCGTCTATCTTGTCCGCCGCCTTGGCCAGAGCCTGCTTGCCGTGATGGCAATGGCGGTGCTGGTATTCATCGGCGTCTATTTCATCGGCAATCCCGTCGATGTGCTGATCAACCCCGAGGCCAGCCAGGCCGACATCCTGGCCACGACCGAACGTCTGGGCCTGGACAAGCCCCTGTATCAGCAGTTCGGCATCTTCATCTGGAATGCCCTTCAGGGCGATCTGGGCACCTCGTTCGTCTATGGCCGCCCGGCGCTGGACATCATCCTGGATCGCCTGCCGGCGACGATGGAGCTGGCTCTGGTCGCGCTGATCCTGTCGGTGGGCATCGGCATCCCGCTGGGGGTCTGGGCCGGACTGCGCCCCCACAGCATCGCCGGGCGCACGATCATGGGCGGCTCGATCCTGGGTTTCTCGCTGCCGAACTTCTGGCAGGGGATGCTGCTGATCCTGGTCTTCGCCGTCATCCTGGGCTGGCTTCCCGCGGGCGGACGCGGCGAGACGACCGAATTCCTGGGCATGCAGGTCAGCTTCCTGACCTGGAACGGATTGTCGCACCTGATCCTGCCCGCGATCAATCTGGCGCTGTTCAAGATGTCGCTGATCATTCGCCTGGCCCGCGCCAACACGCGCGAGGTCTGCCTGCAGGATTACGTGAAATTCGCCCGCGCCAAGGGCCTGTCCGGCCGCCGCGTCGTGCTGGTCCATGTGCTGAAGAACATCATGATCCCCGTCGTCACCATCATCGGGCTCGAGCTGGGCTCGATGGTCGCCTTTGCCATCGTCACCGAAACCGTCTTTGCCTGGCCGGGCATGGGCAAGCTGCTGATCGACAGCATCAACCTGCTCGATCGTCCGGTCATCGTCGCCTACCTGATGCTGACGGTGCTGATCATCGTGGGCATCAACCTGGCCGTCGACGTGATCTATTCGCTCCTGGACCCGCGCATCCGCCTGTCGGAGATGAAGGGATGACCGACATCGCCAGCCCCGCCGCGCCGGTGCGCATCGACAGCCCGACCAGGCGCATCGTCAAGGAATTCCTCGAGGATCCCGTCGCCGTCATCGGGCTGATCCTGTTCATCCTGATCGCGCTGATCGCCCTCGCGGCGCCCTGGATCGCGCCGCAGAACCCCTATGACCTGGCCCAGCTGGACATCATGGACGGCGCCCTGCCGCCCGGCGAGGCCAGCTTCGGCACCGGCATGACCTATTGGCTGGGCACCGACCAGCAGGGGCGCGACATGCTGTCGGCCATCATGTACGGGCTGCGCGTCAGTCTGATGGTCGCGATGGTGTCGCTGGCGCTGGCGATCACCATCGGCACCATTGTCGGCGTCTCGGCCGCCTATTTCGGCGGCCGGCTGGACAGCATCATCATGCGGATCGTCGATCTTCAATTGTCCTTCCCGGCCATCCTGATCGCGCTGATCCTGCTGGCCTTGCTGGGGCGCGGCGTCGACAAGGTGATCCTGGCGCTGGTGATCGTGCAATGGGCCTATTACGCGCGCACGGTGCGCAGCTCGGCCATGGTCGAGCGGCGCAAGGATTATATCGATGCCGCGCGCTGCCTGGCGCTGTCCAATCCGCGCATCATGTTTCGCCACCTGCTGCCCAATTGCGTGCCGCCGCTGATCGTGGTGGCGACCGTCCAGATCGCGCAGGCCATCGCGCTGGAGGCGACGCTGTCCTTTCTGGGTGTGGGCGTGCCGATCACGGAACCCTCGCTGGGGCTGCTGATCGCGAACGGCTATGATTACCTGCTGTCGGGCAGCTACTGGATCAGCATCTTTCCGGGCATCGCGCTGGTGATGACGATCATCGCCATCAACCTTGTCGGCGATCGTCTGCGCGATGTCCTGAACCCGAGGTTGCAGAAATGACCGCCCTGCTGGATGTCCGGAACCTGCAGACGCATTTCTTCACCCGCGACGGCGTGGCCAAGGCGGTGGACGGGGTCAGCTTCTCGCTGGAACGCGGGCAGATCCTGGGCCTGGTGGGCGAATCGGGATCGGGCAAGTCGGTCACCGGCTTTTCGATCCTGGGGCTGGTCGATCCGCCGGGCCGCGTGACCGGCGGCCGGATCCTGTTCGATGGCGACGATCTTGTCGCCGGCGGCGAGGCTGCGCTGCGTCCCTTGCGCGGCAAGCGCATCGCGATGATCTTTCAGGATCCGATGATGACGCTGAACCCGGTATTGCGCATCGACACGCAGATGATCGAAACCGTGCGGGCCCATGACAGGGTCACCAAAGCCGAGGCGCTGCGCCGATCGCGAGAGGCGCTGGTGCAGGTTGGCATCTCGTCCCCCGACGAACGTCTGCAAGGCTATCCGCACCAGTTCTCGGGCGGGATGCGTCAGCGCGTGGCCATCGCCATCGCGCTGCTGCACAAGCCCGACCTGATCATCGCGGATGAACCGACCACGGCGCTGGACGTGACCATCCAGGCGCAGATCCTGTCCGAGGTGCAGGCCCTGTGCACGCAATCCGGGACGGCGCTGATCTGGATCACCCATGACCTGGCGGTGGTGTCGGGCCTCGCCGACCGGCTGGCCGTGATGTATGCAGGCCGCATCATCGAGGAAGGCCCCACGGCCGAGGTCATTTCCAACCCCCGCCATCCCTATACACGCGGGCTGATCGACAGCGTGCCGCAGGGCAAGCGTCACGGCGCGATGCTGACGCAGATCAAGGGCATGACGCCCTCGCTGCTGAACCTGCCCGAAGGGTGCAAGTTCGCCCCCCGCTGCCCGCGCGCCGATGCCGCCTGCCAGGTCGAGCCATCGCTGGACCCGGCCGGGGCGGATCGCAGCCTGCGCTGCCATCATCCCTATGCCGATGCGGACCAGAGGCTGACGTCGTGACCCAAGACACCATCCTGACCATCGACAACGTGTCCAAACGGTTTACCAAGAATCTGGACATCGCCGAACGCACCGCCCGCAAGCTGGGCGCGAAGATCGCGCCGGTGACCGTCCATGCCGTTGACAATGTCAGCCTGGACATCCGCCGGGGCGAGGTTCTGGGTCTGGTCGGCGAATCCGGCTGCGGCAAGTCCACCCTGGGGCGGATGGTTGCGGGGCTGGACGCGCCCTCGGACGGACGCATCGTCTATAACGGACAGGACGTGGCCGGGCTGAAGGGCGCCGCCGCCCGCGATGCCGCGCTGAAGATCCAGATGATCTTTCAGGATCCGATGTCCTCGCTGAACCCGCGGATGCGGGTCCGCGACATCGTCGGAGAGGCGCCACGCGTCCACGGCATCGTGTCCAGGGACCGGGTGGATGCCTATGTCGAGGATATCCTGGACCAGGTGGGGCTGGATCCGACGACGGCCAAACGCTATCCGCATCAGTTTTCCGGCGGCCAGCGGGCGCGGGTCGGCATCGCCCGCGCGCTGGCGGTGCGGCCCGATTTCCTGGTCTGCGACGAATCCGTGGCGGCGCTGGACGTGTCGATCCAGGCGCAGGTGCTGAACCTGTTCGTGAAGCTGCGGCAGGATTACGACCTGACCTACCTGTTCGTCAGTCACGATCTGGGCGTGGTCGAACATGTCTCGGACCGGATCGCGGTGATGTATCTCGGCCGCCTCGTCGAACTGGGCGAGGCCGAGGCACTGATCGCCCGTCCGAATCACCCCTATACACAGGCGCTGATCAGCGAGATCCCGACATTCGAGACCGGCAAGCGCCGTTATCACGCCATCAAGGGCGAGATCCCCTCGCCCCTGGACCCGCCCAAGGGGTGCCATTTCCACCCCCGCTGCCCCCATGCCCATGACCGCTGCCGCACCGAGGTGCCGGCCCTGCGCGAGGTGGCGCCCGGCCGGATGTCGGCCTGCTACCTGAACGACCGGGCGGCCTGACGCCCCACTTCCAAGGAGATTTCAGTTGCGAAACGACAACCCGATCTGGCCTTTCGTCGATCAGAAGGCGGTGGATTTCACCGGCCTGGCCGATCGCGTCTTCGACACACCCGAACTGGCCTATGACGAGGTCAAGTCCTGCGCCGCGCACACGCAGATGCTGCGCGAGCAGGGTTTTCGCGTGACCCGGAATGTCGCCGGCATTCCCACCGCCGTGATGGGCGAGGCGGGCGAAGGCGGGCCGGTCATCGCGATCTTGGGCGAATACGACGCGCTGCCCGGCCTGTCGCAGGAACCCGGGCTGGCCCAGCCCCGGCAGATCGCCGATCACGGCTTCGGCCATGGCTGCGGGCACAACCTGCTGGGTTCGGCCGCATTGTCCGCAGCCACCGCCGTCAAGGATTGGCTGGAATCCGAAGGCATTGCCGGCCGCGTGCGCTATTACGGCTGTCCCGCCGAAGAAGGCGGCGCCGCCAAGACCTACATGGTCCGCGAGGGTCAGTTCGACGACGTCGATATCGCCATCACCTGGCACCCGGCCAGTTTCAACGCGGTCGACGACATGCGGTCGCTGGCCAATACCCGGATCGATTTCACCTTCCACGGCAAGGCGGCGCACGCGGCGGGCGCGCCTGAACTGGGGCGGTCCGCCCTGGATTCGGTCGAGCTGATGAACATCGGGGTCAACTACATGCGCGAACACATGCCGGATGCGGCGCGGGTGCATTACGCCTATCTGGACGCGGGCGGCATCGCGCCGAACGTCGTGCAGGCCAGGGCCACGGTGCGCCAACTGATCCGCAGCCCCAGCCTGGGCGGACTGTCGTCACTGGTCGAACGCGTGCGCGCCATCGCCGAGGGCGCGGCGCTGATGTCGGGAACCCGGGTAACCTCGCGCGTCTTTTCGGCGGTGTCGAACCTGACCGAGAACCGACCCCTGTCCGAGGCGATGCAGGCCGAGTTCGAGGCTCTGGGCCCCGTCCCCTTCGACGCCGAGGATGCAGTCTTTGCCAGCAGCATCCGCGAAAGCCTGTCGCGCGAAGACATTGCCGACACATTCGAACGTCTGGCGATGAAACCCGATTATGACATGGCGCTGTGCGATTTCATCGCGCCCCTGGACCGGCCCTTCATGGGCGGCATGGGCTCGACCGATGTGGGCGATGTCAGCTGGGCGGTCCCGACCGTCCAGGCGCGCGTGGCGACCTGCGCGGTGGGCACGGCGCTGCATAGCTGGCAGCAGACCGCGCAGGGCAAGGCGCCCGCCGCGCACAAGGGGATGCTGCACGCCGCCAAGGTGATGGCCGCGACCGCCCGCAGGGCGCTGACCGATCCGGCCCTGATCGCGGCGGCGAAAAAGGCCCATGAATCGCATCTGGCCGAATACCCCTATACCTGTCCGATTCCGCCCGAAACCAGGCCGCCCGTCGGCGAAGGCTGATGCTTCGGTGCAAGCTTGTCCGGCCATGTGGACCTGGCGGGCAAGGTGCGCCGGCGGAAACTGCTGCTCTGGAACGGGATCAGACCAGCAATTCGTGACACACCTCTATCGAGCCGGTCATATGTGGCGCCATTCTGGCGAATTCCCGCACCGCCTCCTGTTGAAGCAGGGCGCGAAATTGTCTGGCCAGGGTTTCGGGTAGCGAACCCAGTTCATCCACCCGGTTGATCAGATAGATCTGCCGAGACAGCCCTGCAAAGGGAAGCGTCGACAGATCGATCTGGTCCTTGAACCGGCCAGCGTCGAGAATGCTGAGCGGTGTTGTCAGCGTCCAGCCGCCGGTGCGGGCAACGGTCGCAATGACCGACCTGCTGGCCTCGAAGGAAAACCGTCGCGGCGCGTAAAAGCCGATCCGCTTCAGATGCGTCGATACCATTCGACCCATCGGCATCGCTTCGGAATACTGCACCAGCGGCAGGTCCGACAGCTGCGCGCGCCAGTCGAGATCTGCGGAATATGCCCCGCGCGCCGTCACCAGCACGAATTTCTCGCGCAGAATCTGAAGGATCTGAAACCGGTGCATGTTGGCGGGGATGCTGGCGGTAACGGCGATATCGGCCTCTCGCGAGATCAGCCGGGAGGTGACCTGATCGGAGCGGCCCGAAAAGGTGCAGATGAAGCAGCGCGGCAGTCTGGCTTGCAGGGACGCGGCCAGCGCAGGGGTCAGCGAGGCGTCCAGATCGTCGATGACCGCAAAGTCGAGACGGGGCAGACTGCCAAGGTCAAGCTCTGCCAACGCCTCTTCGGCAAGCGAAACCGTGGCGAGAATCCGATGCGCGTGCAGGCTGAGAGCCTGACCCGCCGGTGTCAACGAGATCGGTTTTTGCGTCCGGTCGAACAGCTTGGCTCCGATGCCGTTTTCCATGGTCGTGATCTGCTGCGACACATTGGACTTGCTGAGCCCCAGGGCCCTGGCGGCCTCGGCCACCGAACGCGCCTGTTCCAGCGCGATGAAAACCCGCAGACCGCGCAGCGAAAGCCGGCCCGTGGCGTCGGCGGTGAGTTTTGGCCTGATGCGGTTGTCGGTCATGTCGCGGTCGATTTTCTCTCCGGCTCCGGGAGCGCGCACGGATGTCTTGCGGGTTGCGCCAGTCTCGATGCCCAGGGATGCGGCTGTGCCTCGTCAGCCGCGAGAATGCAGCATTCCCATCGGTTCGCAAGCCGGTCATGTCCCGGCAAGGCGCGAGCCCCGTTCGCAACCGACGGCGGTATCGTTCTGATTTCCTGAACATGGGGCATTGCGATTGACCCGAGGCAGGCCCGTCCCGTTCCCTGATTGCAGGTCAAGCTTCTGCAAGACGGAAAGTGGCGATGAAGAATCAGACGCGCGTGGTCGTTATCGGTGGGGGTATCGCGGGATGTTCGACGCTGTACCATCTGACACAAGAAGGATGGACCGATGTCGTGCTGGTCGAGCGCAATGAACTGACATCGGGCACGACCTGGCATTCCGCGGCGCAGGTGACCAATTTCGGCGCCACGCAGACCATGGTCGGGCTGAAGAGCCACTCGATCAGGCTCTACAAGGAACTGGCGGACGATCCCGAATATCCGATCAACTACCATCATGCCGATGGCGGCATAAGGCTGGCCAATACCGATCGGCAGATGGACGGCTATCGCCACTTCATCAGCGTCGCCAAGGGCATGGGCGTCGATTTCGAACTGATCGACGCCGAGGAATGCGGCCGCCGTCACCCGCTGATCTCGACCGACAACCTGCTGGGCGGTCTTTGGGATCCGCTGGACGGCGATATCGACCCGGCGCAGCTGTGTCAGGCCTTGGCTCGCCGGGCCCGTCGCGCCGGGGCCGAGGTTTATCGCAATACCCCGGTGACGGGGCTGACCCAGCATACCGATGACAGTTGGAGCGTCCATACCGAACAGGGCGACATCCGCTGCGAAATCGTCGTCAATGCCTGCGGCTATCGCGTGAACGAGGTCGGCGCGATGATGGGCGTTCATCACCCCGTCGCCTCCATGGAACACCAGTATTTCCTGACCGAGCCGATCCGGGCCATCGAGGAGGCCGGCCACCGTATGCCGCTGTTGCGCTGCCCGATCAGCGATTATTACTGCCGCCAGGAAAAGAACGGCCTGCTGGTCGGCTTCTACGAACAGGACTGCAAGACCTGGGGCATGGACGGGATCGACCCGAATTTCGTCAACGCGCTTTGCCCCGACGATCTGGATCGGGTGATGAGCGTGCTGGAAGGTGCCTTTGCGCGGATGCCGGCCCTGATGGAGACGGGAATCCATACCGTCGTCAACGGACCGATCACCTACACGATCGACGGCGCACCCCTGGTCGGACCCATTCCGGGGAAACGCAATGCGTTCTGCATCATCGGCTTGCGCGCCGGCTTGGGCGAAGGTGGTGGCCATGGCTGGCTGCTGGCGCAGCAGATCGTGCATGGCGAGGCCTGCTATGACACCTGGGGCATCGACCCGCGTCGCTTTGCCGGCCATGGCAATGTCGAACTGACCGCCCTGAAGGCGATCGAGGATTACCAGAACGAATTCCGCTTTCACTTTCCGCACGAGCATCGCCCGGCCGGCCGGCCGATCAAGACCACGCCCCTGACCCCCGTTCTGGCCGCCGAGGGGGCGGATTTCGGCGTCGTCAACGGCTGGGAGCGCATGGCCTATATCAAGCCCGGCCCGGATTTCGAGGAAACCTACAGTTTCCGGTTCAACGAAACCTTCGATGTGATCGGCGACGAAGTGAAGGCGGTTCAGACCGGCGTCGGCCTGACCGAGGTCAACGGCTTCAACCGGATCGAGATCACCGGTCCCGGCGCGCGCGACTGGCTGGACGGGATGATCTGCGGACGGATCGCCGGAAAGGTCGGCAAGGTCGGGCTGGGCTACCTGCTGAACGAGCATGGCCATGTAAAGGCCGAGGCGACGCTGGCCAATCTGGACGAGGATACGATCTGGTACGGATCGGCCGCCGCGTCGGAATTCCACGACATGGACTGGCTGCGGACACATTTGCCCGATGACGGGTCGGTGTCGCTGCGCTCGCTGACCAACGACTGGACCATCCTTGTTCTGGCCGGCCCGAAATCGCGCGACGTGCTGTCGGCGGTCGCGCGCGGCGACTGGTCGGCCCGTGCGTTTCCGTGGCTGTCCGTGCGCCGGGCCTTCGTCGGCATCGCCCCTGCGGTGGTGATGTCGGTCAGCTTCTCGGGCGAACTGGCCTACGAGATTCATGTCCCCAACAATCAGCTTCATGTCGCCTATCTCGCGCTGCGCAACGCCGGCAAGGTCCATGGCTTGCGGCTGTTCGGATCCCGCGCGGTCGAATCGATGCGCCTGGAAAAGGGCTATCGCCACTGGAAGGCGGATCTGATCACCGAATTCGGCCCGGTCGAAAGCGGACTGGATCGGTTCGTCAAGGCAGACAAGCCGAATTTCGTGGGCAAGGCCGCCCTGGAGGCGCAGATGGCGAAAGGTCCGCGTCGCAGGTTCGTCAGTCTGGTTATCGAATGCAGTCATGCCCCGGCCCATGGCGGCGACAGCATTCTGTCGAACGGCACCTGCATCGGCACGGTAACCTCGGGCGGCTGGGGATATCGGACCGGGAAGAACATCGCGATGGGCTTTGTCGATCCGGATTTCGCAGAGATCGGAACGCCGCTGTCGGTCGAGGTGATCGGCGAGGCCGTGGCCGCCTGCGTGGTCGACCCCTGTCTCCATGATCCACAGAACGAATTGATGCGCGCATGACCCAAGACCACGTGAAGGTTCTGGCGCCGGCGAAGCAGGCGATCGGCTGCAACGTCGGGGCCCGCATGAAAGCCGATGGATCCGGGGTCGATCCGGGCAGTGTGACGATGCCGATGGACGCGAAACCCTTGGCCACCCGATATTGCCTGACGGTTGCCTGCGCCTCCAGGCGCGGCATCGTCGCGGCCATCGCGGGCTATCTGGCCGATGCTGGCTGCAACATCACCGCAAGCGCGCAGTTCGACGATCCGCAGACCGGCCGGTTCTTCATGCGCGTCAGTTTCGTGCCCGAAACGGGCGCCACGCTTGAGCAGCTTGAAAAGGGCTTTGCCCATATTGCCGGGAAACTGGGGACCGATTTCCAGTTCCGCGACGAATCCCGCAAGATGAAGCTCGTGGTGATGGTCAGCCGGTTCGGCCACTGCCTGAACGACCTGCTGTATCGCTGGCGGATCGGGGCGCTGCCGGTCGATATCGTCGCCGTGGTGTCGAACCACATGGATTACCAGAAACTGGTGGTCAATCACGACATTCCTTTCCACTGCATCAGGGTGACACGGGAAAACAGGCCCGAGGCCGAGGCGCGGATCATGGCGGTGGTCGAGGAGACCGGCGCCGACCTGATCGTGCTGGCCCGCTACATGCAGATCCTGTCGGACGCGCTGTGCAAGAAGATGTCGGGTCGGATCATCAACATCCACCATTCGTTCCTGCCGTCCTTCAAGGGCGCCAACCCCTACAAGCAGGCGTATCAGCGCGGGGTGAAGCTGATCGGCGCGACCAGCCATTACGTGACCGCCGATCTGGATGAAGGCCCGATCATCGAACAGGACATCATCCGCGTGACCCATGCACAATCGGCCGAGGACTATGTCAGCCTGGGGGGCGATGTCGAAAGCCAGGTTCTGGCCCGCGCGATCCACGCCCACGCCACCCACCGCGTCTTCCCGAACAACAACAAGACCGTCGTCTTCCCGGCCTCGCCCGGAAGCCATAGCAGCGAACGCATGGGCTAGGCAGAGGCAGGTGATGATCCAGTCGGCAAGCAGATCGACCGCAACGGGCCCGCATCGCGCGCCCTACCAACAAGGAGAGAAAGATGACACGTCAGCTGGGCACCGCCATACTTGCCCTCGCAGCGATCGGGGCGGCCTCGCCCGCGCTTGCGCAGGAGCCGTTGACTGTGGCGTATTTTCGGGAATGGCCGATGCCGTTCCAGTTTGCGAAGGTTCAGGGGGGTTATGACGAGGCACTGGGGGTGCGGGTGAACTGGGTCGCGTTCGATTCCGGCACGGCGATGTCGGCTGCGATGGCTGCTGGCGATGTGCAGATCGCGGTCAGCCAGGGGGTGCTGCCCTTCATCGCGGCGACCTCGGCCGGTCAGGATCTGAAGATCATCGACATCGCGGCCTCCTACGCCGACAACGAGAACTGCGTCGTCGCCGCCGGGCTGGAAATCGACAAGGAAAGCGCCTCCGAGCTGGAGGGAAAGCGCGTCGCCGTTCCGATGGGCACCGGGGCGCAATATACCTTCCTGCAATTGATGGGATATCTGAAGGTCGACACCTCGACCATGTCGATCGTGGACATGGCCCCGGCCGAGGGCGCGGCGGCGCTGTCGCAAGGCAATGTGGACATGGCCTGTGGCTGGGGCGGCGCGCTGGCCCGGATGCGGGAATTCGGCAATGTGCTGCTGACCGGCGCCGAGAAGGAAGCGATCGGGATCCTGTCCTTCGATCTGATCACGACCACGGGCGACTTCGCCGCCGGGCAACCCCGGCTTCTGGCCGATTTCGTGGCCGTCACCGCGCAGGCGAACGCGGCATGGAACGCGGGCGACAGGCGCGACGAGATGCTGTCGGTGATCGCGCGGGACGCGGGCATGGAAACCGCGGTGGCGGGCGACACGATCGACGACTTCGTGTTCCTGTCGGTGGACCAGTTGCTGTCGGATGCCTGGCTTGGCGGGCGCGTGGGCACCTATCTGGACGGCGCGGCGGAATTCTTTCGCGAGAACGGAACCGTTCCCGAAATCCTGCCATCCTACGCCGCCCTGATCGACACGGGCCCGCTGGCCGATGTGGCCGGCCGCTGATGATGATGACGGAAGGCGTGATTGCGCCTTCCGACCTTGCTGCGGCACCAGGAAAACAGCCCCATGTCCGGACTTACATTGACCAATATCTCGATGCGGTTCGATCTGGCCAACGGCGCGCATGTGCAGGCGTTGCAGGATGTCTCGCTCGACCTGAGGCCGGGCCAGCTGATGTCGGTCCTGGGGCCGTCGGGCTGCGGGAAATCGACCTTGCTGAATATCGTGGCGGGGTTTCTGGCGCCGACCGCGGGCCGCGTCGCGCTGAACGGCCATGCGGTGACCGGGCCGGATGCGGAACGCGGCGTCGTGTTCCAGCAGGGCGCCTTGTTCGAATGGATGAATGTGCGCGACAACGTGTCCTTCGGACCGCGCATGGCGGGCCAGCGCGAGGCGCAATTCGGGCCGCGCGTGGATCATCTGATCGAGGTCGTGGGATTGCAGGATTTCCGCGAGAAGGCGACCTACGAATTGTCCGGCGGCATGCAGCAGCGGGTCGCGCTGGCGCGATGCCTGGCCAATGACCCCGATGTCATCCTGATGGACGAGC
Source organism: Paracoccus sp. L-17 (assembly GCF_056857655.1). Classification (NCBI taxonomy): domain Bacteria; kingdom Pseudomonadati; phylum Pseudomonadota; class Alphaproteobacteria; order Rhodobacterales; family Paracoccaceae; genus Paracoccus; species Paracoccus sp. L-17. Next base: position 140,355 of record NZ_JBSXNM010000029.1, read on the forward strand.
CTCTGGGCGCGCTGGATGCGCTGACGCGGGAAAAGATGCAGGCCATGATCCTCGATCTGTGGAAGGAGACGGGCAAGACCATCATCCTGATCACCCATTCCGTCGAGGAGGCGCTGCTTCTGGGCGAAAGGCTGATCGTCATGGCCCCGCGTCCGGGCCGGATCTACAAGGAATACCATCTGCCCTTTGCCGATCAGGGGGTCGGCCAGGATCTGCGGCAGATCAAGAAGCGGCCCGATTTCGCCGCCCGCCGCGAGGAGATCCTGTCGATGATCTGGAACATGGAAGAAGAGATCATGGGCCGTCAGGGGGATGCGGCATGACCGGCCTGGCGCTTCTGCTGGTCTATGCGGGCCTGTTCGCGGCCGCCGCGCTGGTCGTGAAACTGATCCGGCGCAGGACCGGTCAGCGCAAGGATTTCACCAGCCTGAAGACGGTGACCTTCGGCGATGAAAGCGCGATCCGGCCAGACCGGGCGGCCTCGGTCATCTCGATTCTCGTGGTCTTCGTGCTGTGGGGCGCCTTTACCGGGTCGCGGCTGGTGCCGTTCCATGTGCCCGGCCCCTTCATCGGCGAGACGGGCTTTGCCTATCAGGCGCGGGGCGCGGATGGTCGGCCGACAAGCGGCCGGGTCCGGGTCTTTGCCGGGATCGATGCGCCTGCGGACGCGGCCGGGGATGCGGTCGTGGCGTCGGTGCCGCGCGGGCGCGACCGGTTGATCCCGTTGCCCGGGGGCGCGCAGGCCAGCGCCATCGACGGCACCGCCATCGCCCCCGGCGGCAGGGTCCGCGTGGATCATGGCACGGTGAGCATGACCGCCAAGGGCACGCTGGGCTTTGCCGCCGACGAGGGGTTGCAGATGGAGCCGATCTGGCTGCCCTCGCCCGAGGCCGTGGCCGGCCGTTTCGTCGAGATCGCGCGGACCGGCTACCAGAATTTCAGCCTGTGGGAACATCTGGGCGCCTCGCTGATGCGGGTGCTGGCGGGCTTTGCCCTGGGATCGCTGGTGGGCATTCCGCTTGGCTATGCGATGGGGTTGTCGGGCTGGTTCCGCGGCTGGTTCGATCCGATCGTGGAGTTCATGCGCCCGGTGCCGCCCCTGGCGCTGATCCCGCTGGTCATCATCTGGTTCGGGATCTGGGAAACCGGCAAGATCGTGCTGCTGTTTCTGGCCGCGCTGTGGGTCATGACCATCGCGGCGCGGGCCGGCGTCTCGGGGGTCAACATCACCAAGGTCCATGCCGCCTATTCGCTGGGGACATCGAAATGGCAGTTGCTGCGCCATGTGATCCTGCCCAACTCGCTGCCCGAAATCTTTACCGGCGCGCGCGTCGCGATGGGCGTCTGCTGGGGCACCGTCGTCGCGGCCGAACTGGTCGCCGCCCAGAAGGGTGCCGGCATGATGATCATCGCCGCCTCCAAGTTCCAGCTGACCGACATCGTGCTGATGGGAATCATCCTGATCGGCATCATCGGCTACGCCATCGACGTCCTCATGCGCCTCGCCGAACGCAAACTGGTCCCCTGGAAAGGCAGAGGCTGAATCCGCCGCCGGATCGCGTGGCCTTCCAGTCTGTCGGGATGCCGACGCTGCGGCAAATCAGTAGATGGCGGTTTTCCGGGTTTTGCCTTCGACGACCCAGCCGCGATGCATGCCTTCGCAATTGAACGGCGCTGAAATGCGACCGTCCCGATCGACCGCGATCAGCCCGCCGGAGCCGCCGATGGCCGTCAGGTCGGTCATCACGACCTCCTGCGCGGCGCGATCCAGCGCAAGGCCGGCCAGGCGGATGCGGGCTGCAATCTCGTGCGCCACGGACAGGCGCAGGAACATTTCGCCGTCGCCGGTGGCCGATACCGCGCAGGTGGCGTTGTCCGCGAATGTGCCGGCGCCGATTATCGGGCTGTCGCCGACGCGGCCCGATCGCTTTGCCGTCATGCCGCCGGTCGAGGTCGCCGCGGCCAGCGCGCCATGCCGATCGCGGGCCACTGCGCCGACAGTCCCGTGGCGGCGCGCGGGATCGTCGTCGAGCCTGCCCTGTTGCTCCATCTTCAACGTCTCTTGCAGGGCGTCATGGCGATCTTGCGTGAAGAAGTGGTCTTCGGTGCAGAATTCAAGCCCGGCCGCCCGCGCCACGGCAAGGGCGCCATCGCCGATCATGAGGACGTGATCGGTGTGTTCCAGAACGGCGCGCGCGGCAAGGATGGGGTTCCTCGGCCCGAAGATGCCGGCGACGGCGCCCGCGCTGCGGTCGCGGCCGTCCATCACGGCGGCATCCATCTCTTGCCTGCCGTCGCGGGTAAAGACGGCGCCCCGGCCCGCGTTGAACAGCGGTTCGTCCTCCAGCATGCAGACCGCTGCCGTCACCGCGTCAAGCGCGCTGCCATCGCGCGACAACACGGCTTCGCCCGCGTCCAGCACGCGCGTCAGCGCCGCATGAAGCCGCGCCTCGCGGTCGGGCGTCATGCTGTCGCGCGGCATGACCCCCGCGCCCCCGTGGATCGCAAGACTGAATCCCCGCGCCCTCGCTGTCTCGGACATGAAACATGGCCTCCGCATTGCTGGATGAGCGTTCGCCTAACCTCGCATCAACCATTTCATGTCAAGGATCGGCGGAACGGCATCGCATGAATGCGAGACGGTCTGTCGATTGGCAAGCTGGTGATACACCGACATACAAGATAACGTCCATTCATGAGGAACGGAGCGCAGTCGATGAGCATGCCCACCACCCATGGCACCAAGGGGCCGCTTGTCGCGATCGGGGGCGCGGAAGACAAGACCTCGCGCGCGGATATCCTGCGCCGCGTGCTGGCCGTTTCGGGAAAGACGGCGCCGGTGGTCGGTGTGATCACGACCGCCAGCAGCACTCCGGGCGAGGTGTTCGAATCGTATCGCACCGCGTTTTCCGCGATCGGCGCGGGCGAGGTCGTGGATATCCGGATCCGCGAACGCCAGGATGCGGCGTCGGATGATATCGTCGGGATGATTCGGCGTTCGGACGTCATCTTCATTTCTGGCGGCGACCAGATGCGGCTGACGAATATTCTGGGCGCGACTGCCGCATTGGAGGCGATTCGGGCCCGCCATGCCGAGGGCGCGGTGATCGCGGGGACCAGCGCGGGCGCTGCCTGCCAGTCGCAGACCATGGTCTATGGCGGTGCTGCCAATGATTCCCTGCGCAAGGGTGCGGTCAAGATGACTGCCGGCTTCGGTCTGGTGGCGGGGGTCATTATCGATACCCATTTTCTCGAACGCGGGCGTTTCTCGCGGCTGATGGAGGTCGGCGCGACCAATCCCGAATATCTGGGCATCGGCTTGGGCGAGGATGCGGCGGTCCTGTTTGAAGAGGATGTGATCCATGCATTCGGGCCCGGTCACGTGATCCTCGTTGACAGTTCCCAGGTTACAGGGTCGAATGTCTTCAGTCTCGCGGACGGCGAGGCGGTCAGCGTCAATAACGTCATCATGCACGCGCTGGTCGATGGCTGTGGATACAGTCTGACAGACCGACGAGTCCTGGGACACGATGAGCTCAGGGCCAAGAGCCTGGAGCACAGGATTGCATATTCTTGAACATCGCGCGTTGCGCGGACCGAATTATTACAGCCGTTATCAAGCCATCTACATGCGGCTGGACATCGAGGACCTGGAAGACCGGCCAAGCGACCAGGTGCCGGCGATCGCCGAAAGGCTTCAGGCGCTGGTCCCCACCATTTACAATCATCGCTGTTCGGTCGGAGAGCCGGGCGGTTTTCTGCAACGGGTGCGCAGCGGCACCTGGGCTGGGCACATGGTCGAGCATGTCGCCATCGAGTTGCAGAACCTTGTCGGCTTCTCGGTGGGTTACGGCAAGACCGTGGACAGCTATGATCCGGGCATCTACAATGTCGTCTACCGCTATCGCGACGAAGCAAGCGGCATCGCGGCCGGCGAGGCGGCGGTGCAGATCGTTCGAAAGCTTTACGACGGCGAGGATGTCGATCTGACGCCGATCATCGACCACCTGAAAGAGGTGCGTGACGCGAACGCCTTGGGGCCGTCGACCGGATCCATCGTCAACGCCGCCAGGGATCGCAACATTCCCGCCTACAACCTGACCGAAGGCACCAGCTATACCCAGCTGGGCCACGGCATCAAGCAGCGCCGGTTTCAGGCCACGGTGACCGACGCCTCGGGAATCATCGGGCATTCGATCGCCGACGACAAGGAATGGACCAAGCAGATCCTGGCAGATGCCGGTGTGCCGGTGCCGCGCGGACAGGTCTGCCATTCCTTCGAAGAGGCGCAGGCGGCGGCTGACTGGATCGGCTGGCCGGTCGTCACCAAGCCGCTGTCGGGCAATCACGGACGCGGCGTCACGACCGATATCGCCAGCGTGGAGGACCTGAGATCAGGCTATGATGCTGCGGTCGCGCGTGCCCGCGACGATCACGGCGGTGTCATCGTCGAAAACTATATCAAGGGCGAGGATCACCGGATGCTGGTGATCGGCGGCAAGCTGGTCGCGGCGGCGCGCCGCCGTCCAGCCCATGTGACCGGCGATGGCAAAAGCACGATCCAGCAACTGATCGACGTCGAGAACAGCGACCCGCGCCGCGGCGTCGGGCACGAGAACCTGCTGACCCAGATCCATGTCGACGAACAGACCCGCCGGATGCTGGAACAGGCCGGTCACGCGCTGGACACCGTGCTGCCCGAGGGCGAGATCGCCTTTCTGAAATCCACGGCCAATATCTCGACCGGCGGCACCGCGGCCGATCTGACCGACGAGGTGCATCCCGAAGTCCGATTCGCGATGGAGCGGATCGCCCGGCTTGTCGGGCTGGACATCATCGGCATCGATCTGCTGGCCGAAAACCTGTATCTGCCGCTGGACCGGCAATCGGCCGGGGTGGTCGAGGTCAATGCCGGACCCGGCTTCCGGATGCACATGTCCCCCACCCATGGCAAACCCCGTCCGGTAGGACAGCACGTGGTCGAGATGCTGTTTCCCGATCCCACCGATGACGGGCGGATTCCGATCACCGCAATCACCGGCACCAACGGCAAGACCACGACCACGCGCCTGACGACGCATATCCTGCGGCAGGCCGGTCATTCGGTCGGCATGGGCTGCACCGGCACGGTCGAGATCGACAACAACGTGATCCTGCGCGGCGACTATTCCGGGCCGGCGGCGGCGCAGGCCGTGCTGCGCGAACCCACGGTCGAACACGCGGTGCTGGAGGTGGCGCGCGGCGGCATCATGCGCCGTGGCCTGGGCTTTGACGAATGCGATGTCGGCGTCCTGCTGAACATCGCCTCCGATCATCTGGGCGAGCGTGACATCCACACGCTGGAAGACCTTGCCCGCTGCAAGACGGTGGTCGTGGATGCGGTAAAGCGCGAAGGCGGCTATTGCGTGCTGAACGCCGATGATCCGCTGGTCATGGAACACGGCACCTATTGGGCGCGCGGCGAGATCATCTATTTCACCATGGATCCCCAGAACCCGGCGCTGACCCGGCATCTGGACGATCTGGGCATGGTATTGACCGTCAAGCATGGCAAGATCGTGCTTTTGCGGGGCAAGGTCACCGTCGAGATCGTCGAGGTCAATGACGTGCCGATCGCGTTCGAGGGACATGCGCCCTTCAACGTGCAGAACGCCATGGCCGCGGCGGCCGCTGCCCTGGCCCATGGAATCGAGATCGACGATATCCGCGCGGGTCTTCTGACCTTCCATCCCACGCCTGCGCAGATGCCGGGCCGCACGAACTATTTCGAGGCGGACGGCGTCAAGTGCCTGATCGACTATGGCCATAACGTGCCGGCGCTGATCGCGCTGGAACCGCTGGTCAACGGGCTGGCCACGCAGCGCAAGATCGCCGTCGCCACCGCACCGGGCAATCGCCGGGACGAGGATCTTGCGGCCCTGGGCGCGCAACTGGCCCGGATGTGCGACAGGCTTTACGTCTATGAAACCGATGCACGCGGGCGCGAGACCGGCGAAACCGCCGGAATGATTCACGACGGTGCGGCAGGTGCCGGCACCTCCGCGCATGTCGAGACGATCATGGACGAGCACGAGGCCGTCGCAAAGGCCATCGACGAGGCCAAGCCGGGGGATTTCCTGCTGCTGCTGGTCGATGACATCGAGGGCACGACAGAACGGCTCAAGGGTCGAAGCTTCCCGACGCAGGCCGAACTGGCCCGCGCCTGACCCGCTTGCGGACCGGGCCACGGGGGCAAGGGCGCGTCGGCCGGGCTGCCCATCGCGCCGCAGACCCAACAGGAAGGACGAAACAATGACCAGAAACGTCTTCGTCATCGGACTGGACGACCTGAACGCCGAACGCCTGAAACGGCTGCGCGGCGTGGAAGACGTGGAATTTCACCAGCTTCTGACCCCGATGCAGGTTTCCGAAACGCAAGAATTCGATATTCCGGCGATGCTGAAAGAGGCCGAAGACAGGCTGAATGCCTTCGACGGATCGATCGACGCCATCGTCGGCTATATCGACTTTCCCGTCTCGACCATGCTGCCGCTGCTGTGCCAGAAATTCGGGACACGCAATTCCTCGTTGGAAAGCATGCTGAAATGCGAACATAAATACTGGTCGCGCAAGGTCATGGCCGAGGTCGTACCAGACCATGTTCCCAAGTTCACCGCCTTCGATCCCTTCGATGAGAACGCATTGTCAAGGATCGGCGAGGCCGATCTGCGTTTTCCGTTCTTCATCAAGCCGATCAAGTCCTCCGGCTCGCGGCTGGGATTTCGCATCGACAGCCCCGAAGATTTCGAATACGCGACCGAAAAGCTGCGCGCCGGGATCGGCCAGATCTCGGAACCGTTCAATTTCGTCATGGAGCAGGCGGACCTGCCCGACGACATCAAGGCGGTGGAAGGCCATTACTGCATGGCCGAACAGGTGATCGGCGGGCGACAATGCACGGTCGAGGGATATGTCCACGAGGGCGAGGTCGTTCCCTATGGCACCGTCGATTCCATCCGCTATCCGCAGGTTCTCAGCTTCTTCTACTATCTTTATCCTTCGACCCTGCCCAGCCGCGTGCAGGACAAGATGCACCAGATCACGCGCATCGTCATGGATCATATCGGCTATGACAATGCCGGCTTCAACATCGAATATTACTGGGACGAGGTGCAGAACAAGATCTGGTTGCTGGAGATCAACACGCGCATCGCGCAGTCGCATTGCGACCTGTTCGAGATGGTCGACGGCGTCAGCCACCAGCAGGTGACCATCGACCTTGGCCTTGGGCGCCGCCCGGACATGCCCAGGGGCGAGGGCCCGCAAGAGGTGGCGGCGGAATTCTTCTATCGGGTGTTTTTCACCGACGCGACCGTGGCCCGCGTGCCCTCGCGCGCCGAGATCGAAGTCGCCGCCGAACAGGTCGCCGGGACCCGCATCTCGTCCTATGTGTCAAGGGACATGAAACTGTCTGAACTGCCCGAACAGGACGCCTACAGCTTTGCCGTGGCCTCGGTCTGGATGGGTGCGCAAAAGCCCTCCAAACTTCTGTGGAATTACGAGCAGGTGATGAAAAGACTGGACTACGCGTTCACCGACATCGCCGAATAGCCCGCCCGGGCGATGGACTTCGGCAGGATCCGCGGAGATAAGCGGGCAAGCCGCCATGCCCTGCCTACAGCGAGATCATTCATGAAGGTCGATACCGAACTTCCCCTCACCGTGCGGGAAACAGAACATGCCGAGATCGCGATGCCCGATGGCACGCGGCTTGCGGCGCGGATCTGGATGCCCGAGGACGCCGAGGCGCGGCCGGTGCCCGCGATCCTCGAATACATTCCGTATCGCAAGAACGACAAGACGCTGGAACGCGACCACGCGCGCGCGCCGTGGCTGGCGGCGCAGGGTTATGCCTATGTCCGCGTCGATCTGCGCGGCAGCGGCGAATCCGAGGGCGTGATGCAGGACGAATACACCCCGGTCGAGTTGCAGGACGGCTGCGACGTGATCGCGTGGATCGCCGATCAGGCCTGGTGTGACGGCGGCGTGGGTATCGTGGGAATCTCCTGGGGCGGTTTCAACGGGTTGCAGATCGCTGCGCTGCGCCCGCCGGCCTTGAAAGCCGTGGTGACCATCTGTTCGACCGATGACCGCTATGCCGACGACATTCACTACATGGGCGGCACACTTCTGTGCGAGCAGCTGTCCTGGGCCTCGGTGATGTTCGGGATCAACACGCTGCCACCCGACCCCGCCCATGTCGGCGACCGCTGGCGCGACATGTGGACGGCGCGGCTTGACGGTTCGGGCCTCTGGCTCGAAACCTGGCTGGCACATCAGACCCGCGACCCGTTCTGGAAGCATGGCTCGGTCTGCGAGGATTTTTCCCGGATTCAGCTTCCGGTCTATGCCGTCAGCGGCTGGGCCGACGGCTATTGCCGGTCGGTGTTTCGATTGGTCGAGAATCTGAAAGGCCCGGTCAAGGGCATCGTCGGGCCATGGGCGCACAGATATCCGCATCTTGGTGAGCCCGGACCGGCCATTGACTGGCTGACCGAAGAGACGCGCTGGTGGGACCATTGGCTCAAGGGCCGGGACACCGGCATCATGGATGAGCCGCCTCTGCGGCTTTACCTTCAGGATCATGCCGCCCCCCGCACCCATTACGCCCACCGGGACGGCCGCTGGATCACCGAACCTTCCTGGCCATCGCCCAATGTGACCCGGACAAGGTTCGCCCTGGGATCGGACGGGCAGATGATCCGCGACGGTGCCGGTCTGCCCGGCGCCGCGCTGACCATCCGTTCGCCGCTTTGGGTCGGGATGCAGGCCGGGAAATGGTGCTCTTATGCGCATCCGGGCGATCAGCCGGGCGATCAGCGTCGCGACGATGCCGGAAGCCTGACTTTCCAGACCGCGCCGCTGGACGAGGACCTGGACATCGCGGGGGACGCGCGTCTGACGCTTGCGCTGCGGGCCGACCGACCGGTGGCGCAGGTCGCGGTGCGACTGGTGGACGTGGCCCCCGACGGCGCCGCCACGCGGGTCAGCTATGGTCTTCTGAACCTGACCCACCGGGACAGTCATGAACAGCCCGCAGCGCTGGAACCGGGCCGGGATTATGTGACAGAGATACCGCTGAAGCACGTCGCGCAGACATTCCGCAGAGGGCACCGGATCCGGCTGGCCGTTTCCAGCAGCTATTTCCCCCTGGCCTGGCCGACACCGGAACCCGTGACGCTGACCATCCTGCCCGGCCAATCGCAACTCGACCTGCCGATCCGTGCGTCTGATGGTCTGTCGGTCCCCGATTTCGCCCCGCCACGTGCGGGCCGGCCGCTGGACGCCACCTACCATGTGGCGCCCGCCGCCGAATGGAACGTCGATGAGGACCGCTGCACCGGCCGCATCACCGCCCAGATCCGTGATCATGAAGGCGATGCCTATATCAGCCGGCATGACCTGTCTCACTCGGCCGAGGGACGCGAACGCTATTCGGTTCTTCCGGACCAGCCGACCTCGGCCGAAGGAGAGGTCCGTTGGACGCACGAGATGCGCCGCGGTGACTGGTCGGTAAGAACGGTCACGACCACGCGTTTGACCGGCGACCACGAGAATTTTCGCGTCGTCGCCAGGCTTCAGGCCTGGGAGGGCGACAGCCTGGTTCGGGAAAAACGCTGGGACAGTTCAATCAAGCGTACATGGTGCTGATCTGCCACGGGATTCCGTGTCGAGCGGGACGATGTGACAGATCTGGGTAAAGGCGATGACCTGATCGGCCTTGTCCTCGCCGATCTCGCGGGTCAGCCATTTCGCCAGCTCCAGCTGCACCATGGTCGGCACAAGCCAGTCGGCCTGCTCGGGCAGATGATCGGCCAGCTTGTCGCCGGTCGGTGAACCGCACCGGGTTTGCCGGAGGCTCCAACTCATGAGCAGGATGGAGCATCATGACAAAGACAACAAACAAGTATTCACCGGAAGTGCGCGAACGCGCTGTGCGGATGGTTTTGGATGGCGCAAGGCAGCATGAAAGCCGCTGGGCGGCGATTGTG